>JBCNOP010000024.1:0-43389 GCA_039593775.1 Pseudoduganella sp.
GCACGCCGAGGCACGCCGCCGCCACGACGAACTCGTGGCGCGGATGGATCGCAAATTCGACCGCCAGACCGCCCTGATCCTGACGTCCTGGCTATCCACCATTGCCACCCTGCTTTACCTCAACTTGCGCTGAGCGCAAGCCCACGCGCGTTGCAAGAAAGTAATTAGCGCCACCCGCTGGCAAATTTTCTTCAGTTTTAAGCCCGGTTTTTAGTGTTGACGCCAGCCGCCGCCGTGCCGATACTCTAGGGCGCCCGCTGCGCCAGGATGCCCGGGCCGTCACCTCAACACATACAATTCACATGAAAAAATCTCTCCTCGCGCTCGCCGTCCTGAGCACCACCTCCGCAGCCTTCGCAGACGAAGGCATGTGGATGCCGCAGCAGCTGCCACAAGTAGCCAAGCAACTGAAGGCCGCTGGCCTGAAGCTGGATCCAGCTTCGCTGACCAAGCTGACCGAATTCCCGATGAATGCCATCGTGAGCCTGGGCGGCTGCTCCGCGTCCTTCGTGTCGCCGAAAGGCCTGGTCGTGACCAACCACCACTGCGTGTACAACAGCGTGGCGGTCAACTCCACCAAGGAACGCGACTTGCTGGCAAATGGCTTCGTGGCACACAGCTTTGATGAAGAGCTGCCAGCCGCCCCGGGCAGCCGCGTGTTCGTGACCAAGGAAGTGCTGAACGTCACCGACAAGATCATCACTGCGGACGTAGCCAAGCTGCAGGGCAAAGCGCGCCTTGACGCGATCGAGAAAAACCAGAAGGCGCTGGTCGCCGAGTGCGAAAAAGACGAAGGCCACCGCTGTACCGTGTCCTCCTTCTACGGCGGCCTGGAGTTCTACCAGATCAAGCAGCTGGAAATCCGCGACGTGCGCCTGGTGCATGCACCCGCAGCCGGCGTCGGCAAGTTCGGCGGTGACACCGACAACTGGATGTGGCCGCGCCACACCGGCGACTACGGCTTCTACCGCGCCTACGTGAGCAAGGACGGCAAGGCCGCCGACTACTCCAAGGACAACGTGCCTTACGAGCCTAAATCCTTCCTGAAGCTGGCCAAGGAAGGCGTGAAGGAAGGCGACTTCGTAATGGTGCTGGGCTACCCAGGCCGCACCAACCGCCACCGCCTGCCATCCGAAGTGTCGAACACCTTCGGCTTCGAATACCCGGCCTTCATCCAGAACTCGAACGAGACTCTGGCCATCATCGACCGCGAAACCAAGGGAGACCGCGATGCGGCCCTGAAGGTCGCCGGCCGCGTCGCCAACATCAACAACTACTACAAGAACCGCAAAGGCATGTTGAACAGCTACGAAGGCAGCGATGTCCTCGAGCGCAAGAGCGCCGAACACGCAGCCCTGAAGGCCTGGGTGAACGCCGACGCCAAGCGCAAGGCAAGCTTCGGCGCCGACCTGGAAGCCGTGGAAAAGCTGATCGCCCAGCGCGACGCCGAAAACAAGCGCGACTTCTTCTATGACCGCTCCTCGCCAGCCATGCTGACCATCGCCCGCACGATGTACCGCCTGTCCAACGAAAACACCAAGCCTAACGCCGACCGCAAGGCCGGCTACCAGGAACGCGACGTCAAGCGCATCGAACAATCGGTCAAAGGCGCCAACAAGACGTACGTGGCCAAGGTGGACAAGGCGATCGTGCTGAACAACCTGAAGCAGTACAACGCACAGCCGGCGGCTGAACACAACGCGGTATTCGACTCCGTGCTGGGCATCAAGGCCGGCATGAGCGAAGCCGAACTGTCGGCAGCACTGGACAAGCTGTACACCGGCTCCAAGCTGGAAGAAGGCGAGTTCCGCGCCTCCTGGCTGGGCAAGAAGCCTGAAGACTTCAAGGCCAGCGACGACGCCTTCATCAAGGCTGCCGTGGCCCTGTATGACGAAGGCCTGAAGCAGGAAGCCGCCAACGAAGAACTGGCCGGCAAGATCCAGCAAGCCTATGCCAGCTATATGAAGGCCAAGATCGCCTTCATGAACTCGAAAGGCCAGGCTGTGTATCCGGACGCGAACAGCACCCTGCGCGTCACCTTCGGCAAGATCGCCGGCCGCGATGAAGGCGCCGACGGTACCAAGGGCTGGACCGCATTCACCACCGTGGCCGGCGTCAAAGCCAAAGCCACCGGCGAAGGCGAATTCAACGCCCCGCAAGCGCAGCTCGACGCGATCAACAAGAAGCAGTTCGGCAAATATGTCGATCCCAAGCTGAAGACCGTGCCTGTGAACTTCCTGGCCACGCTGGACATCACCGGCGGCAACTCCGGTTCCGCCGCGCTGAACTCGAAAGCCGAGCTGGTAGGCCTGGCGTTCGACGGCACCCTGGACTCGATCATTTCCGACTGGGACTTCAACAAAGCCAAGACCCGCGACATCCAGGTCGACCTGCGCTACATGCTGTGGAACATGAAGTACATCGACAAGGCCGACAACCTGCTGAAGGAAATGAACGCCGAGTAAGCGCTACAGCCCAGCCCGTGTCCCACCCTGGGGTCACACCCGTTTCGGGACACGAGCCCATGCATTGGCCAGCTGAGCCCGTGTCCCATTTCGGGTGTGACCCCAAGGTGGGACACGGGCTCAGCCATTTGTCAGCTTCAGGCCGGCGATGCTGGCGATGATGGTGGCGATCAGCATTAAGCGCAGTGGCGTGGCGCTTTCTCCATATGCCACGATGCCAACCAGGGCGGCACCCGCCGCACCTATCCCCGTGAAGACCGCGAACGCTGTGCCGACCGGCAGTTGGCGCAAGGCCATTGTCAGCAGGACGATCGCGCCGTTGGCGAAGGCTAGACCGAAGAGGCTTGGCCAAAGCCGCGTCCAGCCTTCGGCGTGCTTCAGCGCGACGGCCATGGCGATGTCCACCAGCGCTGCGGCCAGCAACAGGCCCCAGGCGGCAATCATGGCTTTGCCGCAGCCAGGCCGCGCTGCACGGCAGGACGCGCTCCGATGCGTTCCACCCAATCGGCCACCGCAGGAAAATCGGCCAGCGTGATCCCCAGCTCATGGTGCGAGCGAATCCACGGGAAGCTGGCGATATCGGCAATCGTGTAATCGTCCCCGGCCAGGTAGGCCTTGTCGCGCAGGCGTTCTTCGAATACGCCAAACAGGCGCAGGGTCTCGCGGCCGTAGCGCTCCAGCGCTTGCTCGTTGCGCGGGCTGCCCTTGGCCACGCCATGGCGGAAGAACCACAACTGCCCCAGCATCGGCCCGATATGCCCCACCTGCAGGAACAGCCATTGCAGCACCACGCTGCGCGCCGCGCCGGAAGCCGGCAGCAGCTTGCCAGCCTTGTCGGCCAGGTGAATCAGGATCGCACCCGATTCGAAGATCGGCGTCGTGTCATCCACCAGCAGCGGAATCTTGTGGTTCGGACTCATGACGCTGAATGGCGGCTGGTGCTGCTCGCCTGCGGACAGGTTCACGTGATGAACCTTGTGCGGCAGGCCCAGCTCCTCCAGCGCGATGGTGATCTTTTGCCCGTTGGGCGTATCGGCGGTGTACAGGGTTAGCATGGTCGGCTCCTTTCGTGATTTGATGGAGTCCAGTGTATGCTCCGCAAAAACGCATTAAAATTCCCTAAAACAGCAGAACGGTTACGCAAATATGCAGAAACTTGACTGGGAAGACTTGCGCTACTTTGCCTCTGTGGCACGCGGCGGCACCATCTCGGCCGCGGCGCGCGAGCTGGGCGTCAACCATTCCACCGTACTGCGCCGGCTGGACAGCCTGGAGCAGTCGCTCGGCGTGCGCCTCTTTGAGCGCCTGCAATCGGGCTACGTCATGACCAGCGCCGGTGAAACCCTGCGCGGCCGTCTCGGCCCTATCGAGGAGGAAATCGGCAGCGCCCAGCGCGAGGTGGGCGGGCTCGATGAAGAACTGCGCGGCACCATCCGCCTGACCACCACCGACACGCTGGCACATGGCCTGCTGATGCCCTACCTGCACCGCTTCCAGGAAGCGCATCCGGCGGTGCAGCTGCAACTGGTCGTCAACAACAGCTTCCTCAACCTCACCCAGCGCGAAGCCGACATGGCGCTGCGCCCGTCGAACACGCCGCCGGCCAACCTGGTCGGCCGCAAGGTGGGCGCACTGGCGACGGCGCTGTACGCCTCGCACGCCTACCTGCGCCGCGCCGAGCGCGATGGCATCGCGCGCGACGACTGGGCGGCGCACCGCTGGGTGGCGCCGGACGATAGCTTGTCGCACCTGGCAGCGGCGCAGTGGCTGGCCGAACATGTGCCGCCTCCGCAGGTTGCGGTGCGCACCGACAGCCTGGTCACCATGGTCGACGCTGCGCGCAATGGCATGGGCGTTGCGCCCCTGCTCTGCATGCTGGCCGACCGTGAGCGCACACTGGAGCAGCTGGCGCCGCCCGATCCGCGCTTCCATACCCAGCTCTGGGTGCTGAGCCACCGCGACTTGCGCAACGTGGCCCGCATCAAGGCCCTCAGCCAGTTCCTTTACGACGCGTTGCGACAGGACGCGCATGTTTTCCCCGCTTGATGTACATTGTCCGTTTTACAAGGAGCCACACCCATGACCAAGAAAATCGCACTCATCGTCGGCAGCCTGCGCAAGGATTCGCTGAACCGCAAATTCGCCAACGCGCTGGTGGAAGTGGCACCAGCCGAACTGCAATTTGAATTCGTCGAGATCGGCGACCTGCCGCTGTACAACCAGGACCTGGACGACGCGCACACGCCGCCCACCGCCTGGACCGCCTTCCGCGACAAGCTGCGCAACGTGGACGGCATCGTCTTTGCCACGCCTGAATACAACCGCTCCATGCCGGGCGCCCTGAAGAACGCCATCGACGTCGGTTCGCGCCCTTGGGGCCACAGCATCTGGAACGCCAAGCCGGTCGGCGTGATCTCCGCTTCCATCGGCGCAGTGGGCGGCTTTGCCGGCAACCACAATGTGCGCCAGACCATGGTGACCCTGAATGCGCCGGTCATGCCGGGCCCTGAGGTCTATATCGGCAACGGCAGCGCCCTGATTGGCGAAGACGGCAAGGTCAATAACGACAAGACCAAGGAAGTGCTGGCCGGCTGGGCTGCCGCTTATGCCAAATGGGTGGAGGCCAATGGCCGCAAGGCTTAATTCAGGGCTGAAGTGGTAAAATCGCTGATCCCCCACCTGCAGAAACCTGAGATCCAGACCATGCAAGAAATGCTCACGCCTTACGAAAAAGGCAATAAGAACCAGACTACCCTCTGGACCGAGTGCATCGCCTTCTACGAAGAACTGGCACGCCGCTTCCCGACTATCCTGAAATTTGAACAGGCAGCCGTATCGGACGGCGGCATCCCCCTGCATGTGGGCGTGGTCAGCGCCGACGGCGTTTTCGACCGCGATCAAATCAAGCGCGAAGGCCGTACGGTCTTCTTCAACAACAACGGCATCCACCCTGGCGAGCCGGAAGGCATCGACTCCTGCATGGCGACGGTGCGCGACCTGTGCTTCAAGCCGGAGCTGCTGGCAACCCTGGGCAAGACCGTCCTGCTGTTCGTCCCGATCTACAACGTGGACGGCTGCCTGAACCGCAACAACACCTCGCGCGCCAACCAGGACGGTCCTGAGATGTTCGGCTTCCGCGGCAACAGCCGCCACCTGGACCTGAACCGCGACTTCGTCAAATGCGACACGCTGAACGCGCAGTTCTTCAACCAGCTGATCACCGCCTGGGACCCGGACGTGATGGTCGACACCCACACCTCCAACGGCGCCGATTACAGCTACACCATGACCCTGATCCACACCCAGTGCGACAAGCTCGGTGGCGAATTGGGCGAATTCCTGCGCGACACCATGCTGCCGCAGATTTACGAAGACATGGCCGCCGCCGGCTGGCCAACCTGCCCTTACGTGAATCCTGTTGTGGAAACCCCGGACGACGGCATCGCCGACTTCCTGGAAACCGCACGCTTCTCGACCGGCTTTACCGCCCTGCATAACATCATCGGCTTCATGCCGGAGACGCACATGCTGAAGCCTTATGCCGACCGCTACGAGTCGATGCGCGCCCTGGTCGACACCGTGCGCAACTTCACCGTCAAGCACGGCGAGCAAATCAAGGCCATGCGCGCCGCCACCAAGGCCGCACAGCGCAAGCAGAAGGAATGGGCCGTCACCTGGCGCATGGATGAAGAGAATCCAGGCACCTTCCATTTCAAAGGCTACGAAGCGCAGCGCAGCCCATCCAGGCTGGGCGACTACATCCGCCTGTCCTACGACCGCAGCAAGCCATGGGCGCGCGACATCAAGTGGTTCAACCGCTTCCCTGCCGACACCATTGTCAAGGCGCCAAAAGCCTATGTCGTCCCGCAGCAATGGCGCGAAGTGGTCGAGCGCCTGCAATGGAACGGCGTGCAGATGACCCGCATCGAAGCGCCAACCACGGTGCAAGCCCAGTACTACCACATCAACAGCGTGACCTCGCGCCCGACCGCCTACGAAGGCCATATGTTCCACGACGAAGTGGAAGTCGAAAAACGCGAAGACAAGTTCGAGCTGAGCGCCGGCGACTGGTACGTCTCGCTGGACCAGGACAACGCACGCTACGCCGTCGAAACCCTGGAGCCGCAAGGCCACGATTCCTTCTTCCGCTGGGGCTTCTTCAACTCCATATTGGAGCGCAAGGAAAACATCTCCGACTACGTGTTCGAAGACCTGGCTGCCGACATCCTGGCCACCGAGCCGGAAACCAAAGCCAAATTCGAAAGCTGGAAAGCCGCCAACCCGGCGCTGGTGAAGGACAAGGACGCAGTGCTGCACTTCATCTTCCACAACTGCCAGCGACAGCGCGAGCCTGAATGGCGCCGCTACCCTGTCCTGTCGATTGTGTAAGACGGGGACCATGCACTACGCACTAGACCCCCGCACCTTCTTCTACAGCCACTACTTCCACCTGGGCCTGCGCTTCGGCGCCGGCCTGGTGGGCGTTATTGCGCTGGCCATGTGGCTGACCGACATCCATATCGCGATGTCGATTGGCATCGGCGCGCTGTGCACCGCGCTGATGGACATGCCAAGCCCACTGCGCCACAAGTTCAACGAGATGATGGCCTCGGTGCTCCTATGCACCGCCGTGACGCTGCTGATCAGCCTGTGTGGGCCGTATTACTGGCTGTTGATGGCCATGCTGGTGGCGGTGAGCTTCTTCGCCAGCATGATGGTCGTCTATGGCAAGAAGTCGATGCCGCTGCAGTTGGCGACGCTGTTCATCATGACCATGTCGACCGAGCATGTGCTCACGCCAGCGCAGTCGTTCGCGCACGCCGGCCTGTTCATGTTCGGCGCACTGGCTTACCTGGCTTATGCAATGGGCGTCGCCTACTTGCTGCGCCACCGCATCAAACAGCAGGTCCTGGCAGAAGCGCTGTTCGAGCTGGCGGCCTATATCGACATCAAGGCCGATTTCTACGACACGCGCTACAACCTCACCGAGCAGTTCAACAAGCTGGTTCGCCACCAGGCCTTGCTGGCCGACCGCCAGCAAGCTTCGCGCGACCTGATCCTGCGCGCGCATAACAACCGCAAGGATGCGGTGGTGGTGCAGATCCACGTCTGCATGCTGGACCTGTACGAACAGGTCCTGGCTACGCACACCGACTACGCGGCACTGCGTACCCATCTGGTCGACTCGCCTGCCCTGCGCACGCTGCACGACCTGGCGTACAAGGCGGCACGCGATATCGAGTCGGTGGCCTACGCCGTGACCCGCAAGCGCGCCTCGTATCCGGAAGTCGACTACACGCCGGAACTGATGGCGCTCGAGCAGCAGATTGCCGGCCTGCAGGACGATCTCGACGCCGGCAAGCCGCGCCGCGAGGCCGTCACTGTGCTGCGCGCCCAGCGCAACAAGATAACCGCCATCATCCGCATGATCGGCGAGCTGCACGTGTCGAGCCAGAAGGTATATGAAGACACGCCGTTCTGGCGCGACATGGATATGCAGCCTTTCCTGTCGCAGCAGAAGTACGAACTGCAGCTGATGCTGTCGCACTTCCGCATGGACTCGCCGGTCTTCCGCTTCGCCTTGCGCGTGTCGATGGCGATTGCCGCCGGCCTGGCGATTGGCGCCATGCTGCCTTACAAAGCGCACAGCTACTGGATCGTCCTCACCATCGTGATCATCCTGAAGCCCAGTTTCAGCATGACCAAGCAGCGCCGGTCGGACCGCATCGTCGGCACCGTCATCGGCTGCATCATCACGGCTGTCGTGCTGAAGTTCATGAACCACCCGGCAGCGATCCTGGCTGTGCTGGTGCTGGCGTCCATCGCCACGCCGACTTTCATTTACCTGCGCTACCGCTACGCAGCGATTGCGGTGTCAGTGATGATCCTGCTCTGGATGTACCTGGTCGCGCCGAGCAGCAACCTGATTTCCGAACGCCTGGTGGACACTTTTGTCGGCGCCGCGATTGCGACCGCCTTCAGCTTCGTGCTGGCGAACTGGGAATACCAGTCGCTGCCGAACCTGATCCGGCAAGTGCTGTCGGTGAACCTGAGCTATATGGAGGCCAGCTTCGACCTGTTGCAGGGCAAGTACCGCAATGATTTCATCTACCGCATCCAGCGCAAGCGCCTGATGGATTCCCTGGCTGCCCTCAGCACGGCCCTGGTGCGCATGCTGGACGAGCCGGAGAGCAAGCAGCGCGCGGCCGAGGACATCAACCTGTTCATCGTGCAGAACTACCTCTTGGTAGCGCACGTTGCCGCCTTGCGTGCCATCCTGCGCCGCCATGTGCGCGATATCCCGAGCGATGCGGTGAACGCCATGCTGGACACCAGCCACGCCTCGGTATGCCGCACCCTGTCCGTTGCCCTGTCGCGCCATACCGGCGCTACACCGCCTGCGGCTCCGCTGCGCCGCGAGCCGGTCCCAGAGCCGGAAGTTGCCTGGTCCGGCTGGCCACTGGTGCAGCGGCGCATCCGCCTTCTCCAGGCAGATGCGGATAAAATCATCGTTCATAGTGAAGCGATTGTTCGCAACGTTGCAAACGGTGATTAAGGAATGGGATGTCGCATTGCCAAAGCTGCGGCGCATGCTGCGCCAGTTTCAGGGTTTCCTTCTACTGGGGTGAAGCGGTTCCCGCACACCTGACGGTCCCCATCACGCCCCACCGTGCGGCCATGCGCGGCACGGAAGCCAAGCCGGTGCGCTGCATCGCGCTTTCCGGTGAAGTGGGCAAGGAAGTCGGCTGCACCATCTATGCCGAGCGCTCCTCCACTTGCCGCGAATTCACCGAATACACCCCTGAATGCAACAAAGCCCGCGCCATGCACGGGCTTCCGCCTATTTGAGGATGAGATGAAAAGCCAGCTTGAGAAATCGAAGGAGTTTGAAGCGCTGCATCAGCGGGGCAATTGCTTCGTCATTCCCAATCCTTGGGACTGCGGTTCGGCGCGCCTGCTGGAGCACCTTGGATTCAAGGCGCTGGCCTCCACTGGTGCAGGCTACGCCTTCTCTCAAGGACGCAGCGACCTCAGTGTCGACGCGCGCGCCATGATCCCGCACCTCGCGGAGCTGGCCGCCGCGACCGATCTCCCGGTCTCCGCCGACCTGCAGAACGGCTTCGGCGATACGCCCGAAGCGGCTGCGCAAACGATCATTGCGGCGGCCGAAGCAGGCGTTGTCGGAGGATCGATTGAAGACGCTTCCGGGAACTCAGCCAATCCGCTCTACGACGTCGGCCTGGCGGCCGAACGGATCCGCGCAGCCGCGCAAGCTGCACGTTCCCTCGGCTTCAAATTCATGCTGACCGCGCGCGCGGAAAACTACCTCTACGGGCGCCCGGACATCAAGGACACGATCCAGCGCCTGCAGGCATACCAGGAGGCCGGTGCCGACGTGCTGTTTGCCCCAGGCATCCAGTCGAAAGAGGATATCCACGCCATCGTGAGCTCGATCGACCGCCCGCTGAATGTCATCATGGGCTTCCAGGGCGTCCAGCTCAATGTAGAAGAATTGCGTGAACTGGGCGTTGCGCGCGTGAGCCTGGGTGGCTCGCTGGCACGTGCTGCCTACGGTGCGCTAATGCGTGCCGCAATCGAAGTGCAATCCGCAGGCACCTTCAATTACGCTGGAGAAGCCATGCCGGCAAAGGAGATCAACCGCATCTTTTCTGCAGGCGGCGCCTGACCAGAAAGCCCAAAGCACCCTTAAAGTGCATTTGGCGCGACGTACAGCTTTCCGTCTTTAACGTCGAACACGACGCGGTGGCCGCGGAAAAATGGCGCACCGAGGATGCCGTCGAAAGGGGCACCGTCAAGCTTGATGCGGTGGATTTTCATGGTCAGGTTCAGCGCTCCGCTGATGTCACGCAGCTCGCATGCCTGGTTGGTATCGCATGCGGCGCCATACTTGATCACGTTGACCTGGGCCCCAGTGTCCAGCACGAATTTGAGCCGCTTGCCGTTCGCCACCAGGGTTACCATTGGACCCTCCCCGCCGAAGTTGAGGTCGAAGATGTGCCACTTCTGCGGGCCAAATTCGGCAAGCTGCGCCGCATCGAGAATCGACAAAGTGCGCTGCTTGTAGTCGAACATCAGCGGGAAGTTCGTAAAGGCCTCAAGGCCGATAGCACCGCCTGCGCGTGCCTTGGTCAATTCAGCTTCGGGGCCTTCCGGCGCGCCGCCCCATTGCACGTGGAGCTGCCCATTCACCGGCGCGAGCATCGTGGAACCTACGATGACTTTTTCTACGATAAGGCGAGGCGTTTCATACACCGTGCCCTGCAAATCCCGGAACTTCTTTTTCTCGTCGAGCACTTTGACCGAACCCGATTGGGAGATCGTCGCGGCAGGCAGGGAAATGCCAAGCCGGCCACCCGAATCGAACATCATGCGGCTGGACGATGCGCCGACGGTGACATTCAGGAATGGAATGCCGTTGAAGAATTCGAGCGGAACCACGTCCGGCGCGGCAACGGCTTGTTGGCTTACTACGGCTGCAAATATGAGGCCTGAAAAAATGCGCACTGGATCACCTCCTCCTGTTAAGAAGCGAAGCATACCCGGTTGCGGCCTGATTCCTTGGCGCGATAGAGCAGCGCGTCGGCTTTCTGCAGCATGGTTTCCGCGCTGCCGGCAGCGACGTCGGCATACACGCCCATGCTCATCGTCACTTTGAGGCCTGGCTGGACTTCATGCCATGGGAAGGCTTCGACCAGTTCCCGCAGCTTGTCGCACAGGGCAACGGCCTGCGGGCCTGCCGTTTCGGGGAAGGCAATCACAAATTCTTCGCCGCCATAGCGCGCCACCAGGTCCGACAGACGCATGTGCTTGCGCAGGATGCTGCCGACGTGGCGCAGCACGGTGTCGCCGGTGGCGTGCGAGTAGGTGTCGTTGATCCTCTTGAAGTGGTCGATATCGCAGATCACCAGCGCCAGCGGGCGTTTGTGGCGCACGGCCTGGTTGAACAAGGTGTTGGCCTGTTCGTCGAAGTGGCGGCGGTTATAAAGCTGCGTGAGGGCGTCGCGGATACTGAGTTCGCGCAGTTGCTCCGCCTGTTCGAGGATAGTCGCGTGAGATGTATTCAGCTCTTCGTGGCTTTGCGCGAGCTGGGCGCTCATGGCATTGAAGGCGCTCGCCAGTGCGGCCACTTCATCTTTCCCCCGCACCGGCACTTCCTGCCGCAGCTCGCCCTTCTGCATGCGCTTGACCGCCCTGGTGAGGCCACTCAGGCTGCGCGACAGGCCACGGCTTAGCAGCACGCCAAGCAGCGTTGCCAGCCCGGCTGCGGCTGCGATGCCCCACAGCAGGGAGTTGTACAGGGCATCGAGGTATTTCTGTTCCTGCGGCGTCGGTGCCAGCGTGCCTTCCGACGACATGTAAGCAACCGTCTGGTTCTTCACCACGATGGGCCGTGCAGATGCGCGCAGGTTTTCCGGCAGCGCTTCACCATAGTGGAACTGGCCACCGCCGAGAAGGACGCGATAGCCCGCATCGGTCAGGATGAAACGGAACGGCGGCGGTCCATCGCGCCGGGGCGGCGGCGGACGGTCGCCATCCATGGGTGGGCGCCCGGCTTCTGGCGGAGGGCCATTACCATCGTGCGCTAAGCGCCGGGCTGAAGGCAGGGTTGGATCTTGTGGCGCATCGCTGTAGTCGGGGGGCGGGAGGCCACCGTCCGGCGGCGGAGTTCCGCTCATGCGGCGCGCGGCAGGCAAGGTCGGGTCGGGTGGCGGTCCGCCGCCTTCGCGCGGCACATAGATGCCATCGTGCGGCGGCGGTGCATGGCGTGCCTGGTTGTTGATACGCGGCGGCATGCGTTCCAGCATTTCGCTGGGCAGTTCGGCGCCGGACTGGCGTCCTTCCTCCTGCCGCCGAACAAAGCGGTCGAAGGACTCCGTCGCGATGGCGGTCTGCCAGTCGCCATATTCGGCCAGGTAGGCCGTCATATAGGTGTGGAAGTGCTCGGCCGCCTGCTGCCGGCGCAAGGAGTCGACCTTGTAATTGACGCTGACATAGGCAACTGCGCCCACCAGCGCTACCGAGCAAAGCCCCGTCGCCAATAGGGCTGTCATCATCTTGTACCGCAAACGCATCGTCTTACTTACTCACCCAGGTAACGTCCAAACCATTCGATCGTGCGCTTGCGCAGGTCCTGCTGGTGCTCCGGCTCGCGGATGCTGTGACCTTCGCCTTCGTAGATCACCAGCGAAGCCGGCACGCCCATCGCCTTCAGGCCATGCCAGAACTCCATCGATTGCGCCGGCGGGCATTCGACATCGCGCTCGCCGACATACACCAGCGTTGGCGTGCGCGCCACCTTGATGGATTCGATCGGCGACAGATGGCGGTAAATCGCCGGGTCGTCATAAGCGGAAGCGCCGAAGAATGGAATCATCCACTGGTCGATGCCGTTCTGGCCATAGTAGGAGATCCAGTTCGCAATGCCGGCGCCGGCTACCGCCGCCTTGAAGCGCTGCGAGTGCGTCACGCCCCACATGGTCATGAAGCCGCCGTAAGAGTGCCCCATCAGGCCCATGCGGCTGGTATCGACTGGCGCCGCGGCGGCTGCCGCCTCGACGCCGGCGAGGATGTCGCGCAAGTCGCCGCCGCCGAAGTCGCGGCGGTTGGCGCGGGTGAAATCCTGGCCCTGGCCGAAGCTGCCGCGCGGATTGGGCAGGAATACGAAGTAGCCCTTCTCCACCAATTCGCGCACCAGCGGGTTGCCCTGCTCGCCCGGCGAGATGTAGCGCGGCGAGGCTGCGGCAGCCGGCCCGCCATGCACCTGCACGATCATGGGGTATTTCTTGCCTTGCACCGTGCTGCGGGGGCCGATCAGCCAGCCCTGCACATTGAAGCCTTCGTTCTTCCAGCTGATGTTCTGCACTGCGACTTGCGGCGCCAGGTGGGCGTTGTCGTCAGTGATGGCACGCATGGCGCCAACCGGGCCGGCCACGATGGCTGCTGCGTGTTCGAAGTCTTCCTGTGCCGCCGCAGCCTTGCTGCCGTCTGCGCTGAACGACATGCGGCCATCGCCCGCGCCGGTCGATGCGGCGACAGAACGCAGTATGGTGCTGCGGCCCTGCAGGTCGAGCGACAGCACGTTGGACTTGTCGCCCATCAATGCGTTGCCCATTAAGCCTTTGCCGCGCCACGCCAGCGTGTTGAAGGTGCCCTTGAAGCCCGGTGTCAGGTTGACCGGTTCGCCGCCTGCCAGCGGCACGGTGTAGATGTCGCCGCCGACCGAGCCAAAGTCGCTCATCAAGCCGCCAATGAAGGCCACGGTGCGGCCATCGGGCGAGACGCGCGGCATGTTCAGTTGCGTGGCGGGGCTGGCCACGATGCGCAGCGCGCCGCTGGCGGCATCGATGTGGGACAGCTTGGCCACCCACCAGTTGTTGTCGCCATTGCCTTTGGCGCTGGTGGCGATGAAGCCTTTGCCGTCCGGCGTCCAGTCGTATTCGTAGATGAAGGTATCGGCAGGCGACACCAGCTTGAGCGTGCCGCCAGCGGCAGGAATGGTGGCGATGCGCTGTGCATCCTCTTCCGCGCCGATCTCGCCTACCTGCCGTGCGCCGGCTGCGGTGGCGCCGGTTTCCTTCTTCGCGCCGACAGTGGCCAGCAGCGACAGCGTGCGGCCATCCGGAGACCAGCGTGCGGTGCTGGCGACGCCCTGCACCGTGGCTACGGCATGTGCCTTGCCGCCGGCTGCGAGATACAGCCATGCGGAGGAGGCACGCTTCTCGCTGGCGATAAAGGCCAGGGATTTGCCGTCCGGCGACCAGGATGGCTTGTCATAACTGCATGTGGAGCAGGGATCGAATTCGGCGGAGATCGCGCCGGTCGACGCATCGCGCACCACCACGGTAGGGTGCGGGCGCTTGCCGTTGCCGGTATCGATGGATTCCAGCGACACGACACGGTCGCCGGCTGGGGAGATGGCGACCGAGCGGTAGTCGCGGATAGCGGAGCCGGGAGACCCCGCCTGGGCAACCGCCCCAGAGATTATGGCCGAAGCCAGGAATGCTGTGTGGGCGATTGCTTTGAACTGCATTGTTTATACCTTGTTAAGCCTGGAGTTCCGGATTCCGTAGATGAAGTAGGTTAGCACTGCTACCACCATCCAGATAGTGAAAATCACTTTAGTGGCGTGCGACAGGTTGATCATCAGGTAGCCGCAGGCCAGGATGCTCAGGCCCGGCACGAAGTACGGGCCGAAGGGCACGCGGAAGCCGCCTTTGGTATAAGTGCCCGCTGCGCGCTCCTGCGAACGCAGTACCGGCACGGCAATCGACACCACGATGAAGGCGGTCAGGGTGCCCATAGACACCATGTCCCACAGGAAGGTGGAATCGACCAGGCCAGCGACAATGCCCACCACGACGCTGACGATCAGGGTGTTGGCGACAGGCGAATGCGATTTTGGATTCACGCTCTGGAACGCTTTCGGCACCAGGCCGTCCTTGGCAATCGCGTACAGGATGCGGGTCTGGCCGTAGATCGTTACCAGCGTCACGGAGAACACGGAAATCACCGCGCCAGCCGACAGGATCAGCGCTGGCCACGCCTTCCCGGTAACGTTCTGCAGGATCACGGACAGGCCAGCGGCCTGGCCTTCGAACATGTGCGCCGGCTGGGCGCCCATGGCGGCCATGGCGACAAGCATGTAGAACACGGTCACCAGCAGCAGCGCGGCGATGATGCCGATCGGGACGTTGCGCTTGGGGTTGCGCACTTCTTCACCGGCGGTCGCAATGGTATCCAGGCCGATAAAGGAGAAGAACACGGTGCCCGCTGCGGCAGCAATGCCGCTGGCGCCCGGCAGCCATTCGCCTGGCGTCGGCTTGAGGAATGGCGTGAAGTTGTTAGTGTCAAAGCCGGTGAAGGCGACCGCGCAGAAGAAGATCAGGATCGCCAGCTTGATCATCACCATGATCGCATTGGCGGTGGCAGACTCCTTGGCGCCGCGTACCAGCAGGAAGCAGCACAGCCCCACCAGGATCACAGGCGGCAGGTTGAAGTGATCCATATGCCACACCGTGCCCTCCGGGGTCGAGACGATCATTGGCGAGCGCAGGCTTTCCGGAATCTGCCAGTGGAAGGCGTTGACCAGGAAGTTGTTCAGGTAGTCTGACCAGCCGATCGCCGTGGCGCTGGCTGCGAGCCCGTATTCGAGCAGCAGGCAGAAGGCGACGATGAAGGCCATGAATTCGCCCAGCGTGCGGTAGGCGAAGGAGTAGGCGGAACCGGCGGCCGGCACGCGGAAGGACAGTTCGGCGTAGCACAGCGCAGTCAGGCCCGCGGTTAGCGCCGCCAGCAGGAAGGACAGCACGACCGAGGGGCCGGCTTTCGGCACCGCTTCGACCATGGTGAAGAAGATACCGGTGCCGATCGTGGCGCCGACGCCGATCATCGTCAGCGAAAACAGCCCGATGGAGCGGCTAAGGCCCTCCCCGTGCAGGCTCGTGCCGGAATCCGTATCCACCGGTGTCGGTTTGGTACGGGTCAGCTTCTGGACCAGCGATTGATTCACAGGCATATCCTTCAGGACAAAAAAACCCCACGATTATAAGACCTCGCAGTTGCTGAACCTAAAGGATTTTGATGCCGGAATGGCAACCGTGGCGGGCGCCCCACGCTGCGCCTGGTCTTAGCGCTGACCGAGGCGCGTTTCGCCGAACAGGTTTTTCAGTTCCCGGGGCTGGGAGCGCCAGTACTGCGGCGGTGCAGCAACCTGGGCGCCCAGGGCAGCCGCCGCGTGCCATGGCCAGCGCGGGTTGAACAGCATGGCGCGCGCCAGGCCCACCATGTCCGCCTGGCCGTTGGCGATGATCGCCTCGGCATGCAGCGGCTCGGTGATCAGGCCCACGCCAATGGTTGGCATGCCTGCTTCGGCCTTGATGCGCTGCGCAAACTGGATCTGGTAGCCCGGGCCGAGCGGGATTTGCTGCAGCGGCGAGACGCCGCCGCTGGAGACGTGAATAAAGCCGGCGCCGCGCTGTTTCAGCTGATGCGCCAGCGCCACGCTTTGCTCGATGTCCCAGCCGCCATCCACCCAGTCGGACGCGGACACGCGCATGCCGACCACCATTCCGCGCGGCAGCGCGGCGCGCACTGCGTCGAACACCTCCAGCGGGAAGCGCATGCGGTTTTCCAGCGAGCCGCCATACTGGTCGCTGCGCTGGTTGGCCAGCGGCGACAGGAATTGGTGCAGCAGATAGCCATGTGCGCCGTGCAACTCGATCGCTTCAATGCCGAGGGCGTGCACGCGCAGCGCGGCACTCACGAAATCGGCCTTGACCTTGGCCAGGCCCTCTTCGTCGAGCGCCAGCGGAGCAGGATCGGTGGCCGCATGCGGCACGGCGGAAGGGGCAACTGTTTGCCAGCCGCCCTGCCCCGGTGCCAGCGCTTGCCCGCCTTCGAACGGTGGCGCACTGGAGGCCTTGCGTCCCGCGTGGGCCAGTTGCACGGCAAGCTTGATCGGTGAATGGCGGCGGATCGCCTGAACAATAGGAGCCAGCACCTGCTGGTGCGCGTCCGACCACAATCCCAGGTCGGCCGGCGAAATGCGTCCTTCCGGCGAAATGGCCGTCGCTTCCAGGATCAGCAGGCCGGCGCCTGATAGCGCAAGGTGGCCGTAGTGGATCATGTGCCAGTCGGCCGCAAGGCCTTCGTTGGCGGAGTACTGGCACATGGGCGCGATGGCGATGCGGTTCGCCAGCTCCAGCGGGCCTAGTGCGTAAGGGGAGAATAAATGGCTCATGTTACATGTTCTTACTATTGATACAGGCTTACGCCTAGCTTGGCGCGGCATGCATTGATAACCTGCGAAGCATGCAAAACCGCTACTGAGAAGGAGCCCGACATGTACCGCAAAATCCCGACCGTTTCGTCCCGCTTCAATCCAACGAAAGCGTTCTCAGTGGGCGTGCTCCTGCTGACCATGGCGGCGACTTACGCACTGCACGTCAGCATTTAACCTTCGTACGGACCCAGGTAGTCGATCTTGCCGATCTTGACGCCCTGGTTCCGCAAGATGTCGTGCAGCGTCACGACATGGAAGTAGAAGTTCGGCAGCGCAAACGTCAGCAGATAGCTCTCGCCAGTGAAGGTTGGCTTGAAGCTGCCGAAACTCAGTGCCACCTCCCGCGTTTCGCTGTTCGCGAAATGCTCCTCCCCAACGCTTTCGATATAGGCGATCGTATTCGCGATGCGCTCCTGCAGCTGCTCGAAACTGGCTTCGTTGTCGGGGAATTTGGGCGCGGCGATGCCGCTCAGGCGTTCGATGGAAAGTTTGCTGGTATCGCTGGCGCGCTGGACTTGGGCGGTCAGCGGCAGCATGTCGTCTGCCAGGCGCGCCGACAGCAGCGCTTCCGGGACTTTGCCGGTTTCCTCGGCGTGGGCCTGCGCCTTGCGCAGCAGGCTTGCCATCACGTTCAGGCCGCGCACGAAAACAGGCGCGGAGACTTTATACATGGACAGGGACATGCGCTACTCCTTTCCGGTGAGTGTCCGGCCAGTGTAGCGCAATCCGTTAATTCACGCGTGTGACCATCATTCCGGCCCGCAAGCCGATACGGACGTCGGGGTTGGGGAAGACCACCAGCTCTTCGTCGTGCTGCACGGTGTAGACAGTGTCGCCGTCGCGGGCGATCTCGTCCCCCTTCTTCAGCGCGGTGAAGTTCTGCGTCTCTTTGCCGAAGGCCATCTTGAAGTTGTCGCTCAGCTTGATGATGTTTTGCGCGACCTTGAAGACGTGCGGCGCGCTGGCTGCCTGCGCCGGGGCTTTGCCGCGCAGAAGGCGGTCCAGGGCCAGCTTGGCGTCCTCGAACTGCGTGAGGTCGTTCTTGCCCAGCGTGCCGATGCGGCCCAGCTCAATCGTGGTGCCGGCTGCGGCGTGATGCTCGGCGCTGTAGTAGCTGTAGGTGCCCGCCGAGGATGGGTTCATGATGATGGCGCCGATAGCGGCTTCGCCCAGCCAGCCAATCAGCTGCTGCTTCGCTTCGTCTGCGATCAGGTCGGGGACGATGGCGAACGTTGGGTACACGCTTGGACGGATTGCAGTGTGCAGGTCGAGGTGCCAGCGTTCTTTGCCGGCATTGGCGAAGAATTCCGTGGTCGCGGCGATCATGACGTCGGCACGGGCGGCTTCGGCGGTGCCGGCTAGGGTGCCGCGTTCGGCGCGGAACATGCGGTTCAGGTCCGCGTCGATGAAGCGCTTGGCCTGGCGGATGGCGCCGATGTTGCCGACGCAGAGCATCAGGTCGACTTGCAGCGCCTGGGGTTCTTGCGCCAGGGCGTCGAGCAGGTAGGCTACCAGCTCGATTGGGCCGGTTTCGTCGCCGTGCACGCCGACCGAGACCAGGACGGCTGGACGGCCGGGCTGCTTGCTGCGGATGGTGAGGATGCCGTCGGCGGGCTGGCCGACCTGGAAGCCGGCGGTGGTGAAGCTGTTGGCTACCGCGCTGAAGTCGGCTTCAGCGAGGGCGCGGACTGCGGAAGGAAGGGATTGGGTGTCTGACATTCTGTTGCTGTTAGTTTCTGCTCAGCCAAAACCGGCAAACCAGTGTCAGACCCGCAGGGTCTGACACTATTACGCGGCGGCCGCTGGCCGGTGTCTGACCCTGCGGGTCAGACACCGGGTTACCGGTTTCAGGCTGCCATACCGACGGCATTAACCGCCTCCGACAACGCCCACACATCCAGCATCGCCTGCTCCAGGTCCGCCGAGGTTGCGTAGCCGGACAGGCCGAGAGTGCAGGTCACCAGTTCAACTGCTTCAACGGCATCATGCCCGTTGGTCGCGCGCGCCAGCACCTGCGACAGCAACTTCTGCTGCGTACGGCGCAAAGCCTGCTGCGCGTAGCTGCGCAAGTGTTCCTGCGACTTCGTCGCCGCCGGCAGCTTCAGGCCACGCTCCAGCGTATCGATGCCAGCCTGCGAACGCAGCGCCATGCCCACTGCCAGGAAGCCTGGCAGGTCCATGCCGGCCGGACGCTTGACCGACAGCGCAGAGAACACGAACGCCGCCACGCCTTCCAGCGCATCGACCGCGTTCCACGCCTGCACGAATTCCGCACGCAGGCCGCTGTGGACAGCCGCTTCCGACTGCACATCAGCCGCCATCTTGCGCACGGTTGCCGGATCTGCAAACAGCTTGGTCAGCTCGGCGATACCTGCGCCGCGCAATTGATCCTTCGGCACGCCCAGCACGCCTTCCATCACTGCCTTCAGCATGGCGCGGGTGCGTGCATCGACACGCATCGCCACGTTGCGCGGAACATTCAACGCATCTTCATCCAGAGTGTCGAAGATTGGCGCCAGGTCCAGTGCGGACCATGCCTGGCCCCATGCCAGGATCACGTCCTGCTCGGAGCAGTTATTGGCAGCTGCCAGGTCGCGGATCATCAGCGGGCCGCAACGGTTCACCACTTCATTCGCCAGCACGGTCGCCAGGATGGCGTTGGACAGCGGATGGTTCAGCGGAGGACGGGTAGCCACCAGCTGCTCAGGGAAGTAAGGCCGCAGCACCTTCTCCGCCCAGCTTTCGTCCGTCAGCGGCATGGCCGACAGCAGGCGCTTGTAGCGGTTCTTCACGTTGGCGATCACCACCGCCAGCTCCGGCGTGGTCAGGCCGCGGCCATCGGCCTTGCGGCGCGCCAGTTCGGCAACGCTTGGCAGGTGTTCCAGTTCGCGCGACAGCGCGCCCTCTTCCTCCAGGTCGGCGATCAGATCGGCATAGCCATCCTGCACGTGCGCTTCCGACTGGGCCTGGAATTCGCGCACCAGCAAACGCGTTTGCTGGATATTGTCGCGCAGGACCAGGCGTTCCACTTCCATAGTCATGTCGTTCAGCAGCTGGTTGCGGTCCGCCTCGGAGGTCTGGCCGGCGTTGACTTCCACGTCCAGCCACATCTTGCAGTTCACCTCGTGGTCGGAGCAATCCACGCCGGCCGAGTTGTCGATCGCATCGGTGAAGATGCGGCCGCCGGCCAGTGCGAATTCGATACGGCCGGCCTGGGTCGCGCCCAGGTTGCCGCCTTCCGCAACGACTTTGCAGCGCAGCTCATTGCCGCTGACGCGGATATTGTCGTTGGCGCGGTCTTTCACCTGCGCGTGGGTTTCGCTCGAGGACTTGATATAGGTACCGATGCCGCCGTTGTAGAACAGGTCCACAGGCGCCAGCAGGATGCGGTGCATCAGTTCTTCCGGTGTCAGCGAGGTTTCTGCGATATCCAGCGCGGCGCGGATTTCAGGCGACAGCTCGATGGCGCGCGCAGTACGCGGGAACACGCCGCCCCCCTTGGAGATCAGGTCCTTGTTGTAGTCGTCCCACGAGGAGCGCGGCAGCGCGAACATGCGCTGGCGTTCGGCGAAGGACTTGGCGGTATCTGGATTCGGGTCCAGGAAGATGTGGCGGTGGTCGAAGGCCGCCAGCAGCTTGATCTGCTTCGACAGCAGCACGCCGTTGCCGAACACGTCGCCCGACATATCGCCCACGCCCACCACGGTGAACGGGGTGGTGTTCATGTCGTGACCCATCTCGTAGAAGTGGCGCTTGACCGCTTCGAACGCGCCCTTGGCGGTAATGCCCATCTTCTTGTGGTCATAACCGTTGGAGCCGCCGGACGCAAAGGCGTCACCCAGCCAGAAGCCGCGCTTCACTGCGATGCTGTTGGCAATGTCGGAGAAGGTCGCGGTGCCCTTGTCGGCAGCCACCACCAGGTATGGGTCGTCGTTGTCGTAACGGACGGTATCTTCAGGCGGAACGATCTTGCCCAGCACGCGGTTGTCGGTCATTTCCAGCAGGCTGGCGATGAACAGGCGGTAGACTGCTTCGCCTTCCGCTGCTACCACCTCACGAGGAGCGTCTTTCGGCATCTGCTTGCAGACGAAGCCGCCCTTGGCGCCGGCAGGCACGATCACGGCGTTCTTCACCATCTGCGCCTTCACCAGGCCCAGCACCTCGGTGCGGTAGTCTTCCATGCGGTCCGACCAGCGCAGGCCGCCGCGGGCCACAGGGCCGCCGCGCAGGTGCACGCCTTCGAAACGGCGCGAGAACACATAGATCTCGCGGAATGGACGCGGTTCCGGTACCAGGTGCAGGTTGCTGGTGTCGAACTTGAAAATGATCTTGTCGCCCTGGCCTGCATTCTGGAAGTAGTTGGTGCGCAGGGTTGCCAGCATCAGGTCGATCATGGCCGCGAAGATCACTTCGGAGTCGGCGTGGTTGATCGAGGACAGACGGCCTTTGATGGCCAGCAGCTTGTCCTTGGCGGCGGTGCGGGTTGCCTCAGGCAGCGCTGGATCGAAGCGCTCTTTCCACGCGTCGACCAGTTCCTTCACCAGCGCTGGATGGCGGCGCAGGATCTCCGCCATGTAGCGCACGGTGAACTGGGTACCGGCCTGGCGCCAGTAGCTCATGTAAGCACGCACCAGCTGCACTTCGCGCAGGCGCAGGCCGCCTTCAACGACCAGGCCATTCAGGCGGCCGTCTTCGGCTTCGTTGTTGAACAGGGCATTGAACAGGTCTTCCGCCACCTGCACCACGCCAGGACGGGACAGTTCGAGCGCACTTTGCGCGTCGACTGCCAGGCTGGTCACGTAGTGCTTCTTGCCGTCCGCAGTGCGGATGGTGTGCGCGGATTCGCGCTCGATGGCCACGCCGGCGTTATGCAGCGCAGGCAGGATCGAGGACAGGGCTGGCACGCGGTCCACCGAGTACAGGCGGATAGTGGTGGCGGCATTGCCTTCGGACGGCAGTTCGACGCGCACGGCGACGCGTTCGTCCACGCCATTGCGCAGGATCTTGTCCAGGTCGTGGAAAGCCACGGCCGGCGGCGTTGCCGCCACATAGTCCACCGGCAGCGTGGAGCACAGCTTGCGCAGGCTGTTGCGCAGCGGTTCCTCGCCGACCTTGTCAGCCAGTTCGGAGAAGCGGTCATGCCAGCCGTCCAGCACGGTCAGCAGAGGGCGCTGGATATCGCTTTCCAGGTCGAGCGGGTAGCGTGCCGCGTGGGCGATCAGGTACAGTCGGGCCAGCGGGCCGTCCGACACCAGGGTTTGCGAGCTGACGTGGGTGGCGCCGGAGCTTTCCTGCAGTGCGCGCGCCAGCGCGTGCGCCACGGAAGCGGAGTAGCGTTCGCGCGGCAGGTAGACCAGCACGTTCAGGTGACGGGCATAGACGTCGCGGCGGGCGAATACTTTGGCGCGCGGCTGCTTGTACAGCGACACCACGGCGCCGCACACCTCTGCCAGCCATTCCGGTTCCGCTTCCAGCGCTTCGGTGCGCGGCAGCGACTCCAGGATCTCGATGAATTTCTCTGCACGGAAACCGGTCTCGCGCACGCCGGCAATTTTCAGCACTTGCGCGATGCGGCCACGTGCGAATGGCAGGCGGGCCAGCGGGGTCAGGTTGGCGGCACGGGTGAACAGGCCAACGAAGCAGTGCTCGCCCAGGATTGCGCCCTTGCCGTCAGTGTGGCGCACGCCGATGAAGTCCAGAGACTGGTCGCGGTGCAGGGTGCCGCCGACGTCGGCCTTGACGATCGACAGGGTGTGCGCACGCTTGGACAGGGTGTCGAAGTCGCCGGGAATATTGGCCAGGCAGGTGCCGTAGATCGGGTGCGAGGTGTCCTGCAGCACGCCGATGCGGCTAGGGATGTCGCGTTCCAGTTCGCGTACGCCCGGCTTCACCTGGTAGTAGGCGTAACCGTGCACTTCGAAGCCTTCGTCGCGCGCCCATTGCAGGAAGGCAGCTACTTCCTGGCCTTCTTCGCCGTGGCCGGCGGATTCGGTGGCGACGGCGGTGAAGCGTTCCTTCATCGCGGCCTGGTCGCGTTTCACGACGGCAGCGTCGCGCGCCACCATTTCGATGCGGTCGGTCAGTTCTTTCAGTGCGCCGTCTTCCAGTTTTTCGGACAGCAGGCACAGGACCATGGATTCGAGCTTGTCGCCTTTCTGGCCCACTGCTTCCACCGCGCCGTCGGCGCTGCGGCGGACCGGCAGCACGGCGTTCAGCACGCCGTTGGAGCCGACGCGCAGCTTGCGCATGGCGATCACGATGGAGTCGACCAGGTACGGCATGTCGTCGTTGACGATCAGCAGGGCGGTGGCGTGGCCGCCGCGGGCTTCTTCGTATTGGAGCTTGGCGATCTGGCAGCCGGTGCCGGTGCGCTTGGCCAGTTGGGTGAAACCATCCACAAGGACCGGGGCCAGGCTGCCGGGGGACAGGTCGGCCAGGTCTTCGTCGTCCAGGGAGCCGAGCCAGGCCTCGATCAGTTGCGCGATCGGGCCGCTGGCTTTGACCAGTTCGAGCGTTTGCTTGCGCAACTCTTGTGGCATTTGTTTCATTTGCTTCTCCAAATACGTTGTGGGTACTTTCGTTTCTTAAACCGGTAATTCGGTGTCTGACCCGCAGGGTCAGACACCGAGCTGCTCGACGGCCAACGGCACTTTTAGCACTCCGTCCTTCGAGCAGACAGTGCCTGACCCTGCGGGTCAGGCACTGGTTTACCGGTTTCTTTACAGATCGTAAAGGCCGGGTAAGCCCAGGATCTGTTCCAGCTCTTTCAATGCGGTATGCACTTCAATAGCCAATTGCGGATCTGCTAAATCTTTTGGTTCCAGGTGGTCGCGGTAATGCTTCTCGACCCAGGCAACCAGGCTATGGTACAGCGTTTCGGACATGACCACGCCCTGGTGCATGGCCGCAGCCTCTTCATCGGTCAGCGCCACGCGCAGGCGCAGGCAAGCTGGCCCGCCGCCGTTGCGCATCGACTGGCGCAGGTCGAAGTGAATCAGTTCATCGACCGGGCCGCCGGAAGCGACCAGCTTCTCCAGGAAGGCTGCAACCGCCGGAATCTCCTGGCACTCATGCGGCGTCACCAGCGCCATCTTGCCATCCGGCTTGGACAGCAACTGGGTGTTGAACAGGTAGGAAGAAACCGCATCGGCCACCGACACTTCAGCGGTAGGCACGCGGATCGCCACCAGCTCGGCGCCCACACCCTGCATCGCGGCGCGGATCGACGCCAGCGCGCCCTGCTCGTCGGCAAACGCCTGCTCGTGATAGAACAGCACATTGCCATTGCCCACGGCGATCACGTCGTTGTGGAACACGCCCTGGTCGATCACGTCCGGATTCTGCTGCACGAACACGCAGCGCGCGGGATCCAGGCCATGCAGGCGCGCGACCGCCTGCGAAGCCTCCAGCGTGTGGCGGGCCGGGAACTTCTTCGGCGCCGGCGCGCTCGGATCAAACTCCACGCGGCCATACACAAACAATTCCACGGCAGGCTTGCCATGCTGGTCACACAGGCGGGTATGGTTGGCAGCGCCTTCATCGCCGAAGGCCGGGGTGCCAGGCAGCGCATCGTGCACGGCGAAGAAGCGCTCGTCCTTGAAGATGGCGCGCAGCGCACGGGCCGACTGCACGTGCTCGAAAGCGCGGTGCAGCTTGTTGTTCAGGTTAGCGGCGGTGAAGTGCACGCGGCCATCCTTGGTGTCGGCCGACGGGCTGACGGTGGCAGCGTTGGCAGTCCACATCGGCGAAGCCGAATAGGCGCAAGCCAGCACCACCGGGGAATCGTTGTACGCCTGCGCGATTACTTCAGCATCGGTGCCGCTGTAGCCCAGGCTGCGCAGCAGGCGGAAGTTCGGGCGGTCCTGCGGCGGCAGCAGCGCCTGCGCAAAACCGCGCCTGGCCAGCTCACGCATCTTGGCCAGGCCTTGCAAGGCAGCCTGCTTCGGATTGGAAGCGCTCTTGACGTTGTTGAAGGAGGCTACGTTACCGAACGACAGGCCGGCGTAATTGTGCGACGGGCCAACCAGGCCGTCGAAGTTGTATTCGCGTGCAGTAGGCATGGCCATCCTCAGAAGTTCATGCCAGGCGACAGCTTGGCAGGCATTTCAAGGGCGCTGTTCTCGATCGAAGCAACCGGGTAGGCGCAGTAGTCCGCCGCATAGTATGCGCTAGGACGGTGGTTGCCGGACTTGCCGACGCCGCCGAACGGCGCGGAACTGGCCGCGCCGGTGGTCGGACGGTTCCAGTTCACGATGCCGGCACGGGCGCGCAGCTGGAACTTCTGCCACAGCGCTTCGTCGGTCGAGATCAGGCCTGCGGCCAAGCCGTAGCCGGTATTGTTGGCGGCGCGGATCGCGGCGTCGAAATCGTCGACGCGGATGATCTGCGCCAGTGGGCCGAACCATTCTTCGTCAGGAATGCCCTTCGCATCGGTGGTGTCCACGATGCCGGCGGAGACGAAGCCGGTACCCGGTTCCAGCTGGCGCATTTCCAGCAGCAGCTTGCCGCCCTTGGCCACCATGTCGGCCTGCGCCTGCACCAGCTTTTCAGCCACGGCAGCGGAGACCACCGGGCCCATGAACGGTGCCGGTTCGGCCGCCGGAGCGCCTACGCCCAGCTTCGAAGCCACTTCCACGAAACGCTTGACGAAGGCATCGCCCTGCTCGCCCTTCTGCACGATCACGCGGCGCGCGCAGGTGCAGCGCTGGCCGGCCGAGATGAAGGAGGACGAAATCGCCATGAACACGGCGGCGTCGATGTCGGTCGGATTCCACACGATCAGCGGATTGTTGCCGCCCATTTCCAGCGCCAGCAGCTTGCCCGGCTGGCCGCCGAACTGCTTGTGCAGCGCCGCGCCGGTCTGGCTGGAACCGGTGAACAGCACGCCGTCGATGTCCGGATTCTGGCCCAGCGCGATGCCGGTTTCGCGGCCGCCGTTGACCAGGTTGATCACGCCGGCAGGTACGCCAGCCTTTTCCCACAGGGCCACGGTCTTGATGGCGGTGCGCGGCGCGTATTCGCTCGGCTTGAACACCACGGTGTTACCGGCGATCAGTGCCGGCACGATATGGCCGTTCGGCAGGTGGCCAGGGAAGTTGTAAGGACCGAACACGCCGAACACGCCGTGCGGACGGTGGCGCAGCACAGCCTCGCCATCGGCGACCTTGTTGCGGCTTTCGCCGGTGCGGTTGCCGTAGGACGTGATCGAGATGTCGACCTTGTTGGCCATGGTGGTCACTTCAGTGCGCGCTTCCCACAGCGGCTTGCCGACTTCTTCGGAAATGGTCTGCGCCAGGTCTTCCGCGTTTTCCTTCAGCAGGTCGCGGAACTTGGTGACGATGGCGATGCGCTCTTCCAGCGGGCGATAAGCCCAGGCTTCGAAGGCGGCGCGCGCAGCATGCGCGGCTTCCGCCACGTCGTCGGCGGTCGATTCCTGCGACGAGTAGGTGTTCTTGCCGGTGGCCGGGTTGGTGGTCACGATGGTCTCGCCGTGGCCAGCTTTCCATTGGCCGTTGATGAAATTGCTCAGTTCAGACATTCTGGTTCTTCCTCACGTTGAGAGACAGGGTGCGCACGGTGTCGCCGGCATGGCAATGCAGCAGTGCTTGTTCTTCGGACGACAGGTCAATGCCGCCATCGGATGGATTGGCATCGGTCAGGATCATGCGGAAGTCCTGCATGACGGTGTTCGAGACCAGGTAGGGTTCGGTGGTGTGCAGCGCGCAGGCATGCGCGGCGTCGGTATCGCGCGTGACAGACGCCAGTTCGCTGTCGCGCATGGCGCGCAGTTCCGACACGCGGGCTTGCAGCACCGGGCCGGCGTCGAAGATGTCGACATAGCCTTCGTAGTGCAGGCCTTCCTGCTCCAGCAGGCGGCGTGCCGGCGCGGTGGCCTGGTGTACCTTGCCGATAGCCTCACGCGCATCGACGGGCAGGTAGTCGACGTACAGCGGCTGGCGCGGCATCAGTTCGGCGATGAAGGACTTCTTGCCCAGCGCGGTCAGGTCGTCCACGTGGTGGAAATCCATCTTGAAGAAGTGGCGGCCCAGGCCTTCGTAGAACGGCGAGCTGCCATCTTCCGCCTGGTAGCCGCGCATTTCGGCGATGATCTTCTGCTCGAACAGGTGCGGGAACTGGGCGATGAACAGAAAGCGCGACTTGGACAGCAGCTTGCCGTTATTGCCCTGGCGGTAGTCCGGGTGCAGGAACAGGGAGCACAGCTCGGAGCAGCCGGTCAGGTCGTTCGACAGGTACAGCGTGTCCATGCGGGTGAACACATTCAGCTCGCGGCTGGAGTGCACCAGGGTGCCGATGCGGTAGTTGTAGAAAGGCTCGGTCAGGCCGACCGCACCCTTGATGGCGCACACGCCGGCCAAGCGGCCGGTATCGGTGTCCTCCATCACGAACATGTAGTCGCGTTCTTCCGGCGGAATGGTTTCGGCGAAGGACGCCACTGCGACGGCGACGCGGTCGCCCATCATTTTCATGTCCGGCTTGAGCGTGGTCATGCCGGTGCCAACCTGGCTGGCCAGGTTGAACAATCCGTCCAGGTCACTCGCTTTAATGGCGCGTACAACTAGCATAGGTTTTCTCGTTCTTAAATGCGGACGCAGGTCACGGTGTCGCCCTCTTCCACGCGCAGGATGTCCTGGGCGTTTTTGGACAGGCAGACGGTATCGGTATTTTCCAGCGGTGCGCAGTTGATCGTCACCGCGCGGAAGCGCTGGTCAGGGCCGGTGGACACGGCATACGTTGCCACAGCATCGCTGGCTTGCGTGCCTTCGGCGCTGGCCACGCGGCGCGGCAGCGAAGAAGTGAAGGTGCGCAGCGTGTGCTTGTGGGCCTGCAGGATCGGGCCGCCGTCGAAGATATCGATGTACTCGTCGGCTTCGAAGCCTTCGGAGGTCAGCAGGTTGAAGGCCAGTTCGCCGCTCGGATGGATCTGGCCCATCACGGCTTGCGCATCGCCCGGCAGCAGGGGAACGTACACCGGGTAGTGCGGCATCAGCTCGACGATCAGGGTGCGGTTGCGGGCGCCGCCGATCACGCGCTCGGCGTCGAGGAAATCCATCTTGAAGAACTTGCGGCCCAGCGCATCCCAGAACGGCGAGCCGCCCTTTTCATCGGTCAGGCCGGCCAGCGGCACGAAGAAGCGGTCGCCAAAGCGATGCGGCGCCTGCACTGCATACAGCAGGCGGGAACGCGACAGCAGCGCCGCTTCCGGACGCTGCGCCACGCTGGCGTCGACATAGAAGCCGGACAGCTGCGAATAGGCGGTCAGCTCGGAGCACAGCGTCAGTGCGTGCACGCTGTGGCTGATGTTCAGGTCGCGCGAGACCTGCTGGATAACGTCGTTGCGGAAGGAGAAATAGGTGCCGTTCGAACCTGCGGAGGCGTGGATGGCGGCGGTGCCGACAATCTTCTTGTCGGCCAGCGACTCCATCACGAACATATAGGATTCTTCGCTTGGGATGTCGACGTGGGCGGAGAAGGAAGCGATGGAACGCTCGACTGCCTGCTCGATCTTTTCGCGCGTCTTCGGCAGGGTATGGACACCCGGCATGCTGACCGCGGCCAGTGATTCGAGGGCGGCGATGTCGGCGGTTTCTACCGGACGGACTACGTACATGGGTGCTCCTCTTTTTTCTTCTCTAAAACAAGAACCGGTAAACCAGTGTCAGACCCACAGGGTCTGACACTTGGCCCGCGACAGCCGCGGACAGGGGTCTGACCCTGCGGGTCAGGCGGGGCGGCCATCCGACCGCTTTACCGGTTTTAGGCAGCCTTCGTCAGTTCAGCAACCGCCAGGCGAATCAGGCGATCTGCCTCATCGATCTGCGCATCCGACACCACCAGCGCCGGTGCCAGGCGCACCACGTCGGTACCGGCGATCAGGATCATCAGGCCCTGAGCTTCAGCAGCGCGCTGGATATCCTTGGAGCGGCCCTTGAACGGCTCAGCCACAACCAGGCCCAGCAGCAAGCCGGCGCCGCGCACGGCGGAGAACACGCCAGGGAAATCGCGCACCAGGCCTTCCAGCTTGCCGATCAGCTTCTCGGACGCTTCTTTCACGCGCGCCAGGAAAGCTGGCTGGTTGATGGTTTCCAGTACGGTCAGCGCCACGGTCGCAGCCAGCGGGTTGCCGCCGTAGGTGGTGCCGTGGGTGCCGACTGCCAGGTGCTTGGCCAGCTCGTCGGTGGTCAGCATGGCGCCGATCGGATAGCCGTTGCCCAGCGCTTTGGCCGAGGTCAGGATGTCCGGGGTCACGCCGTAGCCCTGGTAGGCGAACAAGGAACCGGTACGGCCCATGCCGCACTGCACTTCGTCGAAGATCAGCACGGCGTTGTGCTTGTCGCACAGTGCGCGCAGTTCTTTCAGGTATTCAGGATTGCCCGGCATCACGCCGCCTTCGCCCTGCACCGGCTCAACGATCACGGCGCACACGTCGTCGCCGATGGCGGCGCGGGCAGCTTCGATATCGTTATAAGGGATGTGGTCGATCGATGGTGGCAGAGGTTCGAAACCTTCGGTGTACTTGGCTTGGCCGCCGACGGAGACGGTGAACAGGGTACGGCCGTGGAAGGAGTTCAGGCAGGACACGATGCGCGGCTTCTTGTCGCCGAACTTGGCGTGGGCGACTTTACGGGCCAGTTTCAGGGCTGCTTCGTTGGCTTCGGCGCCGGAGTTGCAGAAGAAGGCGCGGTCGGCGAAGGTGGCTTCGGTCAGCGCCAGGGCCAGGCGCAGCACTGGCTCATTGGTGTAGCCATTGCCCAGGTGCCACAGGGTGTTGGCTTGCTTGGTCAGCGCCTCGACCAGGATTGGGTTGCAGTGGCCCAGGGATGCCACAGCGATCCCGGAGGTGAAGTCCAGGTAATGCTTGCCGTTCTGGTCCCACAGGTCCAGGCCCGCTGCTCGCACTGGCACCATCTGGGCAGGTGCGTAAGTCGGGACGATTACCTCGTCGAAAGTGGCGCGGGTTACAGGGCGGGTGGTAACAGTCGAGTCAAGCTTGGCGTTCATGGCAAATCCCCATCAATGGTAAGGTGTACTGCATTGTAAAAGCGGGGATGCTAAAACTCTTTTGAATCTGCGACAAGGATTTTCAAAAAAGTCCAAACCGGTACCCCAGTGTCTGACCCACGGGGTCAGACACTGATACGCGGCGGTCGCTGGCCAAAGTGCCTGACCCTGCGGGTCAGGCGGGGCGGCCATCCGACTGGTTTAGCGGTTGAGTTTGCGCTGCCGCTCTTCCCGCGGCGTATTGCCAAACAAGGTGCCAAACGCCGTAGAAAAGTGCGATCCCGACGAGAACCCGCACATCAGCCCAACCTGCACTATGGAATGGTTTGTTTCTAAAAGTAATTGCCGCGCTCGTTGCAGGCGCAGCTCCAGGTAATAGCGCGAAGGCAAGGACCCGAGGTACTGCTTGAACAAGCGCTCCAGCTGGCGCCGCGACAAGCCCACCAGCCCGGCGATATCGTCAGTCGACAGCGGCTCCTCGATATTCGCCTCCATCAGGGTCACCGCCTCCGACAGCTTGGGCTGCAGCGCCCCGAAGCGCGCCTGCAGCGCCACCCGCTGCCGCTCTTCCGAGGAGCGCACGCGGTCGATGCACAACGCTTCCTTGATCTCAGCCTGCACATTGGCGCCGAACAAGGCCTCGATCAGCGTCAGCGAAAAATCGAGCGATGCCGCCCCGCCGCAGCAGGAAATGAGCCGTCCATCGATCTCGAACAAATTCGGTGTCAGTATGGCGCGCTCGGTCACATCCTCGGTTTCCGCATATAGGGCCCAAGGCAGGGCAATGCGCGCACCACCGGCCGCGCCGGTCTGGGCCAGCCACAGCACCCCGGCCCCCACCCCGCCCCAGTACTCCGCCTCACGGCAACGCTCGATCACTGCGCGCAGTTCCGCTTCGGCCGGGCGCGCGGAGCCCTCGTCCGCGACGAGCAGAGCCAGCTGCCAGTCGCCCGCCAGGCCGGCCGCTTGCGACGTGGTCTTGACGTCGAGCTGGAAACTGCCATTCAGGATGCGCTGGGCCAGCCGCAAGGGCTGCACCAGTCCGGACCAGGCCAGGCTGTCCGGCTCGCCCGCATTCACCAGCAGCATGCGCAGCGGCTGCTCCCGGGTCAGGCGACTAAGTTGAGCAAATGACATCTTCTATTCAGGGACGAGCGCCGACGCCGGGCGCTCAGGGGTATTCCATTGGCTGACAATCATACCGGAGATCAACAGTGCCGCGCCCAGGAGCTGCATTACGCCCATCGTCTCGCCCAGCCAGAAATAGCCGAAAATGGCCGCGCTGGCGGGCTCGAAGGCATAGATCACCGCTGCCTCATTGGCGCTGGCATGGCTCTGGCCCCAGGTCTGCAGGGAAATGATGGCCGCCGTGGCAATCACGCCCAGGTAAAGCAGGTTCCATTTGAAGGCCACCAGCCCAGTCCAGATATAGCTGTAGTAGTCTTTCGCATCGTGCGGCACGTCAATCACCCCGCGCGGCACTTCACGCAGCAGTATCCACAGGCCGGCAAACAGGGCCACGGTCCAGATCTGGGCCACGGTCAGGGTCATCAGGTGCTCGACCTTGCGCGAGAACTGCTCCATCACCTTGATGTAAAGGCCGAAGAGGAAGGCCGCCGCCAGCGCCAGCGAGTCGCCGCGGCTCCAGGTGAAACTGCCCTCCCAGCACAGGGCGAACAGGCCGCCAATCGCCAGGATCAAAGCCAGCACGATGCGCTTGTCCGGCCATTTGCCCATTGCGATGCCCAGCAGCGGCACCACCAGCACATTCAGGCCGCAGATGAAGGCGTTGCGGTTGGAGGAAGTCAGGCTCAGGCCTTCGACCTGGGTCAGGTAACAGAAGAACAGCAGCACCCCGGCCAGGAAGCCGTAGTGCAGGTCGCGCCATTTGGCGCGCAGCAGGAAGGGGGATAACAGTACGCCGGCAATCGCGAAGCGCGACACCACGATCCAGTTGGCCGACAGGTTGTCGGTCATATCCTTCATGGCCGGGAAGGTGGTGCCCCAGACAATGGTCACCACCAGCAGGGCGAGGATACCGCGTGCGTGCAGGGGCATGGCATTTCGTACATCTTGTTATGAGTTTGCATATAGTAACCGATGGAGGCCGAGGCTGGCGGGCGCTATAATCCGGTGTCATGGGCGAACGATATTTGAAAAGCATCCGGCTGCTGGCCGAGTGCATGCAGGGGTTTGAGAGATGGTCCGGCGAACATGTTCGCCAGCTTGGCCTCACCCACGCACAATTCGATATCATTGCCACACTGGGCAACACCGCGGGCATGAGCTATAAGGAGCTTGGCGAACGCACCCTGATCACCAAAGGCACCCTGACCGGCGTCATCGAACGCCTGGAACAGAAAGGCCTGGTGGAACGGGAACGCAATGCCGAAGACAAGCGCTCCTTCTTCGTCCGCCTGACGCCGGCGGGCGAGCAGCTGTTTGCCGAAGTGTTTCCCGTTATCGTCGCTAAAGGCGTACAGTTGTTTTCCGACTATAGCGACGCCGATTATGAAGCCCTGGAACGCACCCTGGCCGGGCTGAAGGCCACGATCAGTGCCGGTACACCACTATAAAGAACGAAAAGAATGTTAAAGACAACCCTGCTGGACGGCATCAAGCCAGCCAAATTCGACAAACAGATCACCGGCAACCTGCTGCTGGAAAACACCAGCGCCGACCTGGTGCGCAAGGAAAAACTGCTGATTGGCATCCGCAATGAAGACGGCGAAATCTACCGCCTGATCGGCGCCACCAAGCACAACAGCTTCACCAATGCTGTGGAAGAACTCGAAGACCTGGAACTGGTCGACGAACTCGGGGATGTCGAGGGCACCGTTGAAGGGTGCGACGCCATCTTCGGCGAAGGCTAAGCTGGGCGCAAAGCCAGTTTTTTCATCAAAATAACCACCCTGTCCTAGTTCCGCAGGGCAAATTCTGCTTATAATTTTCGCATGGACAGACTGGAAGCCTTCAAAGCAATTGCAGCCCAAGCCGGCCGCGGTGAGCTTACTTTTCCCACCAATATCGACGCGTCGATCAAGCTGCAACGCGCGCTGAACGACGACAATTGCCACATCGACCTGGCAGCCAAGCTGGTGCAGGCCGACCCGCTGCTGGCGGCGCGCACGGTGGCAATCGCCAACTCGGTGGCCTATAACCGCTCCGGCATGGAGATTTCCAGCGTGAAGACCGCGGTGCAGCGCCTTGGCGTGCGCACCCTGCAATCGCTGGTGACCTCGGTGATCGTGCGCCAGCTCGGCACCAAGATCCGCAATCCCCTGCTCAAGGCCAAAGCCAACCAGTTGTGGGAGCATACCGCCCACGTGGCGGCGCTGGCACAAGTGATTGCGCGGCGCGTGTCCCACGTCGATCCCGATACCGCCATGTTTGCCGGCATCGTGCACGAAGTGGGCGGCTTCTACATGCTGTCGCAGGCCGAAGCCTTCCCGGAAGCGATGGAAGGCGATCCGGAAGAATGGACCACCTACGGCGAAGTCCCGATTGGCCGCGGCGTGCTGCAAAAGCTGATGATTCCTGAGAACGTGATGAAGGCCGTGGAAGCCATGTGGGAAGGCATGCGCGCCCTGCCGCCGGAGAACCTGGGCGACACGCTGCTGCTGGCCAACGACCTGTCCCCGATCGCCTCGCCGCTGCACGCCCGCCCAGGCGCCACCTCAGTGGCCGCCGCCAGCACTATCGACTTCGCGGTCGGCGACGGCACGCTGGCCACCATCATGGAAGAGTCGGCGGAAGAAGTGAAATCCCTTACTTCCGCCCTGCTGCATTAACACAGCGCGGGGCGTGCAGGATGGCCGGCCGGGTCAGGTCGAACATCAGTACGACGCCCTCGTGCTTCAGCCCACCCTTGGGCTGCTGCGGGTCATGGAACTCGACCACCACGTAATGTGGCAGGCCGTCCCGGGGCTCGTGGTACCACGAGCCGCTCAGATCCACTTGCGCCATTGAGCGCGACTTCACGCCGGTCAGAGCACAGCGCGGCACGCTGACTTCGCGGCCAAATACACTGAACGTCACGCCTTTGCCGGCTACTGGCCAGCCGATCTGCAGGCGCGCACTCGCATATTGCGCCGGAAGCTCCGGCATTGAACCGTCCGGCCGCAGGGTCAGGATGGTGTCGACATGCGCGCATGCAGAGCCCGCAGCCAGGCAAGCCGCGATGGCGGCGGCCAGGCGCCTCATTTGATGAAGTAACCGGAGACGCGCCAATTGCCGTCCGGCCCCTTCATCGGGGTAACGGTTTCTACTGCGCTGGATTTGTTCTCAAATTGCGTGGCGAACTGCAGGACGAAGTAGTCGCCTGCCGGGGCATTCGGCAGGTTGTGCGTGAACTGGGCGCTGGCCAGGCGGCGCGATTTCACTGCGCCTAAAGGCATGCGTACGTTGCGCAGCGCCTGTTCCCAGCCGGACTTGTTGATCGCGCCCTGGAAGACGGGTGCAGCCTTGTCCCAGCTCGCGCCATAGCTGCCGGCATCGGTCAGCGCCAACCACTCGCTGGCCGCGCTTTTCGCTGAATCTCCCGAAGCCGCATCTTGTGCAAACACGGCACCTGACAGCATCAAACCGGCAAACAGCATAACTGCGCGCATCGACATTCTCCAGTATTGTTGGGAATTGCAAATTCTACATGCATGCACGGGCGATGGTGGCAGCAAACTGGCGCAGTTCCGGCACGGCTGTCGCTTCCCAGAAGCCGGCCTTGAGCCAGGGACCGATGTAATACAGGCCCGGTGTCGGCTGGCCGTTCGCACCCAGGACGGCGCAGTCAGGGCCCGTGTCGATACCAAGGCCAAGCGCGTCAGCCCGCATCAAGCCGTCAACCAGCAACTGACGCACCAGCGGGACCGATGCGCGGCGCGGACTGGCGCAACTTCCCGTGCAGTTGATGATGCGGCCAGCGCGCAGCTCGATCGGCGCGCCGCCGCCGCGCGGCTGTACGGACAGCACTGCCAGTTCCGCGTCGTCACGGATATTCAGCATGCGGCCGGCACTCACGCGCAGCGCGCCACGCTCCAGCGCCGCCGACAATTCCTGCTGCACCGTGGGCGGCAGCTGGTGCCGGTGCACGTCCCAGTAGGGACGCAGGTGGCGCAGGAAGCGGCGCCGTTCGGCCGCAGGCCAGGCTTGCCAGATGCCTGCGGTCTGGTGGCGCAGCGCCGCCAGCGCATCGCGCCAGTCCAGGCCCTCCGCTTCGAAGCGCTCGACCTGCAGCATGAAGGCGTGCATGGCCGCACGAACAGTCGGCGCGTCGTCACGCAGCAGGGTGCTGCCTGCCATTTGTCCGGATGGCAGCTTATGTGGCTGTGGCAGCAACCCATGACGCGATAGTGCATGAACGCGTTGCGACGGATTACGGCGCAGCAGCTGCAAGGCGATATCGACTGCCGTCAGCCCGGTCCCCAGCAACAGCACCGGCTCATGTACGTCAATTGTGGATAGCAAGTCCCCTCGCCATGGATCGCCCGCATAGCGCGCACTGTCGGCCAGGGAGCCCTGCGCCATTTCCGGCGGCGGCGCGGGAAGATGGCCAAAGGCCAGTACTACCCGGCCCGCTTCAATGCGGCGGCCATCATCGAGCGTAGCAGCCAGGCCGCCGCCAGCCATCGTTTGCAAGCTGCATACATTCCCGCTGACGCAGTCCAGGGTCGCATGGCGCGGGGCCTGGTCTTGCGCTTGCCGCAGCGCCCATTCAAGGTAATCGCCATATACGCTGCGGGCGACAAAGGAACTGCCGGTCACGCGGCTGTCGCGCATCGCGGCGTAGTGCACAAAGTGTTCCGGGTCATCGGGCAGCACGCTCATATTGGCTGCCACCACATTGAGCAGGTGCTGCGGGCTTTGCGTGCCATACGCCATGCCGCGTGCCAGCCGCCCGCTGCGGTTCAGCAGCAGCACCCGCATGGGCTGCCGGCCCGCCATGCGCAGCATCTGTATCGCGCATGCCACACCTGAAAAACCTGCGCCTACGATCAGCACCGTGCGCATGCGGTCCTCCTGCATCGCGTATATAGTCCCAACATGGATTCCTCCCAAGTATCGCGCCGCGAGCGCGAAGAATTGCACGGCCATCGCGGCGCGGTGGTGTGGTTCACCGGCCTGTCCGGCTCTGGCAAGACAACCCTGGCGAGTGCCATCGAACGGCGCCTGTTCCAGGCTGGCTGCCAGGTGGTGTTACTCGACGGCGACAGCCTGCGCCAAGGCCTGTGCGCCGGCCTTGGCTTCTCTCCCGAAGACCGCAGCGAAAACCTGCGCCGGGCCGGCGAAGCTGCACGGCTGTTCGCGAACGCCGGCATTATCGTGCTGGCGGCCTTCATCTCCCCCCTGCGTGCCGACCGCGCACGCGTGCGCGCCATGCAGGCCGAGGGCGACTTCATCGAGGCCTGGTGCAAGTGCCCGCTCGAAGTCTGCGAGCAGCGCGACGTCAAAGGCCTGTATCGGCGCGCACGCGCCGGTGAAGTGAAGCAGTTCACCGGCGTGTCGGCCCCCTACGAAGTACCGCTCGCACCCGAGCTGTCGCTCGATACGGCGCACGGCAGCTTGGCCGAATGCGTCGAGCTGGTGCTGGCCGAATTGCGTTCGCGCGGCGTGCTGCGCGGACCGGGCAGCAGTTCATCCAGCAGTTCGAGGCAGATGCGGGCAGCCTGGTCGCCTTCATCCAGTTCCGAATGCCATGCCGACACCGACACTGCTACCAAGGGGTAATCGCGCAGGCAGCGGAACAGTTCCGCCATTTCTTCCACGCGCGGCCCGGCCGGCACATGGTATTTGAGCGCCGGCATGCGCTGTGCCTCGTCCAGCACATCGGTATCGAAATGGACGTAGAGCGATTCGTGCGTCGACAGGTTGTGCAGGACCTGGTCGAGGTTGCAGCGCACGATCGCCGACTGCGCCAGCGCCTTGTCTTCGCCGGGGTCCAGGTCGCGCGCATCGGACAGCAACACCTGCGCTTCCGGATACGGTTGCATGCCAACGGCACGCCGCAGCGCGGTAATGCTGTCGCGCCGGGCCTGGCGGCGGTCCTGGCGCCCGACCAGCATGGCCAGCGGCATGCCGCCGAGATACTGGGTGTGGGTCGTGGCCCAGGTGTGGAAGTCGCCGTGCGCGTCCAGCCAGAGCATGCGCTGCGGTTCGCGCCCGGCCCGCTGCAAGCCTGCCATCATGCCCATGGTCGACACGCAGTCGCCCGATATGCTCACCGGCAGCTCGCCGGCTTTCAATGCCTCGGCCGCATGTTCCGCCAGCACGGCATAGACGCGGCCCATGCTGCGCATCTGTTCATCCTTGTCCAGCAATTCGGTCGCCGTCGATTGCGGCGACCCGAGGACGGTCCAGGGGTGCGAGTCGACCAGCTGCACACGCTGCAGGGCATCGCGCCGCTTGCCCATCAGGTAAGGCACCAGCAGGCGGCGGATCATTGCCACTGCTCCGGCGCCGCGCCATAACCCAGCGCGTGCATCATGTCGGCTACTTCCGGACGCTGCGCCAGGGGCAGCAGCTGGCTGCTGCGCTTGCGCCAGCGGCCCGGCGCAGGCGCCTCAGTGGCCATCGTCACCGGCAACTCGGGCGGCTGCGGCATCGGCGGCAGGCCAAGCCATTCGCAGGCCCGGTCCAGCACACCGGCCGGGTCGGACAGGAAGGATTCGAAGTGCACCGGCAGCGCGGCCACTCCGCTGTCGATGATGTGGCGGTGGCAGGACAGCCACTGGTTCAGGCACACTTCCTCCAGCGGTGCATTGATAAAGCTGCGCCAGTTCGGCGGCAGGTCGAATTTCCACCAGCGCTCGCCGCCAACGCATTGCCCTGAATAGCCGCCGATCGCGAGCGTCACGCCATGTTTCTGCATATCGTGTGCATGGAAACCGATGGGCGACAGCCAGCCATCAATCAGGCCATTGACGCATGCGGCCACGCTGCGTACCAGGTGCACGTAACGCACTTGCGCGTGCGGGAAGAGCTGCTCATAGAAGCCATAGCGATACGCATCCGAAGGCGTCTTGAACAGCAATACCTTGCTGGCCGCGTCGTCTTCCGTGAAATGCCTGGCATGCATGGCTGGCGACACAAACGGCGGCTCTTCGATCTTGGCGGCTTCATTGAACGGCCGCCGCTCGCCCGGCCCGTGGCCGCCATCGTAGTAGTCGCGACGCCACGGCTCGCGCCAGAATACGGCGCCCAGCACGGCATGCTGCAATTCATGCTCGCTCGGCACCTCGTCGGCACGGCTGAACAACAGCGCCTCGTCCAGCGCACGCTCCATCTGGGAAAAGGCAGGCGGCTGTGCAAACAGCGTGGGGAACTGCAATAACAGGCGTTTACGCCAGCGTGCCTTCAATTCAGCCAAAGGCGCGATGCCCCCTTCCGGCACGGTCAGGCTGTCGAAGATTTCATCGGCCAGCGTGTCTGGATTACGCAGGTGCACGATGGCATCACTGCCGCATGAGGGATCGTAGCCGAAGCCATCGCCGCTCAAGGCCAGGAAAGGCTCCGCTTCGCCGTCCAGGCTGGCAATGCCGGGATGGCGCGCCAGCGCCGCCTTGAACAGCGTCGATCCCGAGCGCGAGCTGGTGAGGATAACGGCGACACGCCTGACCTGCGCACGCCAGGGTGCGTGCGGTACGGCCCGCAGTTGGCGGATGGCGTCAATCAGCCCGTCCATGCCTTACCGCCGGTTTGATCAGGAAGGCAAAGAACTGGCGCTCCTGGTCGCGTTCGGCAGCACTGCGCGCCATCAACCGGATGCTGAACCCAGCCTGCTTGGCCAGCCGCCGCACCTCCTCCACCGCGCCAAAGTTCGAGTGTGCGAAGTAGATACGGCCGCCCGGCTTCAGGTAGCGCGCGGCCTGCTCGAAGAACTGGGTGTTGGTGCGGAAGTCCGTATCCCATTGCGAGCGCGCCACCACGTCCGGCGCCGGCTTGTCACGGAACGGCAGGTTGGCCGTGATGACATCGAATTGCTCGTCGCCGACTTTCTCGAACAGGTCGGAGCGGCGCACTTCCATCACGCCCTCGAAGCCATGCGCCTTCAGGTTGTGGCGCGCGCTGCGGATAGCGGCCGGATTGACGTCCAGCGCCAGCACCCGCGAAGCGCCCTGGTAACAGGCGAAGATCGCGATCACGCCAGAGCCGGTGCCCACATCGAGCACACTCTCGCCAGGCTTGACGCGGAAATTGCGCACCAGCGGCTGGCTGTCGAGGAAGGGCCAGAAGGTATTTGGGTAGACGTGGAATTTCTTGCCAAGATAAGTGATGGTGCGCCCGCCTTCGGGTACTGCCTTGAAAGCCTTTTGGCGGGTCGCTTGCCAGCGGTCGACTTGCTCAGTCGTGGGAAGTGCAGATGCTCGCATATCTGTCCCCTTGTTTGATGACCCCATGCTATAGAGTCTGCCAGGCAAGGGCAAGCGCACACCGCTCTGTGCGCTTCAACTGTTGGATGCTTACATTCCTTTTATCTCGGTAGCCAGGCTGCGATCGCGCGGCCGATGGCATCCGGGTGGTCTTCCTGAATGTTGTGTGTGCCTTCGCCCAGTTCGACCAGCTTGCAGTTTGCAAACCGTGCGGCGTAGCGTTCGGCAACGGCACGTGGCGTCAGCACGCCGTTCGGGCTGAACAGGATCAGCTTGGGATATTGGGCGGTGGCCATGATCGCTTCGTTGTGTTCGATGAGCTGGTACACGTCGGCCGGCTCGCCGGCAATCGGCATCATGCGCGGGAAGGCCAGCATCGGCTTGCGCGATTCCGGTGTCGGGAATGGCGCACGGTAGGCGTCCATCTCTTCTGCCGTCAGCGGGCGCAGCGAGCCTTTCGGCAGCATCTGCTCGATGAAGAAATTCTTCTCCAGGACGAACTCTTCGCCGCTGCCGGGTGCGCGCATCAGTTTGAAGCGTTCGCGTGCCTGTTCGAGCGGATGGAAGTCTTCCCATGTCGGGCTCGGGCGCACGAATTCCATCAGCGCCACGCCGCGCACCTTGGTGGGGTAGCGCGCAGCCAGGTGGATGGCCAGCGCGCCACCCCAGTCCTGGCCCACCAGCGTGAATTCCTCAACGTCCATCTGCTGCAGGAAGGCTTCAAGATAGGCTGCGTGTTCGAGGAAGCTATAGGCGATGTCGGGCTTGCCGGATGCGCCAAAGCCAATCAGGTCGGGCGCCAGGCACCATGCCTTGGCAGCCACATGCGGCATGATGCCGCGCCAGATAAACGAGTGTGTCGGATTACCGTGCAAGAAGATCACGGCGTGCGAACTGCGTTCGCCAAGCTCGCGATAGGCCATGGTGGAATTCAGTGCAGGGATTGATTGCATGATGTCTCTCTCGGATAAAAAAACGCCCACTCCGGAGAGTGGGCCAAGTCCAAAACTAGGGATGTCCTGAAAGAGACGGTTCCATCTTATGTTTGGGACTGGCCACACTCTGTGCGTTAACTCACACAAGTCTTAAAAAGGCCAAGGGGTCTCGGTCTGCTGCCATGCCGGCAGTTGCTCGATGCGCTTGAACCAGGCCAGCAGATGCGTGTATTGCTCGACCGGAACATTTGCGCGGCTCATGTACATCAGCGGCGCGGCAACGGCGAAGTCAGCCAGGGTCAGCTTATTGCCGCTCAACCACTGGTGCGTTTCGAGGTGCTTGTTGAGCACGCTTGCGTGTTCGTGCACGAAGGTTTCGCCTTTCTTGATTTCGACCGGATCGGGACCTTCGCCGGTCACGAATTTCTTCCAGAGGTATTGCCACGTCAGGATGCCGATCGCGGGTGCGAAGTGCTGGGCGGCGAAGAACATCCAGCGGTTGACGTCGGCGCGCTGCTTCAGGTCGGTCGGATAGATATCGTTGGCGCCGTGCTTGTCGGCCAGGTACTGCATGATGGCGCAGGATTCCCACAGCTGGAAACCATCATCTTCCAGCACCGGCACCTTGCCGCAGATGTTCACTTCCTTCAGGCGCTTGCGGTCAGCTTCGCTGCCGAGGTCGATGAACACTTCTTCCAGCTTGATGCCGAGCTGGCTTGCAGTCAGCAATACGCGGCGGGCGTTGGAGGACAGTGGGTTGTGATAGAGGCGCATCGTTAAACTCCTTGTTGGGTTGATCGAATGCGCCTATCGTAACCAAGGTCCCCTGACAGTTCCTGTCAGGAGTCGTCTTTGATCGCGTTTTCTTCGCGCCAGATTTTGAGCAGTTCGTGGCGCGGCGTTGGGTAGCGTTCTGCAAGCGCCTCGGCGTGTGCGATGCGGTCGATGCGGAAGTGGCGGTTAGCCTTGCGCATCTCGCACCAGGCGGCGAGGATGCGGCGGCCATCGAAGAAAGCCAGCGCAAACGGCCACACCGTGCGCTCGGATGAAGAACCGTTTTCGTCCTTGTACTGGATGCGCATCTTGTGATGGCGGCGGATCGCTTCGCGCGCGGGCTGCACGAATTCATCGTGCTCCGGCGTGTCGCGCATCAGGGGTACCCACAAGCTGGTGTCGGCCATATCGTCGCGCAGGTCTTTCGGTGTGGCGGTGGCGATCTTGGCCAGCGCATTGGCAGCGGCTTGCGCCAGCGACGGGTCGCCCTGGCGGCGTACCCAGCGCGCACCGAGCACCAGCGCTTCCAGTTCATCGGTGTCGAACATCAGCGGCGGCAGGAAAAAGCCGCTACGCAGCAGGTAGCCAAGGCCGGCCGAGCCTTCCACCGGTGCGCCCAGTTCAGCGAGCGTTTGCATGTCGCGGTAAATCGTGCGTTCGGATACGCCCAGCTTTTCCGCCAGCGCTGCTGCCGTTACCGGACGGCGGCTGCCGCGCATGGCATCCATGAGCTGGAACAGGCGGCCGGTACGGCTCATTGCTGCTCCCCATTTTAAGAGGCGTGCAGCTTAACATAGTTATAATCGGGGAATGAGCAAGAATCCCCCTACCAAGAGCCCTGCTACCAAAAGCCGCGCACTCGGCAAAGTGACCCTGTCCGATGTAGCCGCCCTCGCCGGCGTCGCGCCCATGACGGCATCGCGTGCCATCAATCAGCCCGAGCTGGTGTCGGCCATCCTGCGCGAACGCGTGGAGAAAGCGGTGCAAGACCTGGGCTATGTGCCGAACCGCGCCGCACGTGCGCTGGCCTCGGCGCAATCGAAAGTCATCGTGGTGCTGGTGCCATCGCTGGCAAATGCAGTGTTCACTGCGGTGCTGGCGGGCGTGCAGGATGCGCTTGACCCATGCAATTACCAGATCCTGATCGGTAACACGCGCTACTCCGATGCGGAAGAAGAGAAGCTGCTGGCGACCTATATGCAGTCGAACCCGGACGGCATCCTGCTCAGCGGCCTGACGCACAGCCCGCGCGTGCAGCAGATGCTGGCCACCTCGCGCGTGCCGGTGGTGTCGATGATGGACCTTTCCTCCGAGCCGGGCGCGATGTCGGTCGGCTTTTCGCAGGAGGATGCTGGCTACACCATCACGCGCTACCTGATCGACAAGGGCCGCAAGCGCATCGGCTACATGGCTGCGCAGCTCGATGAGCGTACCCTGAAACGCGGCGACGGCTACCGCAAGGCGATGGAGGAGGCCGGCCTGGCCGATCCGATGCTGGAGCTGATGTGCCCGGACCCGTCGACCATCGCGCTGGGTGCCGAACTTCTGGGCCGCATGCTGGCCAACATGCCTGGCCTGGATGCGATCTTCTGCTGTAACGACGACCTGGCGCACGGCGCTATCTACCAGTGCCAGCGGCGCGGCATCAAGGTGCCGGAGCAACTGGCGATCTGCGGCTTCAACGACCTGCCGGCATCGGCCTGGATGAAGCCTTCGGTCACCACGATCGGCACGCCGCGCTACCAGACCGGCTTCGAAGCCGCCAACCTGCTGCTGGCAGCTATTCGCGGCAACGACGTTCCGGCGCAGCGCATCGACCTGGGATTCACCTTGATGGCGCGCGAGAGCGCATAGAAAAAAAAAGGACGTACCCAAAGGGTACGTCCCCATTTTTTTCCACGGCGGCAGCTTACACCACAGCGCCGTCGGTCTCGTCTTTTTCCTTGATCGGCTTGATCAGGTCTTCACGCTTCACGCCCAGCCACATGGCTACGGCAGCAGCAACGAACACGGAAGAGTAAATACCG
>JBCNOP010000240.1:0-7756 GCA_039593775.1 Pseudoduganella sp.
GCGAGCGATAGACGTAGCCGCCCTCGCCCGCAATGGCCAGCACGCCGCCCGGACCGCCCGCAATCGCGTTGTAATGCAAGCCTTCAGGATTGGGCAGGCCCGCGCCCATGGAAGTCCAGTTCGCCCCGCCGTCCGTGGTACGGAAAGCCTGGCCGTATGCGCCCACCGCGTAGCCCGTTTTGGCATCGCGGAACCATACGCCCAGCAAAGGGCGCGACGGTCCGAACTTGGCCGCCGCTTCGATGTCACCCAGCGCATTTTCGGCGTCGGCGAGCACATTGCCCCCGGCCGCCTGCGCCTTCTCAACTGCCGCCTTGGCATCGGCCAGCATCAAGGCATTGGCCTTGTTGCCGTCAAAGCGGGGGCTCCACTGCGCCCCGCCGTCATTGGTGGAAAGAATCACGCCATCGTGCCCCACGGCCCAGCCGTTGGACGCGTCGGCAAACGCCACGTCGGTCAGCGTGACCGACACCGGTACCTTCGCCTGCTGCCACGCCGCATTCGCGCCACCATCGCGCACCAGGATGATGCCGCGTTCCCCCACTGCCACAGTGCGCTGCCCGGCCAGCGCCATTGCCGTCAGCATGGCTTTTGGCGCGCGCGCCGACATGCGCGCCGGCGTTTGCAGCGGATCGCCCGCGACAGCCGGCACCACCACCAGTGCGCCCAAGAGCGCAGCAGCGGCCTGAATCAAGACTTTATTCATGCTCTACCTGCGAAAAAATGGGCGCAGCGCTCCCTGAGAACGCAAGCGCCCGAAGAGACACCCCCAAACCCGCTACGCCGTCCTTAGTTGGAGGAGCGGCGCAGCGTATCTGGCGTGAAGTTCGACGGATCGAGCTTTACGCCAAATTTGATCGGCTTCTCCTGGTTGGAGATGCCGGACAGCAGGTAGCGGCGTGCCTGCAGGTCGTAGAACACTTCGTAAGCGAAGTAGTGGGTCATCGCATCGTAGTACTGGATGCCGCCGATTTCGTGCACGCGCCACAGTTCCCCGCGGCCGTCATAGGAATCGGTATGCAGCACTTCCCAGCTATCCTCGTCCACATAGAACACGCGCTTGGCGTAGATGTGGCGCTTGTCCTTTTTCAGGGTCGCTTCCACCACCCACACGCGGTGCGGCTCGTAGCGCACGAAGTCCTGGTTGATATGGCCAGGGCGCACGATGTCGGCATACTTGATCGACTTGTTGGTGATCTTGTAGTTGTTGTAGGAGACCAGCATCTCCTTCTTGCCCACCAGCTTCCAGTCGTAGCGGTCAGGCGCGCCGTTGAAGCCGTCGTAATCGTCGGTGGTGCGCAAGCCGTCGGCGCCCTGCCCCGGCGAGTCATACGCCACGTTCGGCGCGCGCAGCACGCGGCGCTGGCCCGGGTTGTAGGTCCACGCCAGGCGCGATTCCTTCACCTGGTCGAGCGGGTCAATCACCAGCAGCGCATCGCCCGCCACCGACGAAGGCCCGGTCAGGGTCGCCATGTAATACAGCAGGCGGTTCGGCTCCGGATTGGCCATGCCCTGCGCGAACGCCACTTTCTCGGTACGCGTCACCGGCGTGAACGCGCCGTTGGTCTGCACCGGGAATTCAGCGGTATAGCGCTCGATGGTGCCGCCGCGGTAGCGCATCAGGTGGTTCCAGATAACTTCCACCCCGGTCTTCGGGATCGGGAACGGCACCGTAGTCTTGGTGATGCCCGTCACGCCGTTGCCGCCGCCAGTCAGCTCGGCCTTGCTCGCCTCGGCCTTGATGGTGTCGTACACGCCCTGCGGATAGCCTGCCGTGCGGTAGCTCTTGTAGACGTTCATCTTGTAGCTCGGGTAGCGCTTCAGCATTTCCATCTGCCCCGGGGCCAGCACGTCCTTGTACTTGTCCATATTGGCCGCCGTGATGGTGTACTGCGGCGCCTCGTTCGGCAGCGGGTCGGCATAGCCGTTCTTGCTGTCGAAACCAGCCGGCGCCTTGGTGATGCCGCCGTTCCAGGCCGGGATGGTGCCGGCCTTGTTGCCTTCCTTCTCCGCCCCGACCGGTGTCAGGTCCTTGCCCAGGCGGTCCACCTCGGCCTGCGACAGGCCAGCCAGGGCGCTGCCCGCGATGCACGCCAGCGCTGCGGCCAGCAAGCTTTGCTTCATCATCTTCATCTACGTGTCTCCTGTCTCTTTATTAGAAGTTGGCGCCGATCACGAACTGCATGTTGTCGCGGTCGTGGAACTGGTCGTACTTGGCGCTCTTGTTATAGCTGGTGTAGCTGATGTCGGCGTAATAGCGGTTGTTGTAGTCCGCGCGCAGGCCCACGCTGCGGGTCTGGCGGTCTTCGATGAACAGGTTGTCGGCCGCATAGCCCTTCACGTCGTGCGCGAAGTAGACGCGCGGCTTGAGGTTGATGCCGGCCACCACGTTCGGGAACAGCATCTCGGCCGACAGGCGGTAGCCCCAGGCGGTGCTGGTGGCATAGCCCTCGTTTTCGCAGTAGGACTTGTTCGGCTGGATGCCAGCCGGGCCGCAAGTGCCGCCCAGTGCCGCGGTCGGGCCGAAGTTGTACATGAAGCCGCGCACATAGCGGGTGCTGGTGTTCGGGTCGCCGATGCCGCTCCACTTCTGGCCCGCCACTTCACCCAGCAAGGTGAGCGAATCGGCGCCCAGCACTTGCGGGATCTGGCGGATGAAGGATACCTGCGCCTGCGTCTTGTCCTTGCGGTCGTAGCCATGGATCACGGTGCCGGTCGGCACTGCCGGGTTGCGCGCAATGGCGGCCAGCTTTGCCTGCGGCCCGATGCCCAGCGCCGTGCCGACCAGCAGGTCGATGGCGTTGATCTGCACCGGGATATCCTTGGTGCGCGATACTTCACCGAACAGCGAGAAGCCGCCCACTTCGGTGGCCGCCGACAAGCCCATGGTCTTCACGTTCTCGCCGCTGTAGTCCCATACGATATTCCCGGCTGGCAGCACGCCCAGCGTGCCCAGCGCCGGCGCCAGCGACGGCACGGCTTTCACCAGCTGCGCCAGGCGGCCCGACCACACCGACGGCAGCGCCGACGGCTGCTTGACCACCGACACGATCGGCGAGTGGCTGTGGTAGCGCGCGAAGTAGACGCCGAAGTCGGTCGCAATGGCGTCGGCAAAGTAATGGCTCGACAGGCCGAACTGGCCGGATTTCTTCGGCCGGATCTTTTCCGCCGTGGTCATGCGGAAGTTGAGCGGCATGGAACGCGACAGGCCGAGCGAGGCCAGCACCGGATCCAGCGCCGCCGGCAGCGCGGCCAGGAACGGTGCGCCGTTGTACTGGCCCTGGTCATTCAACTTGGTGCCATCGCCAAACAGCACGGTACCGTTATTGCAGTTCAGCGAGTCCGCTGCCGACCAATAGGTGCCGCAGCCATCGACCACGTTCTGGCGCCAGCCCAGGTTGTAGAAGGCTTCCACCGACACGCCATTGCCCAGGCCCAGGTTGGCCATCAGGGCCGGTTGTGGGCGCAGGATCTCTTTCACCTGTGCGCCCGGGCGGCGCGCGGCACTGGTATCGAAAGCGCCCATCGCGTTAATGCCCGGCACGAACAGCGATTCGCCCCAGTTGATCACCTGGTTGCCCAGCTTGGCGCTCAGCGCCTTGCCGCCCAGGTCCCAGTTGGCGAAGACATAGGCATCGGCCAGCGCCACGCCATCGAAGGTGGAGAGCTGGTCAAAGCCGGTATCGCTCAGTTCCGAGTTCGGCTTGTAGCCGTTGTTGAAATGTCCGTGCGGGAGTTCTTTGCCCTTCAGCACCGCGTCATACCAGGCGAAGCCGCGCATGAACATGCCGTAGGTATCGCCTTTCAGTTCCAGTTCGCCGGTCAGCTTGCCGACCGTGGAATAGGCATCGTGCTTCTTGAAGTTCAGGTTGCCGTCGTCGGCGCCGGCGCCTGCCGTGCCGCCATTGGGTACAGAGATCAGGTTCTTGTCTGCATCCTTCATCCGGATGCTGGTGCCGACCGACATATTGAGGGACCAGCGTCCTTCCAGTCCATTATCGGTGGTGAAGGTATCTGCGTGCGCCAGTGGGGTTGCCAGCGCCGCCGCCACAGCAAACGCCATGGTACGGTTGTACTTCCTCGTCATCCTTGTGTCTCCTAATGGTTTTTTACAGCTTTTTATACAGGCTTATTTAACTGCTTGAACTCCTCACGCAACTTCATCTTCTGCACTTTGCCGTTGGCGGAATACGGAAGCTCGCTGACGAAAACCACCTCGTCGGGAAGCCACCACTTGGCTATGCGGCTGGCAAGGTAGCCTAACACTTCATCGCGTGTGGGGGAACTGCCATGGCGCGGAACGACCACCAGCAAAGGACGTTCCTGCCATTTTTCATGCGGGATGCCGATCACCGCAGCGGCCATCACATCGGGATGGCCCATCACTGCGTTCTCGACATCGATCGATGAAATCCATTCGCCGCCGGACTTGATCACGTCCTTGGCGCGGTCGGTAATCTGAAGATAGCCATCGCTGTCGATGCTGGCGATGTCGCCGGTATCGAAGTAGCCCTCCTCGTCCAGCACGGGCGCATCGCAGCCGTAATAGGCCGACAGGATCCACGGCCCGCGCACCATCAGGCGCCCTGTCGCCACGCCGTCGTGCGGCAGGCGCCGGCCCGCTTCGTCTTTCAGCGCCAGCTCCACGCCGCACACCGGCCGCCCCTGGCGCGCCTGCACGCGCAGCTTTTCTTCCTCGCTGGCCGTGTCGTGCGCTTGCAACAGCGAACACACGGTGCCCAGCGGCGACATCTCCGTCATGCCCCAGGCCTGCATCAGCGTCGCGCCCAGCGTGTTGCGGCAGCGGGTAAACATCACCGGCGGGATCGCCGAGCCGCCGCACAGCATGCGTTCCAGGCACAGCTCCTGCAGCGCCGGCCGCGCTTCGCTCTCGATGTGGTTCAACAGGCCAAGCCAGACGGTCGGCACGCCCAGCGCCATCGTTACCCGCTCATCGCGCAGCAATTCGTAGATGCTCTTGCCATCGAGCGCAGGCCCCGGCAGCACCAGCTTGGCGCCGCTCATCGCGCCCGCATACGGCATGCCCCAGGCGTTCACATGGAACAGCGGCACCACCACCAGGCAGCTGTCGCGGTGCGAAATGGCGGCGCTGCCCGCAGCGCACAAACCCATCGAATGCAGGTAGGCCGAACGGTTCGAATACAGCACGCCTTTCGGGTTGCCCGTGGTGCCCGAGGTGTAGCACAACGCCGACGCCGTGCGTTCATCGAACTGCGGCCAGGCGTAATCATCGCTGGCGCCTTCCACCAGCTCTTCGTAGCACAGCGTGCCGGCCGGCGCGGCTGCCGGCATGTGCGCGCGGTCGGTCATGCAGACAAAAGCTTTCATGCCCGCCAGCTTCGGCGCCAGCGCTGCCACCAGCGGTGCGAAGCCGATGTCGAAGAAAAGCACCTGGTCCTGCGCGTGGTTGACGATGTACTCCACCTGCTCCGGGAACAGGCGCGGGTTGATGGTGTTGAGCACCGCGCCCATGCCCGACACCGCGAAGTACAGCTCCATGTGGCGGTGCGTATTCCAGGCCAGCGTGCCGACGCGCTCGCCCATGCCAACGCCCAGCGCCTGTAGCGCATTGGCCATGCGCCGCGCACGGCGTTCCACTTCGCCATAGCTGCTGCGGTGCAGCGGTCCTTCGCAAGTGCGCGACACGATTTCCGCGCGCGGGTGCACGCGGCGCGCATGCTCGATCATCGAGGAAATCAGCAGCGGCTGGTCCTGCATCAAAGCTTGCATCGGCAAACCCATCACATGTGGCGTTTGAGGAAGCCGGCCAGCGTGTCGAACACGCGGCCATACGGTGGGCGGAACAGGCCGAAGCCATTCACGCGCGCCTGCCGGTAGATCGGCTTCTGCTTGGAGAAGGCCAGGAAGCCATGTTCGCCGTGGTAGGCGCCGGTGCCGCTGGCGCCCACGCCGCCAAAAGGCAGGTTTTCCTGCGCCGCATGCCACAGCGCGTCGTTGATGGTCACGCCGCCGGAGATGGTCGAATGCAGCACCTTGGTGCAATTGCGGCGCTCCCTGCCGAACCAGTACAGCGCCAGCGGGCGCTCGCGCTGGTTGATGAAGGCGATGGCTTGCTGCAGCGTGTCATACGGCACCACTGGCAGCAGCGGGCCAAAGATTTCCTCGCGCATGACCGCCATTTCAGGCGTCACGTCCAGCAGCAGCACCGGCGCCATGCGCCGCTCGCCGCCCTGCGCCGGCGCGCTGCCGCCAAGCCGCACGACACGTGCGCCCTGCTCTTGCGCCTCGCTCACCAGCCGTTCCAGCCGCTGGTAGTGGCGCTCGCTGATGATGCTGGTGTACTGATCGTTGCCGGCAAACTGCGGATACATCGCCGTGGCTGCCGCGCTGACCTCGCGCACAAACTCCTCGACCCTCGCGCGCGGCACCAGCGCATAGTCGGGCGCCACGCAAGTCTGTCCGGCGTTAAACAATTTGCCGAAAGCCAGGCGCGGCGCAGACTCCGCCAGGTCGCAGCTTTCGTCGATGATGGCGGGCGATTTGCCGCCCAGTTCCAGGGTCACCGGCGTCAGGTTCTGCGCCGCGGCGACGGCAACCTGCCGCCCCACCGCAGTGGAGCCGGTGAAAACCAGGTGGTCGAACGGCAGCGCCGCAAAGTCGCGGCTGACGTCCACCCCGCCTTCGATCACGGCCAGTTCGGCAGGGCTGAAATACTGCGCCGCCAGTTGCGCCAGCAGGCGCGAAAAAGCCGGCGTCAATTCGCTCGGCTTGATCATCACGCGGTTGCCGGCCGCCAGCGCGGCAGCCGCCGGCACCAGCGCCAGCTGGCAGGGGTAATTCCAGGGAACGATGTTGCCGATCACACCCAGTGGCTGCGGCATGAGCCGGCTCGAACCGGGCAGCATGTGCAGCGGCGTCGCTACGCGGCGCGGCCGCATCCAGCGCGCGAGCTTGCGGCGCTGCTGGCGGATTGCCGACAGCACGATGAACAGTTCGGTCAGCACCATCTCCTGCCGCGCGCGCCCGCCGAAATCGGCGTCGATGGCGGCCAGGATGGCAGGCTCGTTATCGGCCACCATCGCCTGCAGGCGGCCAAGGCGTTCGCGCCGTACGGCCGCCGTCGGCACCATGTCGGCATTGAAGGCTGCGCGCTGGACCTCCAGCACGTCCAGCAGCGAAGACGCGCCGCGTCCCACGACGGCAGGGTCGAAATCCTGAACTTTCATCACAGTGTCTCCAGTTGCGCCGCGTTTTATTAACGCTGTCGTTGAAACGAGTATGTGTTTGACACTACTATTCGTCCAATGCATTGTATTTATCCGCACAATGCATATTCCGCATACAAGGGGATTTTGATGGATTTCAAGCGCTTGCGTTACGCCCTGGCCGTGGCCGACGAAGGCAACTTCGTGCGCGCCGCCGAGAAGATCAGCATCAGCCAGCCCGCCCTCTCGCGCGCCGTGCAAACCCTCGAGGAAGAACTGGGATTCCTGCTGTTTGACCGCGGCAACCGCAACGTCGCCGTGACGGTGGCAGGCGCCGCCTTTTTCAACCACGCGCGCCGCTTACTGTTTGATGTACGCAACATGGAACACGATTTGTCCTTGTTGCGAAATGGCGACAGCGGCCACGTGGCCTTCGGTATCGGCCCCCTGCATTCGGGCGCCCTGTTGCCGCGCATGCTGCGCCAGGTGCGCGCCGACCAGCCGGGCATCAGCCTGTCGGTCACCATCAACACCTCGAGCTACCTGCTGGACCACCTGCGCGGCGAGGA
>JBCNOP010000241.1:0-7633 GCA_039593775.1 Pseudoduganella sp.
GGCAGGAAGCGCGCGATGACTTCGGCGTTGGTGCGGGTATGCTGCGACAGCACGTCCATGGTAAAGCTGCCGCCGCCGGCCAGCGCCATCGGGACCAGCAGCTGGTCGGCCAGATGTTCGCCGACCGCCGCGCCAGACGCGATAAAGCGGCGGGCCTGCGCCACGGCATCGCGTGCCACCTCCTCCGCACGGCGAGCCTTTTCGCCGAAAGCGACGAAGACTTCCGTCACGTGCTCGTGATCAAGCGTGACCAGCAGCGCGTTGCCCGGGCCCCAGTTATCCGGCAGCGTCCTGAAACGCAACTGCTCGCCGGACCAGCCCATGGCGTTGGCTACGCAATCCAGTTCGCGCTTCGCCACGCCGCCCGGCACCGCAGCAACCAGGCTCTCGGCATACGCTTCGCGCCGTTCGCCGCGCGCATCCAGCGCCAGGTAGCGCCAGGCCGCCAGCGGCTGCACGGTTGCGCGCACTGCACCTCCGCCCGCCGGATAAAACCCGATGCGCTCCAGGTGGAACTCGACCTGCGCGCCCATATCAGCCATGGCACGGCCGTATGCGCGCTGCAGGAACTCCGCCGGCGGCGCCTTGGAGTTATGGGTGCCGCCGCTTACACGCACCACCGACTCTCCCGGTGCGTACAACAGCGCCGGCACCACAGTTTGCAGCACCAGCGTCGAATTGCCGGCCGTGCCGATCTGGAATTCATACTCGCCAGCCTTGATCGGGCCAGGCATGAACGACAGGCTGGTAGAGCCCAGCGCATCGCCTTCCACCTTCGCACCGGAGATTTCCGCCGCCGCCTTGACCGAAGCAAGGTGCTGCCGCATCAAGCCCGGTTTCGAGCGGTTGGCGCGGATGTTCGAGATGCGGAACGGCTGGCCAGTAATCATCGAGAGCGTCAGCGCGGTGCGCAGCACCTGGCCGCCGCCCTCCCCTTGGGATCCATCAATTTCAATCATTTCTTTGTTCTTATCCTTTAACGCACACCACCTGCTTCAGGGTATGCACAACTTCAACCAGCTCTTCCTGCGCCTTCATGACGGCCTCGATATCCTTATAGGCCATCGGGATCTCATCGATCACGCCTTCGTCCTTGCGGCACTCGACGCCTTCGGTCGCCTTCACCTGGTCTTCCAGCGAGAAGCGGCGCTTCGCCTCGTTACGGCTCATGGTACGGCCGGCACCGTGGCTGCAGCTGTTGAAGCTCTCCGGGTTGCCTTTACCGCGCACGATGAAGCTCTTCGCCCCCATCGACCCCGGGATGATCCCCAGTTCGCCTTCGCGCGCCGACACCGCCCCCTTACGGGTCACCAGCACGTCCTTACCGAAGTGGCGCTCTTTCTGCACATAGTTGTGGTGACAATTCACTGCCTCCACGTGCGTCTGGAACGGCTTGGTGATGACGGTACGCACGGAGGCGATCAGGTTCTGCATCATCACTTCACGGTTCATGCGGGCGAACTTCTGCGCCCAACCCACCGCTTCAACGTAGTCGTCGTAGTGCTGGGTACCTTCTTCCAAGTAGGCCAGGTCCTTATCCGGCAGGTTGGCGATATGGGTGCGCATATCCTTCTGCGCAAGTTCGATGAAGTGCGAGCCGATGGCATTACCCACACCGCGCGAACCCGAGTGCAGCATGAACCACACCGAACCTTCTTCATCCAGGCAAACCTCAACGAAGTGGTTACCCGAACCCAGGGTACCCAGGTGGCGGTAGTTGTTGGTGTTCTTCAGCTTCGGCGTTTTTTCACAGATCACGTCGAATTCATCCTTCAACTGGCCCCACGCCACATCCACGGCCGAAGGCGGGTTCTCCCACGAACCGCGGTCGCGGCCACGGAACTTCGGCGTCAAGCCGTGCGGGATCGCTTTCTCGATCGCGCTACGCAGCGGCCCCAGGTTATCCGGCAGGTCACGCGCATTCAGGGTGGTCTTGGCAGCCATCATCCCGCAGCCGATATCCACGCCGACGGCCGCCGGGATGATCGCGCCCAGGGTCGGAATCACGCTACCGATGGTCGACCCCTTACCCAGGTGGACGTCCGGCATCACCGCAATATGCTTGTAGATGAAGGGCATCCTGGCCGTGTTGGCCAATTGCTTGCGCGCTTCCGATTCAACCGGCACGCCCTTGGTCCACATCTTCACCGGGCTACCACCCGACACTTCCATTACTTCGAATTCTTTATCTTTCATCATAATTCTCATCTTCTAACGATTAATCTGCGCCGACAAGGGTGGAGACCACTCCATTCCATACCGTGCGGCCTTTGCCGGGGAGCGGCTCGGCATGCCAGCTGACGGTTGTGTGGCGGCGGCTGGTGGAAATATTCATCGCCGCGTGCACGCCGCCGTAGCTGCGTTTTACGGGTTTCTTGCCGACTGCGCCGGCGCTGATGGTCCAAGCCTTAATTTGTGATTCCGCCATTTTGATCTCCTTTCGTCTTTGCGTACCTCATCTATTGCAAAGGGCGTGCCAGCCTGCTAAGTCCTTGATAAATATAGATTCATGGAAATCAATGATTGTGGTAAATTATCTGGAAAGATAAATATTTATACGTAATGAAAAAGAAGATCGTCATCCTCGGTTTCCTCGGCACGCAACTGGACGGCGGGCCGCGCACGCCGGCTCGTTGGGAGAAATGGCGTCCCAGCATCTCCCTCTTGCAGCACGAAGACCTGGTGGTCGACCGTTTCGAGCTGCTCGCCAGCGCACATCACGACAGCCTGGCGCGGCAGGTCGAGGAAGACATGCATGCCATCTCGCCTGAAACCGTCGTGCAGCGCCACACGCTGCCCATCAGCGACTGGTGGGATTTCGAAGACGTCTACAGCCAGCTTTTCGACTTCGCGCGCAATTACCACTTCGATACGGAGAACGAGGAGTATTGGGTGCACATCACGACCGGCACCCACGTCGCGCAGATCTGCCTGTTCCTGATGACGGAAGCACGCTATTTCCCTGGGCGCCTGCTGCAGACTTCCCCGCCGCGCCGCGCGGCCCCTGGCCGGACCGGGAGCTACGTGCTGATCGACCTGGACCTGTCGCGCTACGACCAGATCGCGCAGCGCTTCTCCAATGCGCAGCGCGAAGGCGTGGAATTCCTGAAATCCGGCATCGCCACCCGCAACCCGCACTTCAACCTGCTGATCGACGAGATCGAGCACGTGGCAGCGCGTTCGCGTGCGCCAATGCTGCTGATGGGGCCAACCGGCGCAGGCAAATCCTTCCTGGCGCGCCGTGTGTACGAGTTGAAGAAAGCGCGTCACCAGCTTGACGGCGCTTTCGTCGAGATCAACTGCGCCACCCTGCACGGCGACGGCGCCGGATCGACCCTTTTCGGCCACGTGAAAGGCGCATTCACCGGCGCGGCATCGGATCGCCCCGGTTTGCTGCGCACCGCGCACAAAGGCTTGCTGTTCCTCGACGAGATCGGTGAACTGGGACTGGACGAGCAAGCCATGCTGCTCAAGGCCGTGGAAGAGAAACGCTTCCTGCCGATGGGCGGCGACCATGAAGTGCGCAGCGACTTCCAGCTGATCGCCGGCACCAACCGCGACCTGGGGCGCGAAGTAGCGGCCGGCCGCTTCCGCGAAGACCTGTTCGCCCGTATCAACCTGTGGACCTATTCACTGCCCGGCCTGGGCGACCGGCCGGAAGACATCGAGCCAAACCTGGACTACCTGCTGGCGCAGTTCGGCGCGGAAAACGGCTCCGTGGTGCGCTTCAATACCGAGGCACGCCAGCAGTACATGCGCTTCGCAGCCTCGCCGGACGCACTATGGAACGGCAACTTCCGTGACCTGTCGGCCTCCGTCACGCGCATGGCAACGCTGGCCGATGCCGGGCGTATTACCGCGCCGATCGTCACCGCTGAAGTAGCGCGCCTGCAGCGTCAGTGGCGGCCGTTGTCGGAAGGCGTACAGGCCACGGTGACGCTCGGCGGATTGTTCGACGAAGAAGCACTCGAGCAGATCGACCTGTTCGACCGCATGCAGCTCGAATCCGTGATCGCCGTCTGCCGCCAGTCGAAAAACATGTCCGATGCCGGCCGCAAGCTGTTCGCAGCCTCGCGGCTTGGCAAGGCAAAACCGAATGACGCCGACCGCCTGAAAAAATACCTGGCGCGCTTCGGGCTGGAATGGGAGCAGGTCAGCTAGGACTTGGCCCGTACATGGCAGGTGCTGAAGCGCTCGCCCTGCTCAAAGCCGATCGTCACCGGCAGGAAATGCGTAATCACCTCCGCATTGGTGATCGCATGCTGCGACACGTGGTCCAGCGTATAAGCGCCACCTCCTGCCAGCGCCATCGGCAGCATCACCTGGTCGCCCAGGTGCTCGCCAACCGCGGCGCCGGAAGCGAGGTAGCGGCGCGCCTCCAGCGCCGCCTCGCGCGCAACCGCTTCGGCACGCACGCCGCGATCGCCAATAGCGGAAAACACTTCCGTCACCGTCTCGCTCTCGACGGTCAGCAAGATCGCATTACCCGGACTGGCCGAAACAGGCGAGAGCACTTCGCGCAGCTGTTCGCCCTCCCATCCCAGCAGGTTGCGCACGGTCGCATATTGGCGGTGCGCCACCTGTGCCGGCAAGCGCGCCGCAATCGCTTGCGCATAGGCCTGCTGCAAGCCGCCGCGGTCGAGCAAATCGAGACGGCGCAACTGCTTGCATGGCCAAACGTTGGCTGAAACGCTGCCGCCACCGGCGGGATAGAAGCCGTATCGCTCAATGTCGATTTCGACATCCGCGCCCATGGCCGCGAGCACGCGGCAATAGGCGCGCTGCAGGAACTCGGCTGGGGGTGCCTTGGGATTATGCGTGCCTCCTGTCACCGTCACGACAGTCGGCTGCTCAGCGAACAGCAAGGCAGGGATCAGCGTTTGCAGCACGAGGGTCGTGCTGCCGGCAGTGCCGATATCGAAATCGTACACGCCACCGCTCGCACGGCCGGGGGTGAACTCCAGTGAAGTCGACCCGACTTCGGCATGGGTGACTGTAGCTCCGCATGCGATAGCTGCTGCACGCACCGCTGACAGGTGCTGGCGCCGCAAGCCGGGCGGCTGCCGGTTGGCGCGGATGTTCCGGATGCGAAAAGCCTGGCCGGTAATCATCGACAAAGTCAGCGACGTGCGCAGGATCTGCCCGCCGCCTTCGCCCGTCGAACCGTCCAGTTCAATCATCGCGCACCTCCTGCCGGCATTATGCTGCTGCCGGCAGGGAGGCGGCGCACGAACATCAATAGGTGTTCAGTGCCTTCGAGAACTTGATCAGCCACAACCGGCTTGGACGCTCACGGTCATCGCCACGCGCAACGCGAATGGTGTTGGCCGCGTTGCAGCCTACTGCGTTGCTGGTGATGATGGTGCCGTTGGCATCGACATTGCACTTGGTGACGTCGGCATCGGCCACTGCTTCGCCGGATGGCGTGAAGATTTTGGTCTTCAGGCCGAAGTCATTATCGTTGGCCAGAGCAAGCGTGTTGCCGTCGACGATGGTCAGGCCCTCGGCCTTTTCTGCCAGCCAGCCGATGGCGTTCAGGTCCAGCAGCAGGGTTTTCTTCAGCGTCACAACCTTGGACCAGTCAGCGCCATTCACGGCCACGGCGCCCATCGAGCTCTTTTCCAGGTCGGACGTGGCAGGATTAAAGGCCGCCGTATTGATGTCGGTCGCGCTGCCGATCTCCACCAGCATCAGCTTGTTGAATACCTTGCCGCCTGGCGCTGCGCCTTGTTCGATCACGATGAACTTGCCGTTGCCCAGTGCGACCATATCACCCAGTTTTGCGTTGCCAGTGCGTCCGTCGGCATAGTCGGCGCCATTCAGTGGATAGGCAAACATGCGGCCCGTGGTGCCGGTGGCCGGATCGAATTCGATCCAGCGGGTGAAGCGCGCAAATCGCTCTACCTGTTCGTTCTTGCCGGTCACCGAATACAGGGCGCTGCCATCGCTCAACGGGCTTTGCAGGAAGCCGTGCAGCTTGTCGGTCGCGGTATCGAGCGCCATGCCTTCCATGCCGCGGTTGGCACGGCGCTTGGCGAAGATAGTTGGCAGGCCGCTGCCCGGTGCGTAACGGGACTGGATCACGCCACTCGCGGCATCGATCTTCACGATGAAGGGGCCGTATTCGTCCGACACCCACAGCGCATTGCGCTTCTTGTCGAAGGCGATGGCTTCGGTATCCAGGCCATTCACGTTGTACGCTGCCTTGCTGGAAGCGTCGTACTTCATCGCATCGAGGAGCGGCACTTCGGCGGAGTTGCCGAGCGTGCCGGCAGGGATGGCCAGGCCTGAGCTGTTAACCGTCGCGGAAACCTTGATCGGCAGCGTGGAGTTCAGCACCGCCCCGCCCTTGCCAACCGTGATGATTCCGATCGATGGCGTGAAGCTTGGCGAAGGGAAGATCTTGGCGCCCATCGTGCCGCTGCCGCTTGGATTCGGCACGTTCGGGCCATCGCCATTCGGGCCGCGGTCGGTCAAGCCGTAGAATTCCAGGTCGCCGTTGGCGTTGGCGCCTTTGAAAGCCAGCGCAGAACCGTAGGATGGCAGGAAGCCAAGCGGGAAGTCGGCCTTCACTTTGGCGTTGCTGCCTTCGTATGGAATGTAGAAGTTGTTCGCTGCCTTCACCTGGTAGCGTGTCACCGTAACAGTGGCTGCGGCCTGGGTAAAGCTTTCCTGCACCGGGGTACCGACCTTGGAGGCCAGCGTATCTTCGAAGTGCTCGCGCACCAGCTGGCGGCGGTCATCATCGACTCCCCGTGCAGCATAGGCAGTGCCGGCGGCTGCCAGGTTGGCAGCCATGGCTTTATTGAAGTCCGCCGCAGCGGCGCCAAAGTCGGCTGACTTGCCCGCCAGGGCCGCCTTCACTTCAGCCGTGATCTTGATGCCGTTGGAAGGATCATTGTCTTCGTCCAGCAGTTGCAGTGCCAGCAGGCGGTTCACCACCTTCGCGTCCTTGACGTCCGTCACGCCGGCCAATTGCAGTGGCGTGATGATCGAGGCACAGGCGGCGCTGCCCAACGCCATGCCGCCAACGCTGAAGCTGACGGTATCGCCTTCTTTGCAGGAGAACTCGCCCTTGGCGCCGGTTGCCGCCTTCGCAGCCGTGCCGGCCACATAGTCCGCGCCTTCAACGGCGCCGTCGACAAAGCTGCCATTGACAGAAAGTTTGACGGGTTCATTGCTGCTGCCGCCGCCGCAAGCGGCAAGGGCGAGTGCTAAAGGAAGGAGCGACAGGGATTTCATGCTGGCCTCTGGAGTTGAAAAGGCGCAGCTTAATGACCAGAAGTGACGAGCCGATGACACAAAAGCAAAAAGGCCCGCTATTCAGCGGGCCTTTTTGGCTTATTACTTAGTCTGACGATAACCTACTTTCACACTGGTTGCAGCACTATCATCGGCGCAGAGTCATTTCACGGTCCTGTTCGGGATGGGAAGGGGTGGGACTGACTTGCTATGGTCATCAGACTGACCGGTACTTGGCTCGCGCATGGCGCGTCACCAGGAATAATTAGCTTGACGATAACCTACTTTCACACTGGTTGCAGCACTATCATCGGCGCAGAGTCATTTCACGGTCCTGTTCGGGATGGGAAGGGGTGGGACTGACTTGCTATGGTCATCAAGCATGACTTGT
>JBCNOP010000242.1:0-7618 GCA_039593775.1 Pseudoduganella sp.
AAGTCCGCCTTGTAAATCAGCGAGCCATAACCGAACAGCCACACCTGGTGGTGGCCGTCGAACTTGTCCATTGCCTTGTTGGCTTCAATCGTATTGTGCGACATGCGGCAAATTATAGGGAATACTCGCCAAGCATGCTGATGAAGCGTTCCGCTGCAGGCGAGGGCGTGCGCGAAGTCTTGGTGTAGATGAAGAATTTGCGCTTGAGTTCCGGTTCGACCAGTGGGCGCATTTCGAGCCCATAGCGGCGCACCATCGGTTCTGCATACGGCAGGCAGGCGGTGATGCCGAGTCCCTCCGCCACCATGGCCAGTGCAGTCGTCATGAAGGTCACCTCGTTGTAGGGCGCCAGCGTGGTCATGTCGCGCAGCAGCCGTTCCGTGAACTGGCCCTGCAAGGCGATGAAGGGATGCTGGTTGACTTCCGCCCAGGCGACGGTGCGCCGCCCGGCCAGCGGATGCGCGGGCGGGAGGACCACCACGAACGGCATTTCGAACAGCAGTTGCGCATCCACTTCGGCCGTCACATCGCGCTCCGGCCCGATGCCGACATCCACCTCGCCGCTCACCACGCGCGCCGCCACATTGTCGACCGGGCAATCCACCAGTTGCACCTGCACGTCCGGATAGGTGGCGCGGAAGGCGCCGATCACCTGCGGCAGCAAGGTACAAGCCATCATCTGCGGCGCAGCAACCCGCACGATGCCTTTCTTCAGGGCTTTGCGGCTGGCGATATCGGCCATCGCGCCATCGAGGTCCTGCAACATCTTGTCGAACAGCGGATAAAGCTCGCGCCCGACCTCGGAAAGCTGCACGCGCCGCGTATTGCGCTCGACCACTTTCACGCCCAAAAGCTGCTCCAGCTCCTTGATCTGCCCCGACAGGGCGGACTGGGTGACATGCAGCAGGTCGGCGGCTGCAGTGAAGCTGCCGGTGCGGGCGACAGCGACCAGGGCGCGCATCTGGCGGACGGTTGGACTCATCGGAAAAACTAATAAATGGACGTGAAAATATCGTTTGTATGATAGCTGAAACAAGAGTTTAATGGCGGGATACAAAGGAGCCCGTCATGAAAATCAAGCAAATCCACCACGTTGCCTACCGCTGCAGGGACGCCAAGGAAACCGTCGAGTGGTACGTCAAGCACCTGAACATGAACTTCGTGCTGGCGATCGCGGAGGATGAAGTGCCGTCGACCAAGGCCCCCGACCCTTATATGCACGTCTTCCTGGACGCCGGCCAGGGCAACATCCTGGCCTTCTTCGAATTGCCGACCCAGAAGGAAATGGGCCGCGACGAAAACACCCCGGCCTGGGTGCAGCACCTGGCGCTGGAAGTCGCCTCGATGGATGAACTGCTGGCCGCCAAGGAGCGCCTGGTCGCCGCCGGCATCGACGTGCTGGGCCCTGTCAACCACACCATCTTCAAGTCGATCTACTTCTTCGACCCGAACGGCCACCGCCTGGAACTGGCGGCCAACACCGGCACACCGGAAATGATGCAGAAGCTGGACGATGTGAAGTGGGAAATGCTGGAAGAATGGTCTAAAACTAAAAAAGCACCCAAGCACGCAGCCTGGATGCACGCGCCCCAGAACTAAGGAAATACATGAAACTCGCCTCCCTGAAAGACGGCAGCCGTGACGGCCGCCTGGTCGTCGTTAGCCGCGACCTGAAATCCTGCCAGCCGGTACCGAACATCGCCGCCACCATGCAGGATGCGCTGGACAGCTGGGACACCGCAGCACCGCAGCTCAAACAGATCTACGCCTTGCTGAACCAGGGCAGCGCATCGGGCGCCAAGCCTTTCGATGAAAGCCAGTGCCACTCGCCGCTGCCGCGCGCCTACCAGTGGGCCGACGGTTCCGCCTACATCAACCACGTGGAACTGGTGCGCAAGGCCCGCAACGCCGAAGTGCCGGCATCGTTCTATACCGACCCGCTGATGTACCAGGGCGGCTCGGACAGTTTCGTCGGCCCGCGCGACCCCGTGTACGCGCTGGACGAAGCCTGGGGCATCGACCTGGAAGCGGAAGTGGCCGTCATCACCGGCGACGTGAAGATGGGCGCCAGCGATGAAGACGCAGCCAAGGCCATCCGCCTGGTCATGCTGGTCAACGACGTCTCGCTGCGCAACCTGATCCCGAACGAACTGGCGAAAGGCTTTGGCTTCTTCAACTCCAAGCCGGCCAGCGCCTTCTCGCCGGTGGCCGTTACGCCGGAAGAACTGGGCAAAGCCTGGCACGACAACAAGCTGCACCTGCCGCTGCTGGTCCAGATCAACCGCCAGCCTTTCGGCAAGCCAAACGCCGGCGAAGACATGACCTTCAATTTCGCCCAGCTCGTAGCGCATGCCGCCAAGACGCGCGAACTGTGCGCCGGCACCATCATCGGCTCCGGTACCGTGTCGAACAAGCAGGGCAGCCTGCACGGCTCCAGCATCGCCAACGGCGGCGTGGGCTACTGCTGCCTGGCCGAAGTGCGCATGTACGAGACGATCGAAAGCGGCCAGCCGCAAACCGGCTTCCTGCAGTTCGGCGACACCGTGCGCATCGAAATGCACGACGCGCAGGGCAAGACCATCTTCGGCGCCATCGACCAGACCGTGCGCAATTACGGGGAACGTTCATGAAGCTCTATACCTACTTCCGCAGTTCCGCCGCCTATCGCGTCCGCATCGCGCTGAACCTGAAAGGCCTGGCGTACGAAGCGGTGCCGGTGCACCTGCTGCGCGACGGCGGCGAGCAACTGGCGCCCGCTTATCGCGAAGTGAACCCGGCCGGCCTGGTGCCGGCGCTGGAAGACAACGGCATCGTCCTGACGCAATCGCTGGCAATCATGGAATACCTGGAGGAAGTGCATCCGATGGTGCCGCTGCTGCCGCAGGACGCCGTCGGGCGCGCCCGCGTGCGTGCCCTGGCGCAGACTATTGCCTGCGACACCCACCCGCTGATGAACCTGCGCGTGCTCAAGCACATCAAGGGACCGATGGGCCTGAGCGAAGAGCAGAAGATGGATTGGTACTACCACTGGATGGGCGAGGGCATGAAGGCGCTGGAAGCCCACCTCGAGCGCGACGGCGACGTGGGCCGCTTCTGCTATGGCGACACGCCGACCATTGCCGACTGCTGCCTGGTGCCGCAGGTGTATAACGCGCAGCGCTTCAACATCGACCTGGCGCCTTACCCGAACGTGGCGCGCATTGCGGAAAACTGCGCAGGCCTGCCGGCATTCAAGGCCGCCCATCCCTCCGCCCAGCCAGACGCCGAGTAAATCAGAACTGCACGACGCGGTTGCGTCCTTCCTTCTTCGCCCGGTACAGCGCCTTATCGGACCGTACCAGCAAGGAGGAGGGCGTGTCCGGAGCTCCATGCGGGTCGGCCGCCGCCACGCCGATACTGATCGTCAGCGCCACCTCAACCCCGGACTCCGTCCTTACCCGCAATCCCGCAGCCTGTTCGCGCAGGCGTTCCGCCGCATGCACGGCGACCGCGATGTGCGTCTCCGGCATCAGCAGCACGAATTCCTCCCCGCCGAAGCGCGCCACCATATCCACCGCACGCAGGTTCGCTGTCAGCAAGGTCGCAGTCTGGATGATTGCCTGGTCGCCCACCTCGTGGCCGTAGGTATCGTTGATGCGCTTGAAGTGGTCGATATCGATCATCAGCAGCGACAAGGGATGATGGAAACGCCGCGCCCGTTCCAGTTCGTGCGCAATCTGCTCCGTCATCTTGCGCCGGTTGGCGATGCCCGTCAGCGGGTCGGTGGTGGCCAGCGCCTCGAGCTTGCGGTTGGCCTGCAGCAGTTCCAGCGTGCGCTGCAAAATGCGGTCCTCCAGGCTGCTGCGCTCGCAAGCCAGTTCGGCCATCGCCCGCCGCCGCGAGCGCAGCGACAGCACCAGCGCGGTAATCAGCAGGCCCTCGAACACAATCAGCGCGCATGCGCTGATGATCTGCCAGCGGTACAGCTCCCACACGTTGTGCGGGCGATTCAGTATCACCGCTTCCGGCGGGAGATTGCGCAAGCCGGCCTGGCGCGCAGTCGGGTAATCGAAGTAGTAGCCCTGCAGCTGGCTGGCCATGGCCGGCTGGCCGAGCAGCAGGCGTGCCATCATGCGGCCTACGGCCTCGCCGCTGACCACATAGCCGCCCGCCACGCCCGGCATCACCAGCGATTCGGAATGCGTAAACAGCGGAGCCCTGGTCGCCGACGCAACCTGCAGCGCCAGTTCGCGCGGCTGGATACGCGCATTGCCTTCAGTGCGCAGCGAGGTCAGCATGAAGATCGCGCTGCCGCGGTCCAGGCGCGCCGCACGCTGGCGCAATTCTTCCACGCTGCCGTCGTCCCAGATCTCGAAGCGGATATCCGGGAAGCGCGGCGTGATGCTGCGGATGCGGTCCAGCCAGAGCTGGCCGCGCCACGTCTTGTCGCCGACGACGGCGATATGCCGCACGTTCGGCGCCACCAGCGGAATCACGCCGATCGCGCGCTCGAAGTCGGACGTCACCTCATAGGCCATGCCATCGCGCGGCTGCCACTGCTCGCGCCCATGGTTCACGTAATGGCGCGGCACGCCGGCAAACAGTTCGGGGTGGCTGGACAGGAAGCGCGCCGCGACGAAGTTCTCCGTCACGATGGCGTCGAACTTGACGTCGGCATACTTGGTGGCGAGGTAGGGCGCCATGCCCTCCTGCGATTTGTCTTCGCCGACGCGGTTGGCATCGAAGCGCTCTTCGAAGATGGCTGGTGTCGCGCCCTGGCTGCTGCGCTCCAGTTCTTCGTACAGGCCCTTGTGCACCAGTCTTTGCCAGGCCGAGGAAGAATCGGCGCCGAGCGAGTACAGCACCAGCACGCGCCGCTCATCGGCCAGGGCATGGCTGCAGGCGCTGGCAAGCCAGAAAGCGGCAGCCAGGCGCAGGAATGCACGACGGTAGGAGAGGGGGCGCATAGGGGAAACGAGTGTAGCACGGCCGCGCGCAACTTAATTTCCCTAAAGGCAACTATCGTGGCAGTTTTGCAACGTTACCGATTGATTTAGTCCACCAGCAAAGAGTAAAGCTGTGCCGGCGTAATCGGCTTGACAAGATGGGCCGCAAAGCCGGCTGCCTGCGCGCGCGCCTGGTCGGCCGGCTGGCCATAGCCGGACAGGGCCACCAGCCGCGTATTGCCAAACCCGGGCCGGCGGCGCAACTCGGTGGCCAGCTCGTAGCCGTCCATGCCCGGCAGGCCGATGTCGAGGATGGCCAGGTCGGGCACGAAGCTGGCGCTGGCGCGCAGCGCGCTGGCGGGGTCGCCGACCGCCTGCACCTCATGGCCGCCCACTTCCAGCAGGGCGCGCAAGCCTTGCAGCACGTCCTGGTTGTCGTCCACCAGCAGCACGCGGCGCGGTGTCACCGCAGCCAGGTGGCCCGGCGCCGCACCCAAAGCCGGTGCGCTTGCCATTTCTGCCGCCAGCGGCAGGCGGATGGTAAATTCGCTGCCGGCGCCAACACCGGCGCTGTGCGCCGCGATATCGCCGCCGTGCAGTTGCACCAGGCTGCGCGCAATCGCCAGGCCCAGTCCCAGGCCGCCGCGCGAGCGGTCCAGCGATTGCGGCGCCTGCACGAATTTGTCGAACAGGTGGGGCAGCATGTCGGCGCCGATGCCGATGCCGGTATCGCGCACCTTGATCACGACGCGGCCTTTGGCGGCGCTCGCGCGCACCTGGATCCGCCCGCCCGGGTTGGAATACTTGGCCGCATTGGTCAGCAGGTTGACCAGCACCTGCACAAAGCGCACCGGGTCGGCATCGATCGCCAAGCCCTGCGCCGGCACGTCCAGTTCCAGGCTCTGCTGGCGTTCTTCCAGCAGGCCGCTGACCGTTTCCAGCGCCTGCGCCAAGAGCTTGGACAATTCGACGCGCTCTGGCCGCAGCGCGATTTTGCCTTGTGCGATGCGCGCCACGTCCAGCAGGTCGTCCACCAGCCGCACCAGGTGGTGGGCCTGGCGTTCGATGGCGGCGTGTTCGCGCGCTACGCCGCCAAGCCCCTTCAGCCGCATCAGCTCCAGCGCAATCAGGATCGGCGACAGCGGATTGCGCAGCTCATGCCCCACCATCGCCAGGAAATCGTCCTTGGTGCGGTTGGCCAGTTCGGCATCGCGCCGCGCGCGCACCAGTTCCGTCACCTCGAAGGCCACGATGGCGATGCGGTCCACATCACCGCGCGCATTGCGCACCGGCTGGTGCACGTAATCGAAATAGCATTCCTGCATGCCGCCTTCGCGCTTCAGCATCACGCGGCGTGCCTTGCCGGTGACCGGCTGGCCGCTCGAGAGTGCCAGTTCCATTTCCTCCACCATGCCCTGGCCCTCCAGTTCGGGGAAGGCGCGCCGCATCGGCAAGCCAATCAGCTCGCGTTGCCAGCTCAGTTCCACGAAACGGTCGTTGGCCAGTTCAAAACTGAGGTCCGGTCCGCGCACGATGGCAATGGCCGCCGGCGCCTGCTGGAAGGTATTGGCCATGCGTGCCATGTGGGCGCGTTCGGCCTGGCGGATGCGCGCCCGCATCAGCTGCGAATCGACGCGCGTCACCAGTTCGCGGGCGGAGAAGGGCTTGACCAGGTAATCGTCGGCGCCGGCATTGACGCCTTCGATGCGCGCTTCTTCGCCGGCGCGGGCCGACAGCAGCAGCACGGGCACGTCGTGCAGCAGCTGGTCGGCGCGCATGGCGGCGATCAGGCCAAAGCCGTCGAGCTCCGGCATCATCACGTCGGACACCACCAGGTCCGGCACTTCGCCGGCCATCGCTTCGAGCGCTGCGCGGCCGTTGCCGGCGGTGCTGACGTGCCAGCGCTGGCGAAGCAGGCGCGCCAGGTAGTCGCGCATATCGGCGTTGTCGTCCACCACCAGCACGCGCGCGCCCAGCGTGAGCACGCTTTCGGCGTCGGCCAGGTCGAGGAATGGTTCCTCGCTATCCTCTTCCGGCAGCCAGCGCTGTGCCTCCAGCAGGAAGGCCTCGCGCACTTCGCTGGTGTCGGCATAGGCGCTGCTGGTCAACTGGTCGTCGCGCAGGTGGCCGTGGCCGAGCGGCAGCGTGATGGTGAAGGTGCTGCCCGCACCCAGCGTGCTGTCGAGTTCGATACGGCCGTGCAGCAGCTCGACCAGGTCGCGCACCAGAGCCAACCCAATGCCGGAGCCCTCGTGGGTGCGTGAACGCGAGCCTTCCACGCGGCGGAAACGCTCGAAGATGTGCTGTTGCTGGTCCTCCGGGATGCCGACGCCGGTGTCGCTCACCGACAGTAGCGCCGACTGTCCGTCCTGCCGCAGGCTGACCGTGATGCCGCCGTCAAAGGTGAACTTGAAGGCATTGGACAGCAGGTTCAGCACGATTTTCTCGAACAGTGCGATATCGACCCAGGCACTGGCATCGATTGCGTCGCAATCGACCGTCAGGGTCAGGCCCGCGCTCTCGACCACGGAGCGGAAGCCGCTTGCGAGGTCGCGCGTGAGGGCGGCCAGGTCCACCTGGGCGTAGCTGGCGTGCATGCGGCCGGCCTGCACGCGCGAAAAGTCCAGCAAGGTGTTGACCAGCTTTTGCAGGCGCAAGGCGTTGCGCTGGGCCAGCCGCAAGCGCTCGTGGTG
>JBCNOP010000243.1:0-7584 GCA_039593775.1 Pseudoduganella sp.
GTCGTCGCGGAAACCCGCGGATTCTGGCATGGACGTGCACGCGCAATGATGTGCCGCCGCCTCAAGCATTGCGAACTCGGGCAGCAGCATCGTGTGCAGTTGGTGGATGCTATTACCTCGCGCCTGGCTTCTGGCCAGTTTTCCGAACAGTTCAAAGACCAATTACGCCTGGCGATGCACCTCGACTTCCAGCGGACTGCCGAGGCTTGCCGGATTATCCTGGCCAGCCCCCGCAGGCCCTACGTCAGGCGCTATGCACAATGGATCTTGCTGCGGAAGCACTAGCCGCGCCTCATCGTCAATTCGACATCCTCGGCAACCGGCACGGACAGGTAGCCCTCCGAGTTGCGCACCAGCGCCACATACTCAGGGCAGTAGTCCGCATTGTCGGCGATGATCAGGGCACCGGGCCGCAGGCGATCTTCAACAAGGCGCAGGACGTCGTAATACAGTCCCTTGGCGCCATCGAGCAGCAGCAGGTCGATCTGCTCTGGAAGGTTGCTGCGCAGCGTTTCCAGCGCATCGCCTTCACGGATTTCCACCAGGTCGAGCAGGCCTGCGGCGGCCAGGTTGTCGCGGGCGCGCGCTGCTTTGGATGGCTCGAATTCTGTGGTGATCAACTGGCCGCCGCCGTTGTCGCGCAGGGCTGCGGCAAGATGCACGGTTGAGATGCCGAACGAGGTGCCGAATTCGACGATCACGCGGGCTTTGGCATTGCGTGCCAATAGGTACAGTAGCAATCCGGTCTCGCGCGACACCGGAATAGCGGCGTCCTTCAGGCTCGCGTAGATCTCCTTATAGTCGGTCTTGCTGCTCAGGAGGCGTCCGCGTTCATCGACAGGCATGGCAGCGAATGCAGCCAGCGCCGGTACTTGAGTGTTTTCGGCTTCGGCGAACAGCCGATTGAGCAGGGGCGCTACGGGGGCGGAGTAGAGGGTAATCATGGGGTATTCCTTTCTTGTGTAAGAGCAGGAATAATATGAATAATCCTTCACGTTTCATATTCGCATTCCCAGCGGCCACCATGACCGATAACAAGAACTCCCGTGTTTCCTCGAGAAGAAAGCCAAAACAGGCCCGTTCCAATGACCTCGTGAGCGCGATCCTGCAGGCAGCTATTCAGGTTTTGGCGAAGGAAGGTGCGCGGCGCTTCACTACCACGCGCGTTGCGGAGCGTGCTGGCGTGAGCGTGGGTTCGATCTACCAGTACTTCCCCAACAAGGCTTCCATCCTGTTCCGCTTGCAAAGCGATGAGTGGCATCAGACTTCTGCCATGCTGTCGGAAATCCTGCAGGATGCGGCGAAGCCACCGCTGGAACGCCTGCGTACATTGGTGCACGCCTTTGTGCGGTCGGAATGTGAAGAAGCGGAGGTCCGCACGGCGCTGGCCGATGCGGCGCCGCTTTACCGCGACGCGCCGGAGGCCGTCGAGACCAGGGCCTCCGGCGATCAGATGTTCCGCGCTTTCATAGATGAGGCGTTGCCGACGGCTACCGACGCTGAGCGCACATTGGCGAGCGGCCTGGTGATGGATACGCTCAGCTCCGTCGGGCAGCAGTTCTCACAAGAGCCGCGCACCGATGACGAGATTACGTCCTATGCAGGTGCCCTGGCCGATATGCTGTGCGCATACCTGGCCGGGGTGGCCCCTCAGAACGCGGCGCGCAAGGTCAAACGCAGCGTGCGGGGTTCGCCGGGGTGAAAGTGGATGTCGTTCACTCCCTCTGCCGGTTCGCCTGGAAGGCGTGAGGCGTAGTAGTAGTCGACATCACTGGCCTTGCGGTCAAACAGGTTGAACACGTCGGCCGTGAGCTGCCAGCGGCGGTCGAAGCGATAGCCGGCGCGCAGGTAGGCGATCGCGGTACTGGACGAGCGGACGCTGTTGTCTTCGATCAGTGAGCGTGGCCCGAAATAGCGCATCTGGAAGGCGCCGGACCAGGCGCCGATGTCGTTCAGGGTCACGCCAAACGAAGCCACTTTTTCTACTGCGCCCGGAACGCGGTCGCCGGCCGGGTCGAACTCGGTGTAGCGCGCGCGGGAATAGGCCAGGTCGAGGTCCAGCAGAAGGTGGCTGTTCGCTGCGTAGTGGTTATTCCATTCGATGCCGGAACGCTTGCTGGCGCGGCTTGGCGCGGTATCGCCCGCGTCGCCGGAGAACACCAGCTCTGAGCCGGATCGCAGGCGCCACAGCGCCATCGAGCTTTGCAGGCCCGGCACGATCTCGCTGCGCGCACCTATCTCGGCGCCGCGCGTTTTCACCAGCGGCGTTACCGGTTCAACCGGCTCCCGCTCGCGCGGCGACAAGCGCGCGGTAGTACCGCGTGCGTCGTTGCTGTGGAAGCCTTCGCCGTAGTTCACAAAGAACTCCGTCTTGCTCCATGGGCCAAGCACCAGCGACAGCTTGGGCGAAGCAATGTGGTCGTTCACCTTCCCCGAATTTTCCGCAATTGAGCTGCCGACATCGAAGTGATAGCTGTCGTAGCGTACGCCGGCGATGGAGCGCAGCCAATCCGTCCACTGCACTGTGTTCTGGTACCACGCTGCGGCGCTAGCCTCGGTCACGCGCGATACGGCAATCGGATGCAGCACGCGCTGCTGCGAGGTTGCAAACAGCCCTGCCGGCGCAACGCGGTCAAAGCGGCCCTGCACACCAACGCTGTTTTCCATCGAGCGCTCGCCCAGGTGCCCGAACCAGGTATGAGTCAGGTCGAAGCCCGTCATCTTGCGGCGTTCCGTCTGCATCACCTGGTCGCCGTTGAGGGGGTCGTCGAGGAAGTATGTGACGTCGTTATACAGCGACAGGTCGTTGCGCACAACATACGCGTGGGCCTCCGTCAGCGTATCGCCGGCGCGCTTGCGCCATTCGGCCGAGAGGCTGTAGCGCGCCGTGCGGCCGCCGTCGCTCGGGTCGGCTGCGCCGAATTCGTCCAGGCGGCCGTCCTGCACTGCGCGTAGTGGGATCTGGCTGGTCGCATGCCAGCCAGCCTTGTAGGCCATGCCGGTGATGCTGAAACGCTCAGCGCTGGTACCTGCGCTGTAACGCAGCACGCCAATCGACTTGTGGAAGCGTTCCGGCATCTGCCATGGCCCATCGTTGTGTCCCAGGTCCAGTGCGTACAGCAGGTTGCCGCCGCCCACTCCGGTGGAATTCGCCACCACGCCGCGGCGATAGGCATCCGCGCCTGCGGTCAGCGAAGCGAAACCGTCGTTCAGCTTATCCGCCAGGCTCATATGCGCCGCGCCAGCCGAGGAGAAATCGCCTTCGTCGGCGTAATAAGGTCCTTTGCGGTAGCGCACCCGGCTTACCAGCTCCGGGATCAGGAAGTTCAGGTCCGTATAACCCTGGCCGTGGCCATGCGTGCGCATATTGACCGGCATGCCGTCGACGTAGGTCGCGAAGTCGGTCCCGTGGTCCAGGTTGAAGCCGCGCAGGTAATACTGGTTTGCCTTCCCGTCGCCGCTATGCTGCGCGACGATCATGCCCGGTACGAATTCCAGGATTTCACCGGGCCGCAAAGCGGGCCTGTTGGCGATCAGCGCTGCGGTGATGGTTCCTTCGCTGGCTGCGTCGGAAGTGCGAATGCCATTGTCGTAGTGGTGCCCAACAACGTATACCCTGGCTGGCGTCTCTTGCTCTTGTGCGTGCGCGACAGCACACAATGCCCCCGCGATCATGGGGATCAATGATTTTTTCATTATGGATGTTTGAATCGGCAATCCCGCCCACCTCCCCGTGAGCGCGACCGAACAGCGCGCGCATCGTTGCCGACGCATGCACCACCTGTCTGGCCGGTATCCGGGCTGGCAAGGCTGACCGTCTTGCCTTCCCATGCTTGCGCACAGTGGCTTGTGAGACGGCCTGTCGCTGAAGAACGACGCTTGCTTACCGTTGCGGGGGCAGCACACCCTGGCCTGCCGGCTGAAGCAGCACGGCCATGTGTTTCCCGTTTAACTGCGCACTTGAACGCGCGCGAGGCACCAAACGGCGGCGATTATACGCTATGCACTGTTGTTATCTTGCCACCGGTCGGTATAAACCAAGTCGGCCAGCTTGCCGCGCATGGCCCACCCTTCGAGTTCCAGCATGGGCTTGGGATAGAAGCCGGCGACGTGGCCCAGGCAGATGATGGCGACGGGCTTGCCGCCTTCCGGTATACCCAGCAGGGCCGCCAGCTTGACCGGATCGAACAGCGATACCCAGCCCATGCCCAGGCCTTCCGCGCGGGCGGCCAGCCACATGTTCTGGATGGCGCAGGCCACCGAAGCCAGGTCCATCTCCGGCAAGGTGCGGCGGCCGAAGATGTGCTTTTCGCGCCGGTCCATCAGCGCCGCAACCAGCACTTCGCCGCACTCGCGAAGGCCTTCCACCTTCAAGCGCATGAATTCTTCGTTGCGGTCACCGAGGGCGGCGCCGGTCGCCTGGCGTTCTTCCTCGACCAGCTGGACCATCTGCTCTCGTATCGCGGGGTCCTGGATGCGGATGAAGCGCCAGGGCTGCATCAGGCCAACGCTTGGAGCCTGGTGCGCAGCGCCCAGGAGCCGCATGAGCAAGTCTTCATCGACTGCACCGGGCACGAAGTGACGCACGTCGCGCCGTTCGGCAATTACACGATAAACGGCATGAATCCCTGCCTGGTCAAAACTGCTTTGCACTTCCGCTCTCACTGTTGATGGAACACGATCTCCTCAACGGCCTCGCCATTGCACAGGTGGCGGTCGATGATGCGGTCCATATTCTCGGGAGTGACATTGTAGTACCAGGTGCCATCCGGCTGGACGCAGACGATCGGGCCGCCCTTGCAGGCGGCGAAGCAGCTTACCCGGCTACGCTTCACACGCAGTTCGCCTTCGTTCAGGCCGGCGGCCTTGAATTTGTCTCCCAGGCTATCGAACAAGGCTTGCGACTGGCCGTCGGCGGTGCAGCGTGGGCCGGTGCAGATCAACAGGTGGCGGTGGTAGCTGCTGATCTTCGGTTTCACTGGAGTGTCGCTCATGCTTCGCTCCCTTCGGTTTCGCTGCTCGTTTCGGCTTCCCACGGTTCGTCCAGCGTGGCCTGAATGTAATCGGCCGGCAGGCGGTACTGCGTTGCCAGCACTTCGATGCTGGCGCCGGCTTCATGTTCGGCGCGCAGCGTATCGAGCCATCCCAGCAAGCCGGTCGACAGCGAACGGCCGGCGCGTTCGCCCTCGCGCGTTGCCCCGCCCTCTTGCATATCGTATTTGTTGGCGTAGCCGCGCGGGGTCACCATCAGGCCATCGCGCACAAATGTATTGCTGTTTCCGATCAGGACGGTGCTGAGCATGCCGATGTCGGCGTCGCTCATGGCGTCCAGCGTGGTGAATACGATGTTCTCGCGGCGGCGGTAGGCGCTCTTGACGATGGCAACCGGTGTGTCAGGTCGGCGGTGGCGCAGGAACAGGCGTTGCGCTTCGACGATCTGGCGCGTACGGCGGCCGCTTTTCGGGTTGTACAGCGCGACCACGAAGTCGGCCATCGCCACTGCATCCAGGCGGCGGGCGATGGTCGGCCAGGGCGTCAGCAGGTCGGACAGGGAGATCGCGCAGAAGTCGTGCGTCAGCGGTGCCCCGACCAGGGCGGCGCAGCTGTTCAGGGCAGATGCGCCGGGGATGATCTCCACTTGCACCGGGTCCTCCGGCGTCCAGCCGGACTGGAACAGCACTTCGTAAGTCGGGCCGGCCATGCCGTACACGCCCGCATCGCCGGATGAGATCAGTGCAACCTTCTTGCCGGCGCGTGCCGCTTCCAGGGCGCTGACGGCGCGATCCAGCTCCTCCGTCATCGATTTGCGGATGATCTCCTTGCCTTCAATGAGGTCGGCCACGAGCTTGATGTAGGTGACGTAGCCGATGACCACGTCTGCTTCCGCAATCGCGTCGCGCGCGCGTTGGGTCATATGCTCCACGCTGCCGGGGCCTATGCCCACCAGCATGATCTTGCCCGCGGCTGCAGGCTGTTCGAGTTGTGCGTTCATGGATTTTTCCTTGCGATGGAGACGGTGACATTGCGGTTGTCCGCGCCTCGCAGTTTGAATTTTTCGATGACCAGTGCGCTCATTGGCGTGCCAGGCCCGGCGGCCAGCAGCGCGGCGGCCTCGCTGACCGAGGGCGTGCCGGTGTAGCGGCGCACGGTTTCCGATGGGTTGGGAACGGGCACGACGGCCAGTTCCTCCGGCGTGTAAAAGTGCAGCGGCCAGCCGCACTCTTGCGCGAAGGCGAGCAGTGCCTCTTCATCACGTTTCAGGGTGATGCTTGCGGCGGCGGCTACCTGGCTGGCTTGGGCGCCGGCGTCACGTAGCGCAGCGTGAACGGCATCGCGTACCGTCTCCAGCATGGCTCCACGGTCGCAACCCAGGCCGATAGTGAACGTGTTCACGCTGCCTCATCCTGCGGTGGACGGTAGACCACCAGGCGCTCATTCAACGCGTCCCAGCGTTCCTGCGGGACCTCGGCATGGGTTACCCACAGCAGCGCCGTATAGCGCTCCAGCAGCACGTCGTCGAAGCGCTTGAAGAAGTGAATGTTCTCCGGGATGGGCGTCGTGCGCGTCCACCAGTCCGGGCTGCCCGCTTCCTGCACGAAGGCGATCGGCTCGCCGTTCACAACGTGGGCTGAGACTCGCGTAATGTTGATCTTGGGCGCTTCCACCCTCCAGCCAAGGTGGCGGCCGAGGATATCGACGGGGATCGTGCGGCCGACGTCCGACGCGGTGGTCAGCACGGGTGCGGCGCCCAGCAGGTCGGCCACGCGTTCGCTCCATTCATTGGCGCCGCCGACATGGCCGGACAGCACGGGGATCACGTACTGGCCGGCATCGTCGACCACGATCACACCCGGGTCTTCGTCCTTGCTGCGCAGGTGCGGTGCGATCAGGCGCACCACGGCGCCCAGCGATACGAAGAACACGATCTGGTCGTAGCCTTCAAACAGTGGGCCAATTTCATCGCGCAGCGCGCCTTCGTAAGCGTGTACAACGTTCGGCAAGCCGGAAAACTGCGCCGCGAACTTGGCAGACGTGCAGATGTCGGCACCAGGCAGGTCGACGGCCAGGCGTGCAGCCTGCGCTGCGCCATGCTTCGTAATGGCCACCAGGCATAGGCGTGGGGCTGCTGTTTCGACGGGTGATAAGCTGCTCATGCAGTCTCCAGTGAGGTTGGTTGCGGGCCGGCCTTCTTGAGGCAGCCCTTGATTCGTTCGCCGCGAATGCGATGCGAATGTTTTAGGATCAGCAGCGAGAGGTAGCTGACTTTGGTGCCCCGCAGCGCCAGGATGTCGCTGCCGCTGAAGCGGCGTTCGTCCGGTGCGCCGACTCTTTCGATGAAGTGCGCGCCGGCCAGCAGGTCCTTGCGCTCAAGCCAGTCGATCAGTTCATCGAGCAATGGCTTCACCTTCATCAGCACCAGGGTGTCGAAATCAGGCAGCAGCCGGTCGACGGCGCTGACGCCGTATGCGGCGGGCACGATGGCGACGGTGTCGTCCTGTTCGGCGAACGGCACCGGCACTTCGGCGCAGGCGGCGGTAAAGGCGTTCACGCCGGCGATGATCTCGACTGGCACCTGTTCGTCCA
>JBCNOP010000244.1:0-7583 GCA_039593775.1 Pseudoduganella sp.
TCGCCGCCTTCGAAGCCGGCATTCAGGTAGATCAGGAAGGTGAGCATGCTCACCTCGTCCGGCGATTTCTCGAACGAGCCGTCCTTGTGCCATTTGAAGTACTCGCCGCGGCCGTAGCGATAAAAGCGAAAACGCTCGTTCAGGCCGTGCAGGTGCCATTCAGCAATGGTCGCGGGCAGCAGCGGTGCGGCACGCTTGAACAGCAACTCGGCCAGGCAAGGATCGTCGAAGATCACCCGGTCGTTGTTGCGAATGTCCTCGCGGCGCACCGATCCCGTGCGCAGGTTGACCTCGGAGGGCTGGTAGCCCATCTGTTCGCCCATTTCGATGTAGTGCTGGCATTCGGCTTCGTTGAGGAATTGGTCCACTGTGAAGATGCCGAGGCCAAGTTGTTCGGCTCGCATGATGTCGCCTTTGTTTTTATGTTAGTGCATATATTACATTAACTTAATTATTTTATGCACTAAGTTATTTTTGTTTGTCACTAAGGCGGTTACAATGGTGGCTCAACAGACGAGGACCCCCATGAGCGGCAGCGAAACAGAGCAGGAATTCCTGCGCAAGTACAACATTCACGACTTTGACGTTCCGCTCACCAGCGTCGATCTCGTCATCTTTACGATTCGCGAGCAGGCACTGCACGTGCTGCTTGTGCGGCGCGGAGAGCACCCGCACAAGGGACGCTGGGCACTGCCAGGTGGCTTCATCGACATTCACCGCGACAAGGATCTCGATGCGACGGCGCTGCGCAAGCTGCGCGAAAAGACTGGTGTGGAAGCGCCCTATCTCGAACAGCTGCAAGGCTTCGGCAGCGCCACGCGCGACCCGCGCGGCTGGTCGGCGACCTTCGCCTACTTCGCTTTGATCGGGTCGGATGGCATGGAGCTGCGCCATGGCTCCGGCAGCGATGCCGCAAGCTGGCATCCAGTGGAAAGCCTGGCGGCAAAAGATGCGCTGGCCTTCGACCATTCAACCATTCTCGACGTGGCCCTGCAGCGCCTGCGCAACAAGGTTGAATACACTTCGATTCCCGTGCATTTGCTGGCGGCTGAATTTACGCTCTCGGACTTGCAGCGTGTTTATGAAACCATCCTCGGGCGGCCGGTGGAAAAGAGCGCGTTTCGCAAACGAATCAAGGAAGGCGACTTCCTCGAAGAGATCCCTGGCAAGCAACGACATGGCAGCAACCGCCCTGCGCAGTTGTATCGCCTTCGCCAAGGACATCCAACTGTCTACTTCAACCGCGTGATGGGAGCGGGCGGCTGACGCTTGATCATCGCTCGCCCAATGCGGCGCTACGGGCCGGATTGAGAATCCTGATTGGTGAGGCAAGCTGATCGCCGGCCGGCAGTTCGTCTGCGCCATCGATCAGCAGGTGCTTCAATTCAGCGACAGATAATTCCGGGTGCTGACTCAGCAACTTGGCCGCAGCATTGCAAACTTGTGGCGCCGCCATGCTGGTTCCACTCATGACCAGGGGATAGCCAGTTGGTCCGATACTACGCACCGTGTCGCCGTTGGCATACAGCGAGACGCCGCCGCCGACGTTGGTGAAAAACGTTACCTGTCCATCCTGGTCCACCGCGCCAACCGTTAACAAATTGGGGGCGCTCAATGCGGCAGGCAAGAATCGGTGCGTGTCGATTGAATTGTCATCGTTGCCTGCGGCAGCCACGAACAATGTGTCGGGGAAGGCGGACAAGAGGTCTTTCATGCGCTTTTCGAACATCGCCACTTCCGATGCCGGCATGCGATCGACGTCAGTCCCCCAACTTATATTGACGACCCTGACCTTGTTAGCTTGCAGGAAAGCGCCGATCTTGCGGAACTGGTTCGCGCCGCCAGCCCTGAGAGTGTCGTCGCGTATCGCAAGCAATTCCACGAATGGGTTGTCTTGGGCGATGATGCCCGCCACATGTGTTCCGTGCAGTCTTGGCAGTGCGTCCGCCAACACAACCGTCGTCTGGCCCAGGTGCTGCACGGTCTTGACCAATTGTTCGTGGCGCTTCGGATCAGCGTTAAGCAGGTTAATCTCTGCAGCAAGTTGGACTTGCCATTCTTCCCAGGCGCGGGTTTCCTTCGAGGGTTCGCTTGCCCTGGCATCGTGCATGCCCTTGACGAAGGCCCACGCGCGGGAACGATCCATGCCGTCGACCTGCGGATCGATCAGGCAATCTTTACCAGCTCCCACAACCAGGCAGCCGCCTTCAGGATGTTTGAATAAGCCGATCTCAACACCATCCTTCTCCCATACCGCCACGCGAACAGTTTTCCCTTGTTGCGGCAATGGCGGGTACGCCCGCTGTTGCCAATAGCTGGGCCCGCTGGACGCATGCTCGAGGCGGTCTTGAATGACGGCGCGCAGGCTCGCTGCATACGGGCCCAATATCTCACCAGAGAATCGCGTTTCCACAATATTGGCAGCAAACAGTCCGGGCGAATTGAGGGGTGCTAGCCGATACGCTGGATCGGAATAAACCGACTCGGCCAACGTTGCCTCGAACGGTGGAATGTCGAGGGCGCGGAGCACTTCTTTCAGGCGGCTACGCGCAGCCGGCCAAGGCAAGGCAGCAACGCGCTGCGCGGCGGTCTTCGTAAATTGGGCAGCATCCAATCCTTTGACGCGTGATTCGGCCAACAGCCCTTCGGTAAAGAACAGCATATCGCGCTGCAAAGCCTTGTCTGCGGCCGAACGCGCCGCCTGGATTGTCGAAAGGGCCTGTTCATTTTGCCCATGCAATATCATGGCCTGGATCAGAAGCGGACTGACGCGGGCTGTCGTGACGCGCTCACCAACGAGCCAGTCGAGCATCGGCGACAATTCATCCAAGGGCATCCGCAAATATTCGCTGCGCAGTTTGGTCGGCACAAATTGATCGCCGGCCTTGCCTGCTTGAGCTGGGGCCATCGTCACGGCTGCGCTCAGCAAGCCCGCCAATAGTGATTTCAATAGTAGTTGCATTAACGCTCAACGTCCGCTTGCATTAGCCTGAACAATTAAAACAGCAAGCATTCTATTGCAGGGTTTACAATTAAAAAAATCGTTAATTCCCACCCTGCTTAATTTGATTAAGCTACTTCGTCAATTTCGCACCATGTCCACACTCGAACGAGCCATCGAAATTGCTGCTGCAGCGCATGCCGGCCAGCTCGACAAGGCCGGCCAGCCTTATATCCTTCACCCGCTACGCGTGATGCTTCGCGTCTCGAGCGAGGTCGAACGCATGGCTGCGGTGCTGCATGACGTCGTCGAAGACACACCGGTTACACTGGCGCAGTTGACCGAGTCCGGCTTTCCCGCCGAGGTCGTCGCTGCCATCGAAGCGCTGACCAAGCGTCCCGGAGAAACCCGGATGCAGGCTGCGGCACGCGCGGCATTGAATCCAATTGCGCGCGCCGTCAAGCTCGCTGACAATGCAGAAAATATGGACCTCGGCCGCATCGCCAATCCGACGGAAAAGGACTTGGCGCGGGTCGAGGAATACAAGCAGGTTCGCGCCCTCTTGCTGGCATCGGATTCAAATTGACACGCACACTCGACATCGCGCTGGCATTTGGCCTTGGGACTGTATTGCTTGCCGCAGTTTTCATCTTCGGTGATCCGGCCTATCTGGGGCCGTGGTATTACGTGCTTGCCTGGTGCGGCCTGGTGGGGCTGATCCAGATTACCAAGGCGCCGCCGTTGTCTACGCTGGGCGCGGCCGTTGCGCTGACCTCAACCTTCCTCGGCTACTGGGCGTGGCAAGCCTCGCTGGCGCGGCCGGAAGGTTTGCTGGGCCTCGGCCATCTGTTCTCGCTGCCTGGTCTTGCGCTGGCAGCGGTCGCTGCAGCTTTATATGCGCGGCGGCGCACCCTGCCTCCCGCTGCTGCTTTCGCCATGACTTTCGCCGGATGTTGTGCTGGCTTTGGGGTCGCGCAACTCGTCGTTTGCAGGACTGCCCTCTACTGCGGTCCAATATCCGGGATGTGATCCACTTCACTGGAGGAGTATCCGCCATGCCGACTGCCGTTGGACCTTTCAAAGCCGTAGACACTTTCTTGCACCTTGGCCCGGACGGAACATCAATCCCGCTCGAGGTCAACGAATCGTTCTGGCAGGACCTGGCTTCAGGCGGCTTTGACCACCTTGGGCCGGGGCGGCTGGTGTCCACTTACGACTTCAGCGAAGACTGGGCGAGCTGGGAGCAGCACCCTGCCGGCGAAGAAGTCGTCGTACTGATTTCGGGTGCTCTCGAATTTGTGCTGGAGATGAGCGATGGCGAGCGCAAGGTCACGCTCGAACAGCCAGGCCAATTCCTGCTCGTCCCGCGCGGCACCTGGCACACGGCAAACGTCTCACACAGCGCCAAGGTGCTGTTCATCACGCCCGGTGAAGGCACCGGGCATCGCCCACGAGGTACATCCAATGAATGATGTCGTTTCACCGAACCGAATTGCCGCCAGCCTGGCCGAATACTGGTCACCTCGCGTAGTGGCTGAACTTGACGACTCATTCGTCAAGGTTGCCAAGGTCTTTGGCTCGCTCACCTGGCACAGCCACGAAAATGAAGACGAACTTTTTTACATCCTCAAAGGCTCGTTGAAGATCGAAATGGAAGACAGGACGGTTATCCTTGGTGAAGGCGAGACGTTCGTCGTACCCAAAGGCGTAAGGCACAATCCCATTGCGGAGCAAGAGTGCCACATCATGCTGATTGAACGTAAGTCGACCCTGCATACCGGCACTGAGGTGACTGAAAAGACGCGCAGCCTCGCCGATCAATTACGACCGCTGTAGAACTTCTGCCACCGTGAACAAACTTCGCCTTTCTTTTTTTGTCGCGACCTTGAGTTTCGCGTCTTCAGCCATCTCTGCCGAAATCCCGCCGCCGCAAGTTGCGCTTGTAAATAGCCTGTATAAAGCATTTGCTTTCGAGGCGGTGCTGGATGAGCCTATGGGTCCCTACTTCATAGACCAGCCGAAGGAAGTCCTGCTGCGCTATATCACGCCGGACCTGTTTGAACTCATACATCGCGATAGGGTCTGCACAAGCACCACACATGAGATTTGCAGGCTCGATTTCGCTCCGTTATGGGGAAACCAGGATCCTGCCGGCACGTCGGTGAGTTTCAAGACCGGCCTATCGGGCGATACGGTTGTAGGGCACATGCGCATCGGTTCGCAGTCGACGCAGCTCGTGTATTCCCTGGTGCAAACCAGAGCTGGATGGCGCATCAACGATATCACTTACGATAATGGCTGGACCTTGCGAAAGATCCTGGGAGCGCAATAGGGATTTGCGGCGCGGTGCCCCATCAGCGCCCTGCTTCCCCGGTTCTAGGTCTTGAGCTTATCGGCGTACATCTTGCGGAACTTGGCCACCTTGGGCGCCACAACAAAGGCGCAATAGCCTTGCAGCGGATGCTGGGCGAAGTAGTTCTGGTGGTAGTCCTCGGCCTTGTAGAACGGCGCGGCCGGCGCCAGCTCGGTGACGATTGGGGCGTCCCAGACATGGGCCATTTCCGCGATCACCTGCCGCGCGGTGGCTTCCTGTTCGGCATCCTGGTAGAAGATCACCGAACGGTATTGGGTGCCGACGTCATTGCCCTGGCGGTTCAGGGTGGTCGGGTCGTGGATCGTGAAAAAGATGACCAGCAGGTCGCGATAGCTGATCTGGGACGGGTCAAATTCCAGCCGCACCACTTCGGCGTGGCCGGTTTCGCCGGTACACACCTGTTCATACGTGGGATTCGGCTGCGCGCCGCCCATGTAGCCGGATTCGACCTTGGTGACACCTTTCGCCTCCAGGTACACCGCCTCGGTGCACCAGAAGCATCCACCGCCCAGGATTGCTACTTCAGCCATATCGCCCTCCTCACGTACCGGAAGTATTACTGTAGCGCAAATCGGCGCACACTGCTCAAAAAGTGCCGCCTTAGCTAAAATCCCCGTCGCTTTCGCCAAAGGTTAGACTATCGTTCTTTGGCATAATCTCTTTGAAACAAACAGGTCCCGCATGAATACCAGCTCCCCACGCGCCACCTCGCGCGAATTCGATAGTGTGCATTTTCGCCAGGCACTGTCGCAATTTGCCACGGGTGTGACCGTGATTACCACGCGGCTCGCTGATGGCAGTTTCCGCGGCTTGACGGCCAGTTCCTTCAATTCCGTCTCGCTCGACCCGCCATTGGTGCTGTGGAGCCTGGGCACTGGCGCTAACAGCCTGCCCATTTTCAGCGGAAATTCGCACTATGTGATCAATGTGCTGAGCGCCGACCAGGCCCATCTGGCCAAGCTGTTTTCGACCCGCACGGAAGACCCGTGGGATACCGTCGAATACGAGCTGTCGCGCACCGGCCAGCCGATCCTGAAGGGTTGCACGGCGTGGTTTGAATGCCACAACCGTAGCCGCTACCCGGAGGGCGACCACGTGATTTTCGTGGGCGAGGTCGAACACTGCGAATTTGCCGGAAACGCACCGCTGGTTTTCCACGGCGGGAAGTTCCGTGACCTGTTGAAATGATTGATTTTTTTATAAACAAAGAGAGACAGGAAGCAACATGAGCAAAGCCGCATTCCACTGGGACGATCCCCTGCTGCTGAACGACCAGCTTACCGACGACGAGCGCATGGTGCGCGACGCCGCCGCGGCTTACTGCCAGGACAAGCTGCAACCGCGCATCCTGGAAGCCTTCCGCCACGAGCAGATGGACACCTCCATCTTCCGCGAAATGGGCGAACTGGGCCTGCTGGGCCCGACCATTCCTGAACAATACGGCGGCCCTGGCCTGAATTACGTGGCCTACGGCCTGATCGCACGCGAAGTGGAACGTGTCGATTCCGGCTACCGTTCGATGATGTCAGTGCAGTCCTCGCTGGTCATGGTACCGATCTATGAATTCGGTACCGAAGCCCAGAAACAGAAATACCTGCCAAAGCTGGCCACCGGCGAGTGGATCGGCTGCTTCGGCCTGACCGAACCTAACCACGGTTCCGACCCAGGCTCGATGATCACCCGCGCCAAGAAGGTGCCAGGCGGCTACTCGCTGACCGGCTCCAAGATGTGGATCACCAACTCGCCAGTAGCCGACGTCTTCGTCGTGTGGGCCAAGGACGATGAAGGCGCGATCCGCGGCTTCGTGCTGGAAAAAGGCATGAAAGGCCTGTCCGCACCTGCCATCCACGGCAAGTTCGGCCTGCGCGCATCGATCACCGGCGAAATCGTGATGGACGAAGTGTTCTGCCCTGAAGAAAACGCCTTCCCGGACGTGCGCGGCCTGAAAGGCCCGTTCACCTGCCTGAACTCGGCCCGCTACGGCATCGCCTGGGGTGCGCTGGGTGCAGCGGAAGCCTGCTGGCACACTGCCCGCCAGTACACCCTGGACCGCAAGCAGTTCGGCCGCCCGCTGGCCGCGAACCAGCTGGTGCAGAAGAAGCTGGCCGACATGCAGACCGAAATCACCCTCGGCCTGCAAGGCTGCCTGCGCCTGGGCCGCATGAAGGACGAAGGCACAGCCGCCGTCGAAATCACTTCCATCATGAAGCGCAACTCCTGCGGCAAGTCGCTGGACATCGCCCGCGTGGCGCGCGATATGCTGGGCGG
>JBCNOP010000245.1:0-7536 GCA_039593775.1 Pseudoduganella sp.
ATACCGAGCGCTTCTGCCGCATGGTCAAGCGCATGTCCGACCAGACCCAATTCCTCTTCATTTCGCACAACAAGATTGCGATGGAGATGGCCAATCAACTGATCGGTGTGACGATGCAGGAACAAGGTGTATCGCGCATCGTGGCGGTGGACATGGAATCCGCCGCAACATTTGCTACAGAGGCTCAAGCCGCATGATGACAGATTTCCAAATGAGTTTGATTGCCGCCGGCGGTGTGTTCGTCGTTGGCGTCATTAGTTACAACAAGTGGCAGGAGTACAAGCTGAAAAAACGCGTCGAGCGTGCCTTCGACGGCCAGCACGACGATGTCCTGATGCGTAGCGATGATGGTGTGCGCGCCGAACCGCGCTTCCACCTTGATGATGTGCCGATGCCGGACGCCGGCTCGGGCGCCTACGGCGTTCCGGAACACGTCGGCGGCCATGTCGGCAACGTCGCGGCGCCAAATATCGCGCCGGACAGCGACGAGCCGGCACTGCCGGTGCGCAGCGCTGATGCAGACGTGCCGGCGGAAGAACTGGCCACCTGCCTGGTCGACCCGCTGATCGATTGCCTGCTGCCGCTGGAGCTGGAAGCCCCGGCGCGCGGCGAAAAGCTGCTGCCGGCGCTGCAGAAGCTGCGCTTTGTCGGCAATAAGCCTATCCACTTCATTGGCCTGGCCGTGAGTGGCGACTGGGAGCCGGTGCGCCATGGCGTGGTGTACACCAAGCTGCAAGGCGGCGTGCAACTGGCCAGCCGCAGTACCGCGTTGAACGAGCTGGAATACTCCGAACTGGTGACCCGCCTGCGCAGCGTGTCCGACGAAATCGGCGCTGAGCCGCAGATCCCGGACATGATCGAGGTGATGCAGGATGCGAAAAACCTGCACCGCTTCGTGGCCAACCACGATGCGCAGCTGGGCGTGAACCTGGCATCCAACGGCGCCCCATGGAATATCGCGACCCTGCTGGGCGCACTGGAAAAACTGGGCTTCGACGTGCGTCCTGACGGCCGCTATGCGATGCCGGACGGCGAGGGCGGTTACCTGTTCTCGCTGTCGACCAATGTCACGCTGGCCGAAGAAACCACCTCGCGCCTGACGCTGCTGCTGGATGTGCCTTGCGTCGCCCCGGCTCGCGACGGCTTTGGCTCGATGATCGGCTGCGCCAAGAACCTGATGGCGCGCCTGGACGCGACCATCGTCGACGACGCCAACCAGCCGCTGGCCGACGAAACCCTGGCCAGCATCGCCGGCCAGGTGAGGGAATTCTACGACGATATGGCAGCATCGGATATTCCGGCCGGTTCCACCCGCGCACTGCGCCTGTTCAGCTAATCCAGGAAACATGAGCAACACCCAACACGCAACACCCGCCGAACGCGCCGCCTGGCTGATCGCGGAGCTGAACCGCCACCTGCACGCCTACCACGTGCTGGACGCGCCGACCATTCCGGATGCGGAATACGACAAGCTGTTCGTCGAGCTGCAGTCCATCGAAGCGGCCCACCCCGAATTGCAGGCGCCCGATTCGCCAACCCTGCGCGTGGGCGCGCCGCCGCTGGCGGAATTTGCCGCCGTGACGCACGCGGTACCGATGCTGTCGCTGAATAATGGTTTCAACGAAGAAGACATCGAGAACTTCGACCGCCGCGTGCGCGAAGGACTGGATTCGGTGCAGTTGGTGGAATACGCCACCGAAGTCAAATTTGACGGGCTGGCCATCAACCTGCGCTACGAAGACGGCGTCTTCGTGCAGGCGGCCACGCGCGGCGATGGCTATACCGGCGAGGACGTTACTGCCAATATCCGTACCATCAAGGGCATCCCGCTGCGCCTGAAGACGGATGCACCGCCTCCAGTGCTGGAAGTGCGCGGTGAAGTGTTGATGTTCAAGGCCGATTTCGCCGCACTGAACGCCCGCCAGCGCGAACTGGGCCAGAAGGAATTCGTCAACCCGCGCAATGCCGCCGCCGGCGCGCTGCGCCAGCTCGACTCGCGCATCACGGCACAGCGCAAGCTGAGTTTCTACGCTTACGGCATCGGCGAACTGACCGGCGCTGAACTGCCGGCGACGCATAGCGCGCTGCTGGACTGGTATGCCGAACTTGGCCTGCCAGTATGCGCCGAGCGTGATGTGGTACGCGGAAAGGAAGGCCTGCTGGGCTACTACGAGCGCATCGGCAAGGCCCGGCCATCGCTGCCGTACGAAATCGACGGTGTTGTGTACAAGACCAACCGCTTCGAGGATCAGCGGGCGCTGGGCTTCGTTTCGCGTGCCCCGCGCTTCGCGCTGGCGCACAAATTCCCGGCCGAAGAAGCCCTGACCACGGTGCAGGCGATCGAGGTGCAGGTTGGCCGTACCGGCGCGATTACGCCGGTTGCGCGCCTGGCGCCGGTGTTTGTCGGTGGCGTGACCGTCACCAATGCCACGCTGCATAACGAGGACGAAGTGCGCCGCAAGGACGTGCGCGTTGGCGATACCGTCATCGTGCGCCGCGCAGGCGACGTGATCCCCGAAGTATTGTCCGTGGTGCTGGATAAGCGCCCGACGCCGGAACCGCTGATGTGGGCGCTGCCTGCCGAATGCCCGGTCTGCGGCTCGCACGTGGTGCGCGAAGCTGACGAGGCCGTGGCGCGCTGCTCCGGCGGCTTGTTCTGCTCGGCCCAGCGCAAGGAGGCGATCCGCCATTTCTGCGGCCGCCGCATGATGGATATCGAAGGCTTGGGCGACCGCTACATCGACAACCTGGTCGAATGCAACCTGGTGCACGGCGTGGCGGACCTGTACCGCCTGACGCTGGACGACCTGCTGAAAATGAAGCGCCTGGCCGACGAGCGCGATGGCACGACGCCGGAAACCGTGGTGCAAGGCAAAGTTCCGACCAAGTGGGCTGAAAACCTCCTGGACGCGATCGCGGCCAGCAAGAACCCGCCGCTGGAACGCCTGCTGTTCGCGCTTGGCATTCGCCACGTTGGCGAATCGACCGCGAAAACCCTGGCCGATTGGCTGGGCAAACTGGAATTGATTCGCAAGGCCCCAATGGCCGTACTGCGCGTGCTGCCCGATATCGGCAGCACGGTGGCCGAATCGATTGCCGATTTCTTTGCCGAAGAACGCAACCAGGAAGCACTGGATGCATTGCTGGCAGCGGGCGTTTCGCCGAAAGGCGAGCACGCGCCGAAAGCCGCACTGCGCGAAAAACTGGATCCAGTGGCACTGCTGGCTGCCATCGGCATCCCGAAACTGACCGAGCCGCGCGCCCGTCAGCTCGCCGAGCAGGTCGAACAGGTCAAGCCGGGCGCCACGCTGCTGGCACTGGCGCACCTGCCGGTCTTTAACGTCTTTGGCCTGCCAGCCAGCGTGGCTGAAGCGCTTGAGGCGTGGATGGGCGAACAGGCCAACCGCGATGCGCTGGTGGCACTGCACGAGCTGCGCGAAGACTTGCTGGCGCAATTGCCTGAAGTGGCAGAAGCCGAAGGCGCCATGACCGGCAAGACCTTCGTCCTGACCGGGACGCTGCCGACCATGAGCCGCGACCAGGCGCAAGCCCTGATCGAAGCGGCCGGCGGTAAGGTTTCCGGTTCGGTGTCGAAGAAAACATCGTATGTGGTGGCTGGCGCGGAGGCGGGCAGCAAGCTGGCCAAGGCCGAAGAGCTGGGCGTCACCATTCTTGACGAAGCGGGCTTGCTCGCACTGCTGGGAGGCTAAGCATGGCCGTGCGTGAAATCCTGAAAATGGGCGACCCCCGGCTGCTGCGTGTGGCCGAGCCGGTGCGCGAGTTCAATACCAAGGAACTGCATGCCCTGATCGTCGACATGTTCGATACCATGCACGCTGCCAATGGCGCCGGCCTGGCGGCGCCGCAGATCGGTGTGAACCTGCAGCTGGTGATCTACGGCTTCAAATCCAATGCGCGTTATCCCGACGCGCCGCAAGTGCCGGAAACGGTGCTGATCAACCCAGTCCTGACGCCGATCGGCGACGAGATGGAAGAGGCCTTCGAGGGCTGCCTCTCGGTGCCGGGCCTGCGCGGCAGCGTGCCGCGCCATACCCGCCTGCATTACGAGGGCTACGACCAGTTCGGCGAGCGCATCGTGCGCGATGCCCATGGCTTCCATGCACGGGTGGTGCAGCATGAGGTGGATCATTTGCTGGGAATCCTGTATCCAGCACGGATTCGCGACTTCTCCAAGTTCGGGTTTACCTCAGTGTTGTTCCCCGACCTCGATCCCGGCGACGACGACTGAATTTTATTTGGCGGCGCCGCGAATCTGGCGTAATATCCCGGCCACTTTGCATCCTTATCAACACAACGGATTACCCAGATGAGCAACCAGTCGCAGAACAACCCGCTCGAATTCAGTGTCCGCGGCATCGCCCTCGGCATTCTCATTACACTGGTCTTCACCGCAGCGCAGGTCTATCTCGGCCTGAAAGTTGGCCTGACCTTCGCCACCTCGATCCCTGCCGCCGTGATTTCCATGGCCCTGCTCAGCGCATTCAAGGATGCGACGATCCAGGAAAACAATATCGTGCAGACCATCGCTTCTGCGGCGGGCACGCTGGCATCGGTGATTTTCGTGCTGCCTGGCCTGCTGATGATTGGCTGGTGGTCCAAGATCCCGTTCTGGCCAACCTTTGGCGCCTGCGCCATTGGCGGCGTGCTGGGCGTGATGTACACCATGCCGCTGCGCCGTGCACTGGTGTCGCAGTCGGACCTGCCGTACCCGGAAGGCGTAGCTGCGGCAGAGGTACTGAAAGTCGGTACCCAGTCGCGCGCCGGCGCGCAAGAAGGCAAGGCGGGCCTGTGGGCCGTGATCTGGGGCTCCGTTGCTTCGGCCATCTTCGCCTTCCTCGGCGCCGCCAAGCTGGTTGCCGCTGAAGTGGCGCACTTCGTCAAATTCGGCAACGGCGCCACCGGCCTCGGCGCATCGAGCTCGCTGGCCCTGGTTGGCGCCGGCCACCTGATGGGTATTGCGGTCGGCATGGCCATGCTGGTCGGCCTGGTGATCGCGTGGGGCATTCTGGTGCCGCTCCTGACCATGGCCAATCCAGCCGCTCCCGGCGTTTCGCTGGCTGACCATGCGCTGGGCATCTGGAGCAGCCAGGTGCGCATGATGGGCGCCGGCACCATTGGCGCCGCCGCAATCGTCACCCTGGCGACCCTGGCCAAGCCGGTGGTCGGCGGCCTGAAATCTGCAATGGAGTCTGCACGCCGTGCCAAGGCTGGCGGCGGCGACGTGCCGCGTGAAGACAAAGACCTGCCAATCTTCATCGTCGGGCTGGTGACCCTGCTGTCGATGGTGCCTGCCGGCTGGCTGCTGTCGTCCTTCCTGTCGGGCGGCCCGCTGTCCTCGATCTCCACCCCGCTTATCGTGGTCGGCATCGGCTACATCCTGATTGCCGGCATGCTGGCTGCGGCGGTGTGCGGCTACATGGCTGGCCTGATCGGCTCTTCCAATTCGCCGGTTTCCGGCCTGGCCATCCTGTCCATCCTTGGCGCCGCGACTTCCGTGGGCTGGGTGGGGCGCGAGATCATGGGCCCGGACACCGCACAGGCGCTGATCGCCTTTGCACTGTTCGTTACCACCGTCGTGCTGGCCGTTGCGGTGATCGGTAACGACAACCTGCAAGACCTTAAAACCGGCCAACTGGTTGGTGCAACCCCATGGAAGCAGCAGGTCGGCCTGATTATTGGCGTGTTCGCTGGCTCCTGTGTGGTGCCGCCAGTGCTGGAACTGCTGAACCATGCGAACGGCTTTGCCGGTGCGCCGAATGCGAACGCGATTTCCGACCAGCCGCTGGCTGCACCGCAAGCGACACTGATTTCCACGCTGGCCAAAGGCGTGATCGGCGGCGACCTGAAATGGGACCTGATTGGCTATGGCGCCCTGATCGGCCTGGCGCTGGTTGCACTCGACTACATCCTGAAGAAATCCAGCAACCGCAAGTACAGCTGCGCGCCGTTGGGCGTCGGCCTGGCGATCTACCTGCCGTCCGCGGTGACCTCGCCGGTGGTGGTGGGCGCGATTGCCGGCTACTTCTTCGAGAAAGCGGTACGCGGCAAGAAGCATGGCGAAGCTGCCTCGCGCCTTGGCGTGCTGGTGATGTCCGGCTTCATTGTCGGAGAGAGCCTGTTCAACGTTGCCCTGGCCGGCCTGATCGTGCTGACCAACAAGGGCGAACCGCTGGCGATTGCCAACAGCATGAGCGAGGCGACCACAATGCTGATCGCGCTGGCTGTAGCTGCTGCTGTGGTGGTAGGTCTGTACCGCTGGTCCGCCAAGTCGGCCAGCGCCATTGAGGCTTGACGCAACACTTCGGGAGTGTGGCCATGACGCTATCCAGGATCGGGCAGGGTACATGGAATATGGGCGAGCGCGCCGCCGACAAGGCGGCCGAAGTGCGCGCCCTGCAACTGGGGCTGGACCTCGGCATGACGGTGATCGACACGGCGGAAATGTATGCCGATGGCGGCTCCGAAAAGGTGGTTGGCGAAGCGATCGCCGGCCGCCGCAGCGAAGCTTACCTGGTCAGCAAGGTGCTGCCCCAGAATGCCTCACGCAAGGGCGTTGTGGCGGCCTGCGAAAAAAGCCTGAAACGCATGAAGGTCGAGCACATCGACTTGTACCTGCTGCACTGGCAAGACAGCGTGCCGTTTGCCGAAACGCTGGAAGGGCTGATTGCCCTCAAGCAGGCCGGCAAGATCCATGAATTCGGGGTCAGTAACTTCGACCTCGCGCAAATGAAGTCCGCCACTGCGCTGGCCGGCGGGGATGCCATTGAAGCCAACCAGGTGCTGTACAACCTGCGCCGGCGCGGCATAGAATGGGACTTGCTGCCCTGGTGCCAGGAACGCGGCATCCTCGTGATGGCGTACTCGCCGCTGGAATCCAGCCGCAAGGAGCAGGAGCGCTTGCTGGCCGAGCCTGCGCTGCAGGCAGTCGCAGCGCGCCACCAGGCCACGCCTGCCCAGATCGCGCTGGCCTGGCTGTTGCACAAGGATGGCGTGATGCCGATTCCTAAAGCGGCCAGCGAGGCGCATGTGCGCGCCAACGCTGCAGCAATGACGTTGCGCCTGGACCAGGAAGACTTGGCCCAATTGGACAAGTCCTTTGCGCCGCCGCGGCGCGCCACTCCGCTGGACGTGCTCTGAGCTAGCCTCAATAGCGATAGCTGGCGTAAAAGGCGGCCGTAGGCGCGGTATTACGTCGCGTGATCGGGCTGCGCGCCGCTTCGCGCACCAGCGTGCTCGATCCAAGCATGCCGGTGAGTGTCCAACGCGGGTCTACCCGATGTTCCCAGGCGAAGTTGAAGGCAGCCTCGTACATGCCTGCCTTAGGCGTGAACTGTTTGAGGCCCGTGCGCAAGGCTTGGAATGCGGTCACGCCATGGTACGTCTGCATATATTTGGCATCCGCGAAATTCGCGTTCAATGACAAGGCTACCTTGTCGCTCTTGTCTTCATGCAGTACACCGGTGATTCCCACGCCAGCAGTCTTGCCGTTCTCCTTGTGCGACAGCGGCAGCGATG
>JBCNOP010000246.1:0-7507 GCA_039593775.1 Pseudoduganella sp.
CTGAAAGTTGCTCTGAAATTCGCTGAAACGCTCTGAAATCCTCTGAACTTAAAGCTCGCTGGCTTGTCCAAGCTTTATGCGAACAAAAGGAGGTCATCATGAGCCGCAAACTGGTGTCGGTGCAAATCGGCGGAGGTTGCCGGTTCCGCGCGCAATGCGTGGGAAGTCTTGTCGTTGCGCCTGCCTGGCCAACGTTATTGGAAGAATGCGAGGTTCATTCGTCATGAAACTTTGCGTGGACAGTATCCGGGACCGCAGCCGCAGTTTCGCGCACACGACTCTACGGCTTCGCCGGCTGTTATGGCGCAAAGCCTGCGCAACGCCTTGGCCCTGATCGAGAAGGCTTCGACGCGCCGGAACGGCAAGATGGAGCGACGTACCGATGTTCTACCGGACGACTAGGCCTTTCAGAGCATTTCAGAGCGTTTCAGGCCATTTCAGAGCAACTTTCAGAGAGTTTGTGTAGACCCCCGAATCGGAATCCCGCTCCGAATGCTCATCAAGGCAGTTCTCCTGAGGAATGTGGATCGATGGAATACGGGTGATGCTCGTCGAGGAAGCCAGGCTGAGACCGCACGCGTTCGATCCACGCGCAAACGTGGGGAAATTCACGCAGCGGCAAGCCCGCCTCATCCGCGCGATGGGTATATGCAAACAGGGAGATATCCGCAATGGTATAAGCATCGCCAGCGATAAAAGGCCGCGACGCCAGCTCGCGCTCGAGGATTTGCAGCGCGCGCAACCCGCCTGCGCGCCGCATTTCGACCAGCGCCGCCGGCCGGCGCGCCAGCTTGCCCGTCATGGTCCAATGCCTCAGCGAAGCGATGTTCAGTACATAGTCCTGCTCAAACGACATCCATTGCTGCACCTTGGCCGCCGCAAAAGCATCGACTGGCAAATACTGTGTGCCCGAGGCGAGGTAGGTGAGGATGGCATTCGACTCCGCCAGCACACGCCCATCGTCGAGCCGCAAGGCCGGCACCGCGCCGGTGGGATTGACCCCAAGGTAGGAGGGCTCCTGCCCGGCCCCCTCAAAGATGCTGACTATTTCGGTGTGATAAGGCAGGCCAAGATGGGACAGCAGCAAGCGGACTTTGTAAGCGTTCTGGGAAGGCAGGTAATCGTAAAGCGTCAGCATGGCAGGCTCCAAAAGGGAAAGCCACATTGGACCAGCAGCTGGTTCCCGCCACACTCCGAATCTTGCTTCTTTAGTGCACTTCGCTCACGCGCATCTTGACGATGAAATCCTTGCCTGCATCGGACACCTTGAAGTTGCCGGTGCCGTTGTCCGCCACTTCCAGCGTAAAGTTGCTGAGGTCCTTGCCGCCGTGGCTGACGTTGGCCTTGACCTGGATCGCGCTGCCCGCAGGCACGACGACAAAGTCCGCACGCCACTGGTCCGCGCCCTCGCCGATGGCCACGCCGCTCTTTTCGCCTTCCTTGACCAGCAGGTGAGGGCGGCTGCCGTCCATGTCGAGGTAAACGTTGTAATGCTTGGGCGCAGCAGGTTCAGCGTGGGCTGCCAGGGCAGCCAGGGCGCTGCCGGCCACCAGCAGGGTTGCCAGCAGCTTGCCGCCCAGGCGGCGGGCAGGGGACACGGACGATTTCAATTGCATGATTCTCTCCTTCAGTGGGTGGACGGCCTGCCATTGGCAAGCCAGGGGAAGGCCCTGCGCCGCAAGCTGGGTTTTCAGCATCGCATTGGCGTAGGTGCCCGCCTGCCCGTGGCGGCGCAGGACAATCTCGTCGCAGGACAGCTCCTGGTCAAGCCGGAAACGCGCCGCAGCAATATGGACTAATGGATTGCACCAGGCCAGGCATTGCAGCAGCGCGCAGGCCGCGTTGGCCAGCAGGTCGCCGCGCTCGGCGTGGATGCGTTCATGGGCCAGCACCAGCCGGCGCTCCGCCGGGTCATAGTCGTGGCGGAAGCTATGCGGCAGCACCAGGCGTGCGCGCCATACGCCCAGCAGCAGCGGGCCGCCTTGCCAGGCGCTGGCCTGCAATCGGCGCTGGAACGACCACTGGCGCCAGGCCATCCACCCTGCCATGGTGACGGCGCCGGCGAGCCAGGCCGCAATCAGCGCCGTATCCCAGCCGGTGTCCACCACGCGGGCGGATTGCGTAAACTGCGACGCGGCGGCTGCCACAGGCGCAGGCAGTGCCATGGCAACCAAGGCGCCACTGCTGCGCGGCGCCAGCGCTGCCAGCATGCTGGCCGGCACTGCCGCCCACATCAGGTAGGCCGCGCCAGCCCCGTACCGGCGGCGCATCGGCTGGCGCACCAGCAGCACGAACGCGCACACAGCACCGCTGGCCAGCAGGAGGCGCAACAGCACTTCACTTGCCATCATCGAGCTCCTTGACCAGCTTTTTGAGTTCCGCGATGTCGGCCTTGCTCAAGGCCTTGTGCTGGCTGAAGTGCGCCACCAGCGGCGCCAGGCGGCCGTTGAACATGCGGTCGAGGAAGCCCTGGCTCTCGCTGGCCAGCCAGTCTTCTCGGTCCAGCGCCGGCGCGTACAGGTAGCGCCGGCCATCCTTCTGCGCACTGATGGCGCCCTTGTTCAACAGGCGGTTCAGCAAGGTCTTGATGGTCGCGTCCTGCCAGCCCTGGCCGGACAAGGCCTCGCATACTTCTTCCGCTGTTTGTGGATGGCGCTCCCACAGCACTTGCATCACCTGCGCCTCGGCTTCGCTGATCTGGATAGGCATGATTGATTACGTGTGTAAATGATGGTGAATGATTACACGTGTAAATGAATGTGTCAACAGGTACACTCTGCTAGTCAAGAATCTTGCTTTCAAATTCGAAAGGACTTGTCCATGCCCTTCCGCCGCACCCTGCTGGCCGCCGCGCTGGCGATCGCCGCCACCGCCGCCAACGCCGGCACCATGATCGACAACGCCAATGGCTACACGCTGAATGCCAAGGGCAAGCTGGTGCAGTTCAAGGCGCTGGCCTTCGACGACAGCGGCAAGCTGGTGGCTGTCGGCAGCGCGCGCGAAGTGGCGGCCAGGGCCAAGGGCTTCAGGCGCATCGACGTGCAGGGCAAGACCGTGCTGCCAGGCCTGATCGACGCCCACGGCCACGTCTTCGGCCTGGGCGAAGTTGCCACCAGCGCCGATTTGTACAGCCCCACTTCCCTGGCGGCCGCGCAAGCATCGGTCGCCAAGTTCGCGCAGGCCAACCCGCAGCGCAAGTGGGTGATCGGCAAGGGCTGGAACCAGGAAATCTGGAAGCTGGGCCGCTTCCCGAATGTCGCCGAACTGGATGCTGTGGTGGGCGACCGTCCCGCCGCCATGGAGCGCATCGACGGCCACGCCATGTGGGTCAACTCGAAAGCGCTGGAAGCGGCCGGCATCACGAAAGACACGAAGGATCCCGAAGGCGGCAAGATCGAACGCGACGCCAATGGCAACGCTACCGGCATCCTGGTCGACACGGCGATGGAGTTCGTCTACAAGGTGCTGCCGAAACCGACCGAGGCCGAAGCACGCGCCATGCTCAATGGTGCGCTGGGCATCCTGTCCAGCGTCGGCCTGACCAGCGTGCACGATGCCGGCATCGATGCCGGCGCCGACCGCCTGTTCCGCGAGTATGCCGACCAGGGCAAGCTGTCGACCCGCGTGTACGCGATGATCGGCGACGTCGGCGCCGACTTCGAGCAGCTGTCGAAGAACGGCCCGCAGCCGTCCTACGCCGACGGCCATTACGCGCTGGCCGCCGTCAAGCTGTATTCGGATGGTGCGCTGGGCAGCCGTGGCGCGGCCCTGATCCATCCTTACAGCGACGCGCCGCACACGCGCGGCCTGCTGTTCAACAGCGATGCCGCCATTCACGCCAAGATGGAAAAGGCGATGAAGGCCGGCTACCAGGTCAATGTGCACGCCATCGGCGACGCTGGCAACAAGCAGATCCTGGACAGCTTCGAGCAGCTCGGCAAGCAGTACCCGCTGGCGGCGAGGCGCCATCGCATCGAGCACGCGCAGGTGGTGCAGCCCGCTGACATCCCGCGCTTCAAGCAGCTGGCCATCGTGCCTTCGATGCAGCCGACGCACGCCACTTCCGACCAGAACATGGCGGAGCAGCGCGTCGGCCCCGAGCGCATCAAGGGCGCCTACGCCTGGCACACCTTCCTGAAGCAGGGCAGCCGCATTGCCTGCGGCTCGGACTTCCCGATCGAGTCGCCCAACCCGCTGCAAGGGATTCACGCGGCCGTGACGCGCCAGGACATGCAGGATGTGCCGAGCGGCGGCTGGCACAAGGAGCAGGCCATGACGCTGACCGAGGCCTTCCGCTGCTTCACGCTGGACGCGGCCTGGGCGGCGCACCAGGAGCAGTCGGCCGGTTCGCTGGAGAAGGGCAAGTGGGCCGACTTCATCATCACCGACCGCGACCTGTTCAAAGTCCCGGCCAGCGAGATCGGCAAGATCGGCGTGCTGGAAACCTGGGTCGGCGGCAAGCAGGTGTTCCGCAAGTAAGCGCGCTCAATGCGCGCGGACGAAACCTGCAAACTTGACGATCCAGAACAGCAGCACCAGTAGTACCACCATCACCTTGGGGAAGGACAGCCCGGTGTACCAGCGTTGCACCGGCTTCCATTCCTCGCGCTGGGCAGCGGGCCGAGGCTTGGCCGGGGCGGGGGCTGCCTTCGGCGGCGGCGCCTTGCGGCAGAATTCCGCCCACCACTGGACGGACGCGGCGTCGAACTCGTAGTCTGCCAGGAATGGCGTTTTGGCCAGGTGGCGCAAGACCTCCTGCATCGCTTCCATGTGGCTGGCGTGGCGGGCAAACGTGGTGAAGCGCGCCTCGTCGACGGGACCTGCCACCATCAGCATGGCCCGCACCAGCGGGTCCTCTTGCGGCCACTGGTCGAACTGCCGGCGCCATTTGCGCGCGGCGTGGCGATTGAGCAGGCGCTGGACGGCCGCATGGTCCGGCAAGCTGTCTTCCGAACGCGAGGTCCAGGCCAGGGTGCTGGAGAATGCCGGCACCATCTGCCAGCGCTGGTCGAAATGCTCTTCCAGCATGCGCACGATGGCCGCCTCCAGTTCGGCGCGGAAGGCACTGTTGCCCCAACCCGGCTGGCGGTAGCGGCGCGCCAGTTCCGCCGCGTGCTGCTCCGCTGGCAGGTGTTCCAGCGCCTGGCGCAGCATGTCGGCGGCAGCCTCCGGCGCCGGCGGCTTGGGGCCGGGGCGCAGTTGCGGGCGCGCCTTGGCATATGACTGCGGCCGCGGGCCGGGCAGCCAGCGCTGGCTGTTCTGCTGCGCCAGCGCGGCCTCGCTCTCCGCTTCCAGGTCCAGCTGCAGCGGCTGCGCCAGCGGCGCGTGCAGCGGCAGCTCGGGCAGGGCGGGCAGGGCCGAGAACGGTGCGCGCGCTGCTGCCGGCGTGCGGCGCCGTGGCCGTGGCGGCGGCAGGGGCGGCACCTCGGGCGTGCCGCCCAGGGCATCGAATGCCAGCAGCTCGGGGAAGCCGCCCGCAGCTTGATGTTGCTCCTGCCCCTGCTGCTCTTCGTGCGGTGCGGCCAGCGCCTGCTCGTAGGCTTCGCGCAGAGCCTGGAAGCCGGCCAGGTCCTGCTCCGTGTCGATTTGCTTGAGGCGGGCCGCGTAGGCCTGCTTGATGGTGCGCTTGTCGTGCGTCGGCGCGATGCCGAGGGTGTGCCAGATCGTCATGGTTCGCTTTCCTGTCAGACCGGCCAGCCATTGCGGCGGGCATGGGCCTGTACTTCAACGGTCCAAAAGCGCTCCGGCAGCACCGTGACGATGCCGGGGTAATCGTCGTGGATCAGCAGCGGCACCAGGCCGCTTTGCAGGTAGCCGCCGGGCAGGTGCTTGCGGTCGAAGAAGATGGAGGCCAGGCGCAGGTCGGCACTGGACAGGCGCAGGGGCAATGGCAGGCCGAAGGTGCTTGTCCTCTCATGCATCAGGTGGTCGGACAGGAAGGCCAGCCGGTGGTCCAGCGGGCGCGTGCCCTTGTAGTCGAAAATCGTGGTGGCGATCGGCCCCAGCTCTTCGCTGCCCGAGATGCCGCGCAGGTCGTACAGCACCTCGCCCGGGCAGTTGGCGCTGCCTTCCCGCCACATCAGGCTATTGGCCTGGGTGACCTGGCCCCAGACCAGGCGCCCGCCGAGGAACAGTGCGCCGACGTTCTGGAACCACAGCTCGAAGCTGTCGCCATCGACCCAGGACGGGCGCTCCGGCACCAGGTAGTCCGGATCGGTGCTGCGCGCCAGGTCGATGCGGCGCTGCACATGCTCCATATCGTCCAGCAGGCGCGGCGCCCGCGAGCCGGCGGCCATCCGCCCCAGCTCCATCAGCTCGGCGCGGAAGCCGGCGCTGCTGCAAGCGCCAAACAGGCGCTCGAGCAGCAGCTGCAGCGGGAAGTACAGCTCGCGTTTGTTCAGCAGTGCGGCCAGCGCCTTGCGCGGATCGGCCTGCGCGTCGGCCGCGATCGCGTGCGCGCGTTGCAGTTGACCTGCCGTGTACCAGTCGATGCGCGCGCCCGACTCCTGCGCCAGCACGGTGCCAATGTAGAACGCCAGCACGTGCAGGAAATTGCGGTTGGCAGGATGCGCCAGGAACTGCGCTTCGCTGATGGCCAGCCTGGGCTTGAGTTGCTCGAGCAGGTCGTCGATGCGCAGCAGGCTGGCGGCCGACAGGTCCAGCCCGAGCTGGTAGAGCGACTTGCGGTAAGCGATGCCATGCTCGAAAGGATAGCGCTCGACCAGGGCGTCGACGTGGCGGTTGGCCAGCACATTGCTGTCGCCGGCCGGGTCATCGGGGCGCAAGGCGGGACACAGCGCATCGACCGCGCGCCGCGTGGCTTCAAACGCCTCCAGCGAAGGCGCCGCCAGGCGGTCGTATTCGCGCGCCTGCTGCCAGGCGCTGCCCTCGGGGCTCTTGCGCAGGGCGCGCGTAAAGCGCGGCAGCAAGTCGTCGGCCAGGTGGCGCAGTTGCGCCGGACAGCGCTGCAACTGGATCATGCCGGGAATGCATTGTCGCTGGCGGTTGGTGATATAGGGCAGGGCCAGCACCAGGCCGTGCAGCAGCCCGCAGCTTGCGCCGAATTCGACGAACAGGGCGCGCTCGGCCGGACAATCCTCGAAACGCGCGTTCATTTCGAACAGCAGCAACTGGCTGGCTGCACCGGCGGCATGCAACTGGGCGCGGATCCCGGCCAGTGCGCCGCCCGGCTGCGTGCTGCGCATCTGGCCGAAGGGATCGCTGTGGTACAGCGTGAAGGGCACCGGCTTGCCCGCCAGGATCAGCTGGTAAGTTTGCGCCGCCGCCTTGCCCGCCAGGTCGATCAAAGGGAAGTCGGGGTGGTCGAGCAGCATGGCGCAGGGCAGGAATTGTAAACGTGAAAGAAAAGTAGTGTACTTGCTAACTATCGGGCCTGCAAGCCGCTAAAAACCAGTTGACTAACTTGTATAGACAACCTAGAGTGACAGCATTCACCATTCCAAGGAGCCGCCATGTCTACGAGTTTCGCCAACGATCCCCGCTACGA
>JBCNOP010000247.1:0-7437 GCA_039593775.1 Pseudoduganella sp.
GCGCCCACGGCGCGCGCGCTGCTCTTGATGCGGTGGCCCAGCTCGCGCACTTTCTGCAGCTCGCCGGCGGCCAGCGCGTTTTCCATTTCGTTGAAGCCCGCTTCGGTCGTTTGCAGGAACTTGAAGGCGAACTTGCGGATCTTTTGCGGGTGGTAGCCCAGCAGCTGGGCCAGCACCGACAGGTCGATCACCGCCGGGTCGCCGGCCAGCGTGGGGCGGAAGGCGGCGCGGCCGGCCGGGCGCGGCAGGGCGGGCGCGGCGTCGGCGGCACCGGGGTCGCGCTCGGGCAGCCAGCTGGCGATCTTCTGGTACATCAGGGCCGGCTGGATCGGCTTGGCGATGAAGTCGTCCATGCCGGCCTGCAGGCAGCGCTCGCGGTCGTCCTTGGTGGCGGTGGCGGTCATGGCCAGCACGCGCGTGGCCGCCAGCGCGGGGTCGGCGCGGATGCGGCGCGTCGCTTCCAGCCCGTCCATCAGCGGCATCTGCACGTCCATCAGCACGCAGTCGAATTCGGCCTGGTGCAGCAGGTCGAGCGCTTCGGCGCCGTTGTTGGCCAGGCACACCGAGGAGCCGGCTTCTTCCAGCATTTCCAGCGCGATCTGCTGGTTGAAGGTGTTGTCTTCCACCAGCAGGATGCGCGCGTCCTTCAGCGCCTGCATGGCGGCCGTGCTGCGTGCGCTGTCGAGCAGGGCGGCTGCCGCGGCGTTGACTTCGTTGATCACGTCCGGCAGGCCGCGCGGCGACACGCCCAGGCGCGCCGTGAACCAGAAGGTGGCGCCGGCGCCGGGCGCGCTTTGCACGCCCACTTCGCCGCCCATCAGCTGCGCCAGCTGTTTGCAGATCGCCAGGCCGAGGCCGGTGCCGCCGTATTCGCGCGTAATTGCCGTGTCGGCCTGCTGGAAGGCCTGGAACAATTTGCCCTGCTCGGCGTCGGACAGGCCGATGCCATGGTCGCGCACTTCAAAGCGCAGCAGGCAGGCAATGTCGTCGGCCAAGAGCTGCTTGACGCTGACCTCGATGCTGCCCTGCTCGGAAAACTTGATCGCGTTGTTGACGTAGTTGATCAGCACCTGGCCCAGGCGCAGCGGGTCGCCGCGCAGCACCGGCGGCAGCGCCGGGTCGATGTCGAAGGCCAGGCGCAGGCCGCGGCTGGCCGCTTTCGGCGCCACCACCGTGGTCAGGGTCTGGATCACGTGGTCGAGCGAGAAGTCGACGTCCTCGATTTCCAGCTTGCCCGCTTCGATTTTCGAGATGTCGAGGATGTCGTCGATGATGCGCAACAGGTGCTCGCCGGCGAAGCGGATCTTTTCCAGGTAATCGCGCTGGCGCGGCTCGAGGTCGGTCTTCAGCGCCAGGTAGGCCATGCCGATCACGCCATTCATCGGGGTGCGGATCTCGTGGCTCATCTTGGCCAGGAACTGGCCCTTGGCGGCGCTGGCCTCCTCGGCCTGCTGGCGCGCTTCTTCCAGCTGCGCGGTGCGCTGCGCCACGCGTTCTTCCAGGTGTTCATTGAGTTCGCGCAGGGCGCGTTCGTTGGCCTTGCTGTCCGAGATGTCGATCGACATGCAGATCAGGTAGGCCGGCGCGCCGTGGGCGTCGTACACCGGCTTCTTGAAGGTGCGCAGCTGGCGCGACTGGCCCAGGGCCGGGTTCCAGATGGTTTCCTCGAAGTCGATCAGGCTGCGCCCGGCAAACGCTTCCAGGTCGCGCGCGCGGAAGGCGGCCGCTTCTTCCGGCGCGTGGAACACGCTGTAGTCGCCGTTATTCAATTCGTCGAAGGTGTAGCCGAACTGCTGCTCGCAGGCGCGGTTCATCAGCAGCATGCGGCTGTCCTTGTCCTTGATGAACAGGCCGATCGGCATCATCTGGATGATTTCCTGCAACCGCTGTTCGCCCTGGCGCAGCGCGTCTTCGCTGCGCTTCCTGTAAGTGATGTCGGTCAGGCTGGCCACCAGCATGCTGCCCGGGCCGTGCTCGTCGCGCAGCGGTTCGACGTTGACCGACAGCCAGCAGGTGTCGGCGGCCGCGCCGGCGCTGGCGGCGGCCGGCACCCCCATCACCACGTCGCGCACCGGCTGGCCGCTGGCCAGCGCTTGCGCCACCGGGTGTTCGGGCGCGCTGAAGCGGCGCCCGTCTTCGTGCACGCCGTCCCACTGGCCGGCGCCGCGCGCGGCGGCGCGCCCCAGCATGCGGCTGGCGGCGGCATTGCATTCGACGATATTGCCGGCGGCGTCGAACACCAGCAGGCCGTTGGTGACGGCGTTGAACACCGAAGCGAGGCGCTGGTTGGAGTGGCGCAGCGCCAGCTCGGCCAGGCGGCGGTCGGTGATGTCGGTGACCATGGTCAGGGTGCCGGCATAGCTGCCGTTGTCGGCGTTGACGGTGGTGGTCGAGAGCAGGGCCCACAGCGAGGAGCCGTCCTGGCGGTAGAAGCGTCCTTCGGCCGGCTCGGGCGGCATGGCGGGCGCGCCGCCCTGCTGGCGCTGCGCCTGCAGGGCCGGGCATTCGGGGTCCATGAAGTCGGCCATCGGGCGCCCCAGCATGTGCTCGACCTCGTAGCCCAGCATGCGCGCCATGGTGGGGTTGACGAAGCTGGTGTTGTCGGCGGCGTCGCACATCCAGATGCCTTCGGCCGCGGTCTGCACGATCAGGCGGTAGCGCTCGGACGACGCTTGCAGCGCTTCTTCGGCCCTCTGGCGCTGGGTCATGTCGCGCAGCGACACCACCACCAGGCCCTGGCCGGCCAGCTGGATCGGCGCCAGATGCACCATGGCCGGGAAATGGCTGGCGTCGAGGCGGCGCGCGGTCAGCACCCGGCCCGGCATTTTCGGGCGGGCGAACAGCTCGCGCGGGCGGCCCGGGGTGTCGCGCATCACGTCGGGGATCAGCAGTTCCATCGAGGCGCCGGCCAGCTTGCCGGCTTCGGCGGCAAACACGGCCTCGGCGGCCTCGTTGGCCTGGCGCACGCGCCCGCCGCGGTCGGCCACCAGCAGCGCGCCGGGCAGGGCATCGAGCATGGCGGCCATGCGCGCCAGTTCGGCGGCGCTGCGGTCGGAGATGTCGCCCAGGGTGCCGGACATGCGCAGCGGGCGGCCGGCGCCGTCGCGCGCCAGCACCATGCCGCGCGCCAGCACCCAGGTCCAGCTGCCGTCGCGGCAAGCCATGCGGAATTCCATGGTGAACGGGGTGCGCCCGACTTGCGGGTTGTCCAGCGCTGCGACTTCGCTGGCGACGCGGGCGCGGTCGTCCGGGTGCACCAGCTGCAGCCACTGCTCGACATTGGCCGGGCGCAGCTCGCCCGGCGCATAGCCGAGGATTTCGCAGTAGCGCGGCGACAGGTGCAGGGCCGGGCGCTGCGGCTGCCAGTCCCACGAGCCTTCGCCGGCGCCTTCCAGCGCGAAGCTGGCAATGCGCTCGGCGTCGCCGACCCGCACTTCGGCGCCGCGCAGGGCGCGCGACACGCGCAGCAGGCGCCACAGGGCGGCGCCGGCCAGCAGGGCCAGCGCCACGCCCAGCGCATAGTGCCAGGTCGGGGTGGCGGGGCTGTCGTGGTAGAGGAAGCCGTCCAGCTTGAAGTCGGCCGGCAGCAGGCCGGCAGCGGCATAGCTGTCGGCAATGCCCTGCCAGCGCTGCGGGTTGCTGTGGCCCAGTTCGATCAGGTGCTGCTCCAGCAGCGGCGCCACCTGGGCCGCTTCCCACAGCAGCTCTTCGCGCGGCTTGCGCTCGGGGTAGCGCGCGCGGATCAGGTCGACGATCTCGTTCGGGTGCTCGAGCGCGTAGCGCCAGCCTTTCAGCGTGGCTTCGCGCAGGGCGCGCGCGCGCGCCGGGTGCTCGCGCAGCTCGCTCTCGGTGGTGTACAGGTTGTCGCCGTAAAAATCGATGCCGGCGCTGCGCGGGTGCAGGATTTCATAGCGCAGGCCGGCGCGCTCGAGCGCATACGGCGTCACGTTCAGGTAGCCCGAAATCGCGTCGACGCGCCCGGCCTGCAGGTCGTCCGCGCCGCGCGTGGCGGGCACGATCGTCAGCTGCCCCAGCGGTACCTGCTCATGCTGCAGGTAGACCCGCAATTCCTCGGTGTTGGGGCCCAGCGCGATGCGGGCGCCGGGCCAGGGCCGGCGCCGGCCCTGCTCGTCAAGCCGCACGGCCAGGATCAGCGGCGAATGCTGGAACACGGAGGCCAGCAGCACCACCGGCGCGCCGGCCGCCCGCCGCAGCAGCAGCGAGGAATTGCCGACGCCATACTGGGCGCCGCCGTCGAGCACGAACTGCAGCGCGTCCTGGCCCGGCTGGGCTTCGCGCAGCGTCACGTCCAGCCCGGCGTCGCGGTAATAGCCCTTGGCCTGGGCCGCGTAATAGCCGGCAAACGAGAACTGGTGGTGCCACTTGAGCTGGACGGTCACGGCTTCGGCAGCGCTGGCGCCGGGCATGGCCAGCAGGGGCAGGGCGGCGAGGGCCAGCGCGAGGGCGCGCGCCAGGATGCGCGCGCAGCAGCGGCGGGCGCGCCGGCGCACGCGGGCGGGAACAGGCGGGGCGGCTTTCTGGCTCAGTGGCGACAAGGCATCCCTTTCTGGCCAGCGCGGGGACGCTGGCGTGCGGTCAACTATAGCATTGCTCAGGCGGGGACGCTGCCGCCAAATTGGTAGCGATGGCCCGGATGCCACATGGTGGCCAGCGAGGCCACGCGGCCGGCCGACTGGGTCTGGCGCTTCAGTACCAGGCAGGGCTGGCGCGCGTCCATGGCCAGCATGTCTGCGATTTCGCGCGGCGGCACCAGGGCTTCTATGCTGTAAGTGGCCGCCTGCAGCGGCGCTGCCCGCACCAGGTATTCATTGGGCGTGGTGTGGGTGAAGTCCTGCGCCATGTAGTCGGGCGCGCACAGCGGGTTGACCCAGCGGTCTTCCACCTGGATCGGCACCCCGTTTTCAAAGTGCACGATGACGGAATGGTAAAGCTCGTGTCCGGGCGGCAAGTCGAACGCCTTGCCCAGCAGGTCGCCGGCCTTGGCGCGCTCGAGCAGCTGCAGCGCGCTGCGGTGGGCGTGGCCGCGGGCCCGCACCTCGTCGGCAATGCTCTTGATTTCCAGCAGGGTGGCCTGGACTTTTTGCGGCGCGACATAGGTGCCGGCGCCCTGGCGCCGTGTCAGCACCCCTTCCGCGGTCAGCTCGCGCACGGCGCGGTTGACGGTCATGCGCGAGACGCTGAACTGCTTGACCAGCGCCTGCTCGGAAGGGATCACATCGCCTTCCTTCCAGGCCCCGGCGGCAATCTGCGCCAGCAGGAAGTCCTTGATGCGTTGAAAGATGGGGGTGTCATGTTGTTGGTGTTCTTCCAAGCCGTCCTCCGGATGAGTGCGGCGATTGTAGCATTCGGGAATTCAATAGCAAGCGGCGGAGTGCCGCCGCCCGGCGGCCTGCCTACCATGGTGGCATACTACCGACTGGAGCTTGCAATGAACCCGATGAAGCCTTACCTGACCGACAACGAGCGCTGGGCCGCCGTGCAGGCGCGCGACAGCGCGGCCGATGGCCAGTTCTATTATTCCGTGCGCACCACCGGCGTGTTCTGCCGCCCTTCCTGCGGCGCGCGGCCGGCCCTGCGCGAGAACGTGGCCTTCCACGCTTCCATCGCCGCGGCCGAGGCGGCGGGTTTCCGGCCCTGCAAGCGCTGCAAGCCGGACCAGCCGCCGCTGGCCGAGCGCCATGCGGCCATGGTGGCCGAGGTGTGCCGCCTGATCGATGCTTCCGAAGTGGCGCCCGACCTCGACGCCCTGGCGGCAGCGGGCGGCATGAGTCGCTTCCACTTCCACCGCGTGTTCAAGGCCCAGACCGGGCTCACGCCCAAAGCCTATGCGGCGGCGGCGCGCGCGCGGCGCATGCAGCAGGGCCTGGCCGACGAGGCCAGCGTGACCGATGCCATCTACGCGGCCGGCTTCAATTCCAGCGGGCGTTTTTATGCCGCCACCCCGGGTGCGCTGGGCATGACGCCTTCGGCCTGGCGCGCGGGCGGGCGCGGGGCGGTGATCCGCTTCGCCATTGCCCAGTGCTCGCTGGGGGCAATCCTGGTCGCCAGCACCGAGCGCGGGATTTGCTGCATCCTGCTGGGCGACGATCCGCAGGCGCTGGCGCATGACCTGCAAGACCGTTTCCCGCAGGCCGAGCTGCGTGGCGCGGAGACTGATTATGAACAGGTGGTGGCGCGCGTGATCGCCTTCGTCGAGGCGCCGCAGATCGGCCTGGACTTGCCGCTCGATGTGCGCGGCACGGCCTTCCAGCAGCGCGTGTGGCAAGCCTTGCGCGAGATTCCGGCCGGCGAAACGGTCAGCTATGCGGAGCTGGCAGAGCGCGTCGGGGCGCCCAACGGGGCGCGGGCCGTGGCCGGTGCTTGTGCGGCCAATGCGATTGCGGTGGCGATTCCCTGCCACCGGGTGGTGCGCAACGATGGGTCGATTTCGGGCTATCGCTGGGGCGTGGAGCGCAAGGCGGCTTTGCTGGAACGCGAGGCGGAGGCGGCTACCGAGGCGGCGGCATGATGGGCGACCTGTTTGCGCCGCCGCTGGCTGCGGCAGCCGGTTCGCGTCCGGCGTTCGACTGGCCGCGTATCGCTTCTGACCTCGATGAATTTGGCTGTGCGCTGGTGCGGGGCGTGTTGTTGCCGTCGGAATGTGCGGCGCTGGCGGCGGGCTACAGCCAGCTGGAACTCTATCGCAGCCGGGTCGTCATGCAGCGCTATGGCTTCGGCAAAGGGGAGTACCAGTACTTTCGCTATCCCTTGCCGGATCTGGTCGCGGAATTGCGTGCTTCGATGTATTCGCCACTGGCGGCAATTGCCAACCGCTGGTACGCCACCATGGGACTGGAGCCGCGCTTTCCTGCGCAGCATGCGGATTTCATCGCGCGCTGCCATGCGGCGGGGCAGCTGCGGCCTACGCCGCTATTGCTGCAGTACGGGGCGGGCGACTATAACTGCCTGCACCAGGATTTGTATGGCGAGCATGTGTTTCCACTGCAGGCGGCTTTCCTGTTATCTCAGCCGGGGCGGGATTTCGAGGGCGGTGAGTTCGTGCTCACCGAGCAGCGTCCGCGCATGCAGTCGCGCGTGGAAGTGGTGCCTTTGCAGCAGGGCGATTGCGTGATCTTTCCGGTCTTCCACCGGCCGGTGCCGGGCACGCGCGGCACTTACCGTGTCAACATGCGCCACGGCGTCAGCCGCCTGCGCAGCGGCCACCGCCACACGCTCGGCATCATTTTCCATGATGCTGAGTAAGGACCCGGAGGACATGGGGTTTTGATTCAGGGGCCTACACAAACCCTCTGAAAGTTGCTCTGAAATTCGCTGAAACGCTCTGAAATCCTCTGAACTTAAAGCTCGCTGGCTTGTCCAAGCTTTATGCGAACAAAAGGAGGTCATCATGAGCCGCAAACTGGTGTCGGTGCAAAT
>JBCNOP010000248.1:0-7376 GCA_039593775.1 Pseudoduganella sp.
CGGGGCTGATGCAGGGCATCACGGCCGGCAGCCGCGCCCAGTCGGCCGGCCTCGAACAGGTCACCAGCGCCGTCAGCGGGATGGACCAGGTGACGCAGCAGAATGCCGCCCTGGTGCAGCAGGCGGCCAGCGCTTCGGCCACCATGCTCGAACACGCGCGCCGCCTGGCTCAGCTCATGGGCAGCCAGGGCGACAGCGCACAGCAGCAGCGCGCGCTGGCGCTGCGCTGATCAGAACTGCTCGACCCAGGCCGCCAGCTGCGACGGGGTCAGGGCAGCATCGGCCTGCACCAGGCGGCATTCGACGCCTTGCGCGCCGCTGGCCATCTGCAGCGAAGCGCCGCGCTTGCCCAGCCACAGCAGGCAAGCCAGCCAGAATGCGTGTTGCGATGACACCGGCGTGCCGGTAGGCGTTTCCAGGAACTCGGTCAGCTGCGACGCCTGCAGGAACAGCGCATGGCTGGCATCGACCGCGCGGAAGGTCGGGCCGAAGGCTTCCGCCAGCAGGGCAAAGGCATGCGCCGGGTCGGCATCGGCATAGCGCTGCTCGAGGTCCTGCAGGTGGTCGCGCACGGCGCAGCCGAAAGCAGCGCTGCGGAAGGCTTCCGAGCTGATCAGGTCGGAGTGGTCCAGCATCAGCCAGTCCGGTTCCGGCGGCGTCATGCCGGCGCTCAAGGCGCCCGCCAGGTAGCTTTCCACCGGCACGAACGAGGGCCCGGCCGACAGGCTGGCCGCCAAAGTGTAGACAGTGCCGATGCGGCTGGCGACGGCCTGCTTCTGGCGCACCAGCAGCTTTTCGCGCAGCAGCTGCGAATGTTCCTTCTGCAGCTTGGCCAGGGCCAGCGCCTGTTTCAGCTCCATGCGCAGCGCGGCGATGTCCCATGGCTTCTGGATATAGCGGTGGATCTGGCCCTGGTTGACCGCGTCCACCGTGTGTTCCAGCTCCGAATAGGCGGTGGTCAGGATGCGCACGATGTGCGGATAGCGGTCCCACGCGTAGAACAGCAGCTCGTTGCCGTAGGCGCCTGGCATGCGCTGGTCGGACACCAGCACGGCGATCTCGTCGGCGTGCTCGTCGAGCATGCGTTTGCCCTCCTCCACCGACTCGGCCACGTAGACGGGCGCCAGCGAACCCAGGGCACGCTGGAAATATTTGAGGGCGGTCGCCTCGTCGTCGACGTAGAGGATCGCCGGCGCTTGTTTGGTCGGTTGTTCTGTCATGCTCGTTCCTTCTCTAACTCCGGGAAATTCATGGTGACGGTGGTGCGGCAACCCTGCTCCGACTGCACCCGCAGGTGGCCGCCGAACGATTGCATCACGCGGTTGCAGAAGATCAGCCCCCAGCCGCTGCCGCCTTCACCGCCATGCATGGACACCGGGTCCAGCAGCAGGCGGTTGAGCAGCGCCGGCGCGATGCCGGGGCCGTTGTCTTCCACGATGATATACGGGCGGTCTGCCACGCCCACAGTGATCCTGATCCGGGGACCAGGGTGGCCTTGCAGTGCACGCAGCGCATTGCTCAGCAGCGAGGACAGCACCAGCGCCACGCAGTTGGGCGAAGCGCGCACATTGAAGTCGGCTTGCACCTCGACTTCGATGATCTCACGCTGGCCTGGCGCCAGCGGGTAGACGCCCAGCAAGGCATTCACCATCTGCTGCGCGCTGCCGCTGGCCAGGCGCGCGGCCGGCACCACGCTGGCGCGCTTGACCGATTCGACGAACGAGGCCAGCACCGACAGGCAGTAGCGCGCATTGTCGTTCATATGGGCCGCGGCATTGCCGATGTCGGCCTGCAGCGGCAAGCCCTTGTCTTCCGCCTGGCCGTTGACGCGGCGCTGGATGTTGCGCGCGAAATTGGCGATGGTGGCCAGCGGCGTATTCAGTTCATGGGCCAGGAAGGCCACCGTTTCCTCGATCGCCAGCAGGCTTTGCCGGCGCATCGCGCGCTCGCGCGCATTTTCGCTGGCCAGGCGCAGGGCATCGCGCACGGTATTGGCGTCGAGCGGCTTTTCCAGGATGCGGAAGATGTCGCCGCCATTGATGGTTTCCAGCAGCACTTCCTTGTCGGCGTAGGCCGTGACCAGGATGCGCACCAGGTGCGGGTAATCGCGCTCCACCTGGCGCAGCAGTTCGCCGCCCACGCGGCCGGGCATGCGGTAGTCGGTGACCAGCACGTCGATATCGCTGTCAGGCTTGGCCAGGATGGCGAGCGCCTCGTCCACGCTGGGCGCGGTCAGCACGGTGAAGTCATTCTCCACCGCGCGCGCGAAATACTTGCGCGCCAACTCCTCGTCGTCCACGTACAGCACGGTCGCTGGCTGGCTGCGCTCGTTCATTTCTCGCCCCCGGTCACGCGCGGCAGGTCGAACGTGAACTTGGTCCATTCGCCCGGCACGCTTTCGGCCGCCAGCAAGCCGCCGTGGCGCTGGATCACGCTGTAGCAGATCGACAGGCCCAGCCCCAGGCCCTGCCCGACTTCACGCGTGGTGAAGAAGGGCTCGAACACGCGGCCGATATTTTCCGGCGCGATGCCCGGGCCATTGTCGCGCACCGTGATCTTCAGGCGGTCGCCGCGCGCTTCGGCATAGATGTCGATGGCCGGCGCTTGCGTGGCGCCCTTGCGCATGGCCAGCGCCGCATTGCTGAGCAGGTTGATCAGCACGCCGATGATGGCCGCTTCGTCGCCGCGCACCAGGGTGTCGGGCTGCAGATGGCGGTTGACCTTGATGCCCTTGATCTCGTGGCCGACCAGGCGCACCGACGATTCCAGCGCACGCTCGAACAGGAACTGCGCGCTTTCATGGTCGGTGCCGGACTTGCGGTAGGCAAAGGTCTTCAGGTCCGAGACGATGTACTGCACACGCTGCATGCCCGACTTGGCATCGGTCAGGCATTCCAGCAGCACTTCGCTGCTCTTGGCGCCCGGTTCTTCCATGGCGATATCGATCGCCATCATGCAGAAGTTGACCGGATTATTCACTTCGTGCAGCAGGCCGGCCGCCAGGGTGCCCAGGGCCGCCATTTTTTCCTGTTGCAGCATCTGCCCCTTGATTTCAGCCAGGCTGCGGTTGTTGGCTTCGAGCTGGGCATTCTTGTCGGCCAGTTCCGCCTTCAGCTGGAACAGGTTGAAGCGCGCCTGCTCGTTGTAATAGGTGCAGACCGCACTGGCAATGGCGCTGAAGGCCAGCAGCAGCGAATTGACGGCAAACGCACCGCCCACCGGCGGCTGCCCATCGTGCACCCAGCAGGCGGCCGCATACAGTAAATAGGTCAGCAAGCCCAGCGTCAGGTTCTGCCACATGCGGAAGGCAAACGCGATGGCCGAGGCAAACACGCCCAGGTTCAGGCCCGCATAGTAGATGGAGGAAGCGCCTTCGGTGACCGCAATCATCCACGCGATCATGATCTGCGGCAGCATCAGCCAGGTGAAGCTCATCGCCTCCACATGGCGTGCGCCCCAGGGCTGGCGCATCACGCCAATGATGCCGAGGATGGCCAGCGACACCAGCACGCGCGCCAGCGCAAACGAAGCAAGGTGGTCGGGATAGAGGCTGAAATCCAGGCCTATGCCGAGCAGCACCAGGCCGATCGCGGTCCACGCGCCGCCGCGGCTGAAGCGCAGCCGGTAGGCGCGCAAGTCCGACTCATAGGCCGAATGCAGTTGCGGGCTCACGTAGGGGGCCGGTCCAGTCATGGCAGCGACGCTTCGGCAAACACATTGACGCCGGTCGCATCGACATAAGTTTGGCGCTCGCGCGACTGGGACGGCATGAGCTGCTCCATCTTGGCTTCGTCGCGGTAGATCAGGTACCACTCCAGCAGGTGTTCCATGCCCGGCCGTTCCGGGTTGCTGGTATGGACGTTGGTGACCAGCAGGCGCCCTCCGCTGCGCATGCAGGAGGCGAAATAGCTGAGCAGGCGGCTGCACACCTTGTCCGACAGGTAGTCAAACAGGCCGGCGCAGTACACCACGTCGAAATCGGCGCCCACTTGCGGGCCATCTACACGGCGCTTCAGCAGGTTGTGCACGGAATCCTGCACGAAGCGGATATCCGGCTGGCGCGCCAGGCCGGCGCTGATCGCGCCCAGCTGGCCGCGCGTCCAGGCCAGCGTTTCTTCGCTGAAGTCGACCAGCTCGAACGACAGCCAGTGCGGTTCGTCGTACTCGCGCAGGAAGCGCTGGATCTCTTGCGCCGGGCCGCAGCCCACGTTGAGCACGCGGAAAGGACGGCCCACGCGGCGTGCCGCGTCGGCCTGGCGCTTCAGGAAGCCGACCAGGATATCGATGCGGTTGCGGTGCGCCACGGCCACTGCGGTCTGCAGGAAGGCGGCGTTGACGATCTGGAAGTAGGTGCTCGGTCCCTGGCGCGGGTCGCCCAGGATCTGGTTCACCATTTCATAGTCGCCGGCATAGCCCAGCGGCTTGCTGAAAGTGCGGAATACAAACGGCGCGCGCAGGATCAGCGGGTGCAGCGCAGCCTGGGCAAAAGCGCGGTGGGCAGCGGCGGCTTCGGCCTCGACCATGCCCGCTTCCTTGTTGAGGTCATCGAAATAGCGGCGCACGCGCATGATCAGCGGCTCGGCCAGTTCGGCGAAGACATCGGCGCGCAGGCGGCCGCCTTCTTTCGGCAGCGAATCGGACAGGTCGACTTGCTCGACCCAGCGCGCCACTTCGGCCAGGTAGGCGCGCGACTCGTTGACGGCAATCTGGTAATCACGGCGGATGCGGAAGCGCTCGTCCCAGTCCAGCACGAACTTGCTCGCTTCCCGGCCCACGGCGCCTGGCAGCATCACCACCTCGCTCAGTTCGCGCCACTCGTCGATCAGGGTAACGGACACCACGGCAGTCAGGCCCGTGTTGACCATGCTGATGACGACGGCCTTGCCGATATAAGCGCTGGCGGTGCCCATGCGCACGGTCAGCTCACTTAATACTTCGCTGACCTGCACGATGGAATACGGGTTATACACTTCCATCACCAGCGACTTGCGCTGCAGTGTCACGATGGTGCCGCGTACTGCCTCACCTTGCGTGTTCAGGAAACTGACGACCGGATCGATTTGGGCCTGTGAATACACTTTTTTTGTCGGAACTAAATGGTTGCCGTGAATTAAATCGAGTGTACTGACTTGTGGCGCAAATCGCAACGTTTCACTCCGAAGAATTGCCCGAATGTTAGTAGGGCTTATTGTTTTAGCAAACCATGCCCACACCAAAGTTCGCTGCCGCACAGACGCGATCATTGCCTGGTGCCAAACTCGCAGCAAGTCTTGGAGATCATGATGGAGCACTTGCGCAAACAGTCCCCCGCTGAACAGGAAAGGGCAGAATTCCACGAACGCTTTGCCCGGAGTTTCACCGATGCGCGTTTTGACGGACTGCGCGATGCCGTCGCCGCCCTGGAAGAGCTGGCCTGGCGCCAATACTGCGAGCAGCGCCAGCCGGCGTCGCCGCCAGCCGCGCCGCCTGCGCCCCACTAAGTGTTCGCCGCCAGCAGCTCGAGGCGGGCGGCCAGCCGGTCAGCCATCTGGGCCTGGGTAAAACCAGCGTAACGGTTGGCGATGCCGCGTGCAGCCATCAAGGTACGCCCATCCATCAGCAGGCTGCGCACTACGCTGCGCCAGTCCACCGTCCCGGGCAAGCGCCCACCATTTACCGCCACCCCCGACTGTTCCAGGCGCGCCGCCAGCAAGTAGCGTTCGAGCTGGGTCGGCAGCAACAGCATCGGGACCCCTGCCAGCAGCGAATGCGCAATCGTGCCCTCGCCGGCCTGGCTGACGCAGATGCGCGCCTCGGCCAGCGCTGCCGCCAGGTCGACCGGTCCGCGCGCATAGGCCAGGCTGGTGGCATGCACCGGCGGCACAGCGCCGGCAGCCACTTCCGGCTGGTAGCACAGCACCCGGCAACCCTCCATGACCAGCGCGTGCAGCACCACGGCGTGCGCCGGATGTTCCTGGCGCAGGTAAACGAAGACCTTGTGCCCGTGGCCTGGCGGCCATTGCGGCGCTTCGCCGGCAGGCGCCACGAAAGCCGGCCCGTACCACTGTTCGCGCTCGGGCGGGCGGCCGTAGTGGTCGAGCTCGGGCCAGGCGCACAGGAAGTGCTGGCGTCCCAGCAGGGCATCGGCCGCTTGCACGTAAGGCACGCCGCCATGGTGCACCAGCACCGTGTTCATGACTTTCAGGGTATGCAGCTCGGCCGCGGCAAGGCGCTGCAAGTCCATCGGCTCCCAGGGGCGGAAGTTGGGCAAGGGTTGGTCCGGCGGCGGCAAGGTGAAGCCGGCGCCGATCGCTGCCGCCGGGATATCCAGGGTGCGCGCCGCCAGCAAGGCAGTCGGGGCAAACTCGGCCACGAGTACGTCGGGCTTCAGCAACTGCAGCGCGGAACGCCAGCCGCGCACCAGCGCGTCCAGCATCTGCGCTTCGCGGTAGCCGGAGGCGAGCATGATTTCTGCGAGGCTGGCCGCATGCTGGCCGGCGCCATGCAGCCACAGCGGCGCCTGCAGCATCGTCACGTTGAGCGCGCCCAGCAGGCGGCGCGCCTGTCCCAGGTCGCGTACCGACAAGCTGACCTCGTGGCCGCGTGCCAGCAGGGCTTGCGCAATGACCCGCAAGCGTCCTGCATGGGCGGGGTCCCCGCCTAATTCCCAAGCCAGGTGGAAATGAGCCATTCTCAGTTCACCCAGCCAAGCGTCATTGCATTTTTCACATTATTTCCAATCAAGGCCGTGCCTTGGATTTTAGAACACACTCGCAAACAGGTGTGCAATACTAAGCCATGGCCCTCGACCGACTGCTACCACGGAGCTTGCGCGCGCGCATGACCTGCGTGGTCATCTTGTTCGTGCTCGCAGCCACTACCATCGTGACCTGGCTGGCGCTGTCGATGTCGGAACGCGACATGAAAAGCGTGATCGGGCAACAACAGTTCAGTCTGCTTTCCATCGCCGCCGCCCATATCGACGAGCAACTGGCCACCAAGCGCCTGCTGCTGGCGTCGATTGCCGAGGCGATCCCGCCCACCCAGCGCACGCCAGCCGCCATCCACGCCGCCATCGAACGCCATGCCTCCGCATCGGCCGAATTTGCCAATGTGGCTGCCTTTGACAGCAGCGGCAAATTCCTGGCCAGCCTGCGCACGCCGCGGCAAGACAATCCCAGCGTGGCCGACCGTCCCTATTTCGAACAGACCCTGGCGCAAAAGCGGGCAATCATATCACCGCCGCTGCGCGGACGCGTGTCCCATTTGCCGGTGGTCGTGCTGACCCATCCCATCATTGATAGCGGCGGCGACGTGCAGGTGGTGCTGGTGGGCAGCATCGATTTGCTGAACTCCGACTTCTTCCACCATTTCAATACCATGAAGCCGGGCAAGAC
>JBCNOP010000249.1:0-7321 GCA_039593775.1 Pseudoduganella sp.
GGCGCAAAAACGGAGTAAGCTGGCGGCTCGTCCGTCACTCACTTTGAAGGAGGTAGCGCGATGTCGTCTGGCAAAATCCTGGTCGCACAAGGGGGCGGTCCGACCGCCGTGATCAACCAGTCGCTGGTCGGCGTCGTACTCGAGGCGCGCCGCTTCCGCAATGTGACGCGCATCTACGGCGCGCTGCACGGGGTGCGCGGCATCGTCAACGAGGAATTCGTCGACCTGACGCAGGAGACCAGCCATAACCTGGAACTGGTCGCCGCCACGCCCTCCTCCGCCCTCGGTTCAACACGCGACAAACCGGACCTGAAGTACTGCGAAGAGATCTTCAAGGTACTGAAGGCGCACGAGATCGAGCACTTCTTCTACATCGGCGGCAATGATTCATCGGACACGGTGCGCATCGTTGCCGAGCAGGCGCAGGCTGCCGGTTATCCGCTGCGCGCCATCCACATCCCCAAGACCATCGACAACGACCTGGTGGGCAATGACCACACGCCAGGCTTCCCTTCGGCGGCACGTTTCGTGGCGCAAGCTTTTGCCGGCGCCAACCTGGATAACGCTTCGCTGCCGGGCGTCTACGTCGGCGTGGTCATGGGGCGCCATGCAGGCTTCCTGACCGCCGCCTCCGCGCTCGGCAAGAAGTTCCCGGACGATGGGCCGCACCTGATCTACCTGCCGGAGCGCGTGTTCTCGATCGAGCAATTCCTGGCCGATGTGAAAGACACGTATGCGCGCTACGGGCGCTGCGTGGTGGCGGTGTCGGAAGGCATCCACGATGCTTCCGGTGAGCCGATCGCTACCTTGCTGGCGAAGGAAGTGGAACGCGATGCGCACGGCAATGTGCAGCTCTCCGGCACCGGTGCGCTGGCCGACTTGCTGTGCGACGAAATCAAGGAGAAGCTGGGCATCAAGCGCGTGCGCGGCGATACCTTTGGCTACCTGCAGCGTTCCTTCATCGGCTGTGTCTCCGACGTGGACCAGCGCGAGGCGCGCGAAGTGGGCGAGAAGGCCGTACAGTTTGCCATGTGGGGCGACCGCAATGGCTCGGTAGCGATCAAGCGCACCGGCTTCTATTCGGTCGACTATGAACTGCTGCCGCTGGATGCTGTGGCAGGCAAGACGCGCACCATGGAAGATGAATTCATCGACGAAAAAGGCACCGGCGTGACCGATGCCTTCCGCATGTACTTGCGCCCCCTGCTCGGTTCCGGCATGCCGGACGCTTACCGCCTGCGGCCGGCGCCGGTGCCGAAGATCCTCAAGCGCTAGAACATCGCCGGCAGTTCCGCCGCCAGGAAGTCGGACAGGGCGCGCACCTTGGTCTGCAGGTGGCGGTTGCCGGGGTAGACGATGTAGGCGACGCGCGATTGCAGCTGCCAGCCGGGCAGCACGCGCTCCAGCGTGCCGTGCGCCAGCATGGGCCGCGCGATGAACGAGGGCAGCGAACCGATGCCCTGCCCGGCCGCCAGCATCTGCCCCAGCATCAGGCTGTTGTCCAGCCACATGCGCACGGGCGGTTCGATTTCGCATGTAATGCCCCCGCCTTCCAGCCGCCACAGGCCGGGCGCTTCTGCGAGGCGGAAAGCCAGCGCGCGGTGCGCCAGCAAATCGTGCGGCGCCTGCGGCGCGCCGTGCTGGCGCAGGTAAGCGGGCGAGGCGCACAGCCACTGCTCCACCTTGCCAGCGGAGCGCACCACCAGCGAAGAATCGGGCAGCGTGGTGCGCACGCGCAGCGACAAGTCGAAGCCTTCGGCCACGACATCGAGCAAGCGGTCCGCCATGGTGAGCTCGACGTCGATCTCGGGATACTGGTCCATGAAGCGCGCCAGCAGCGGCGGCAGCACCACCAGGCTGAGCGACATCGGGGCGTTGATGCGCACGCGGCCCTTCATTGCCGCCTGCTCGCCACTGGTGCTGCGCTCAAGTTCTTCCAGTTCGTCAAGCAGGCGGCAGCATTCCTGGAAGTAGGCGCGGCCAGTGTCGGTCAGGCGCATGGTACGCGTGGTGCGCAACAGCAGCGCAGCGTTCAGGCCCTGCTCCAGCCAGCGCACCTGCTTGCCGATGCCGGCCGGCGACAGTCCCAGCTCCTCGGCCGCCTTGCTGAAGCTGCCGCGCTCGACCACGCGGCGAAAGGCGTGCATGGCCGCCAGCTTGTCCATTCGATCCTTTCAGTAAAAAGTCTTTATCAAAAACGCCTGATTATCTTAGCAGCAGAATCAAATATGCTGGTTTCACTGATTTTTTATAAAGGAACCAAGATGAAACTCGCAACTACCCTTGCTGCCCTGCTGCTGTCCGCCAATGCCATCGCCGCCGAACCCGGCACCAGCCCTTGGGGACCGCAAGATGAAATCGGCCGCCTGAACCTGGTCACCCAGGCTTCCAGCGCAGCGATCCTGGCCCGCATCAGTGGCGGCCGCGCCTATGACCTGTCGGTGGATTATTTCGTCGGCATGCCGAGCTGGCAGGCTGCCGGCGACCCGCCTTACTTGATGTGGATGACGCATACGCCGCACGGCAACGTCCTCTCGGACCCAATGGAGACCGGCAAGGCCATGAACCAGCACGTCAGCTATACCGGCAGCGCGATCTCGATGTATGCGCACATGGGCACCCATATCGACGCGCTGAACCACTTCGGCCTGAATGGCAAGATCTGGAACGGCTTCAAGGCTTCCGAACACCTGGGCGACCGTGGCTGGAAGGTGGCGGGGGCGGAAAAGCTGCCGCCGATCGTGGCGCGCGGTGTGCTGATCGACGTGGCGGCATCCAAGGGCGTTTCCATGCTGCCGGATAATTACCGCGTGACCGGCAAGGACCTGGCCGAGGCGCTGGCGCGGCAGAAGGTATCGCTGCAAAAAGGCGACGTGGTGCTGATCCGCACCGGGCGCATGCAGCAGTTCGAGAAGGCGCAGGCCTTCATGCAGAACCCGCCCGGCATGGGGCTGGATGCTGCGCGCTTCCTGGTGGAGCAGAACGGCGCGATGGTGGTGGGAGCGGATAACCTGAGCTTCGAAGCTTTTCCTTCCGAGGCCAAGGACAACTACATCCCGGTCCACACCTACCTGCTGGCGGAGCACGGCGTGCCGATCATGGAGCTGGTCAACCTGGAAGAACTGGCGCGCGACAAGGTGTATGAGTTTGCCTTTATCGGCGCTTCGCTCAAGCTGCGCGGAGCCGACGCGGCGCCAATGCGGCCGATCGCGCTGCCATTGCGCTGATCACTCCTGGTGGACGTCGCGGTAGGCCAGCATGTCCACCAGGCGTTCTTCCTTGTCGGGATCAAAGCCGCAGGTGGCTTCGAACTTCGCTGGGTTCTCGTAGGTGCCGAACAGCATGTCCCACCACACGATGTCGCCGTAATTGTTCTTGTGGCGACCGTACTGGTGGTGGATGCGGTGCATCTCGGGCCGCTGGAAGAACCAGCCGACCCAGCGCGGCGTGGTGACGCTGGTGTGGTAAAAGAATTCGCCGAGCGCGGTGCACAGGGTGTAGACCGCGCCCGCTTCCGGCGACAGGCCAAGGAAGGCATACACCAGCAGGCTGCCTATGATCGAGTTGACGATCATTTCACCGGGGTGCTTGTAGAAAGAGGTAATGACTTCGATGCGCTGCGGGCTGTGATGGATCTGGTGGAACAGGCGCCACAACAGGTCAGATTCGTGGCGCACACGATGCCACCAGTAGAACACGAAGGTCGCGATGAAGTAGGCCAGCAGGCCGCCGGCAACCGGGCCAACATGGTCCGACAGGTGCAGCAGCGACGCTTGCGAGGCCCAGCGCTCCCAGCTCACGCCGGCCAGCAGCACGACGCCGAGCTGCACGGCGTTGATGGCAAGCACGCGCAGCGGCCATGTTCGGATGTGGGGCAGTTTCCAGCCGGGGCGCAGCCGTTCCAGCACGAAGCAGCAGGCGAATACGATGAAGATGATGGTGAGCATGGCGCGTCCTCTTACTTGGCAGGGCGTCATCATCGCCCCGGGGCGGTGCGCAAGCCTAAGGATTTGGCTCCGGGTATCGGATTTAGATACTGCGCGTTATATAGGGCGTGTTCTCGCCTGTTGACGGCCTAGCATGGCAGCTCTTTCAAACAGGAGACGACCATGAAGAAACTGATTGGGGCGCTGGCCCTGGCGGCAAGCGGGGCAGCTGGTGCGGTGGGCGGAACGACGAGCGCGACGGCTGCCGACATCGAGCGTGCACGGCATGCTTTCGACTTCCTTCACGGCGACTGGACGGTGCAGAACCGCCGGCAGTCCGACTACGCCAATCCGGACAGCCCATGGGAGACTTTCAGCGCGAGCAACCTGGTACACCCGCTGCCGGCCGGTATCGGCAACTACGACGAGTACCGCCCGTTGGGCGACTGGCGGACTGGCTTCGTGGCGATGACGCTGCGCGTGTTCGACCCTGCGACCGGCCGCTGGAGCATCTACTGGCTGACCAACCGTGACGGCGGCCTTGATCCCGCCACCGGCACCTTGCTGCCGCCGGTGGTGGGCCGCTTCGATGCCGATGGCGTGGGCCGCTTCGAAGGCGAGGAAGTCTACAAGGGCCGCACGGCCCGCGTGCGCTTCACCTGGACCCGCAACAGCGAGCGGCAGGCCCGCTGGGAACAGGCCTACTCATGGGACGATGGCACCAGCTGGCAGACCAACTGGGTCATGGAGTTCACGCGGAAGTAGATCAGATCTTCACGCGCACGTACGCCATGACGCTGCGCGGTGCACCAGGCTGGATCTGGAAATTGTTGTTGGCCGACTCGTAATACACCTTATCAGCAAGGTTGTTGAGGTTCAGGCCAGCTTCCCAGTTCTTGCCTTTGTAGCCCAGCATCGCGTCGAGACGCACATAGGATGGCAGGCGTACCGCATTATCTTCAACGGCGAAACGGTCTCCCACGTAGAAGGCGCCGGCGCCGATGGTAAAGCCGTGGCCCAGCTCATAGTTGGACCACAAGCCCGCCGCATGCTTGGGGATGTTGGCGGGACGGTTGCCCACTTTGTAGTTGTTGGACTGGGTAATGCGGGCATGGTTGACGGTGGCATTGGCGAACACTTTCCAGCCCTGCGCCAGGTTGCCCGTCAGGTCGACTTCGAGTCCACGGCTTCGCTGTTCGCCGGTCTGCACCTGGTGCACGCCTGACGGATCGGACGGGTCTTTGGTCGCCACGTTGCGCTGGGTGATCTCGTACAAGGCCACGGTCGACTGCAGGCGCCCACCGAACCATTCACTCTTGTCGCCAATCTCCTTCTGCAAGGACTCGACTGGCTTGATCTGCGCGAAATCCTTGCCGCCGTAGAAGAAGTCGTTCCCCACCGGGAGGAAGGAGCGGCTCACGTTTGCGTACAGGGCATGCGCCTGGCTTGGCTGGTACACCGCGCCAATGCGCGGGCTCCATACCGAGTCGGTGCGGCTCTGGACCAGGCCAGTGCGAAGATCGCTCTGTTCCTGCTTGAAGCGGTCGGCGCGTACGCCGGCGAGCATCTTCCACTGTTCACTGAACGAGACCTGGTCCTGTGCGTACCACGCAACCGTATCGGCTTTGAAGTCGTTGTTGATCGTCATCGGCAATGTGGTCAGGTCCGGCATGGCCATGAGCTGCTGCGGCGCCTGCAAGCTCACCGATGTGGTCGCGGCAGCACGCACCAGGCGGCTGGACTTCTGGTGTCCCAGCTCAATGCCCGTCAGCAGGGCGTGACGGATGCCGCCAGCGTCGAGCTGATACGCCAATTCTGTCTGATTCAGGAAGTTGCTCTGATCCTGTGGGAAGTAGGTTATCTGGCGGCGTACTTGCGTATTGCCTGCGGCCAGGCCCAGGGTGCGTGTGTTAATCGCATCCAGCTTCAGCTTCGAATACTGGAAGTTGTTACGCAACGTCAGCTTGTCGTTGACCACGTGTTCGACATTGAAACGGGCATTTTGCGCGTCCGTCTTGGCATAGTCGTAACGCTCGCCGTAGAAGTTACCGACCGGGACATCGGCCGGCACGCCGTTCACCGAAGGGATGCCGCGGTCGGGCGTGCGGTTCTGGTGAAGGAATTCGGTTTGCAGCAGGAAGCTGGTGTCGCGGCCCGCTGTCCAGGCGATGGAAGGCGCCAGCACTGCGCGTTCGGAGTGAACTACGTCGCGGTAGTTGTCGCCTGCCTCGTAGGCGCCGGACAGGCGGAACGCGGCCTGTTCGCCGACCGCACCGCCCAGGTCCAGGTCGAGGCGGCGGAAGTTCTCCGAGCCGCCGCTCAGCGTCACCTCGCGCACAGGCGTTTTCACAGGCTTCTTGGTGACGCGGTTGATCACGCCGCCCGCCGAGCCGCGGCCATACAGCACCGCGGCTGGTCCTTTCAGTACTTCGATCCGTTCCACATTGCCCAGGTCGCGGAAGTACAGGCTGTCGTCGCGCATGCCGTCAAGCAGGGTGTCGCGGGTCGCGTCGAAACCGCGGATGTAGAACTGGTCGCGGCGGCCTTCACCCTGGGACGGGGCGACACCACTGACGTTGCGCAGCACATCTTTCATATCCACGGCCCCTTGCGCCCGGATCAGCTCTTTGTCGACGATCTGAACCGACTGCGGCACGTCGCGCAGCGGAACATCGAGCTTGGTGGCGCTGCTGGTTCCGTGCAGCGGATCGGACGATGCCGCCGTCTGCACGGTGACCATTGGCAGCTCGGTATCCGCCGCGTACGCAAATTGCGAGCACAGTGCAGCGGCGGCCAGCGCCAGGACATGGGGTTGAATACGACGATGTTGCATGACTTTCCTTCGGATGTGACGTTAAAAAAATCGTTAAGGCCTATGCATCTTCCTGCAGGTAGATGTGCTGCGGATGCGGATGGCGCAGGAAATCGTGGTGCGAGATATGCCAGGCATAAGCGCCCGCATACTGGAACAGCAGCAGGTCGCCGACACGCAAGCGCTCGAGCATGGCGTCGCTGGCCAGCACGTCTTTTGGCGTGCAAAGCTGGCCGGCAACCGTTACCTGCCGCTGCGAGGCTTCGGGACGCGGGTATGGACGCGTCCAGTCCTCCACCGGCACCACCCTGAATGGATGGCTGTGGCCCTGTGCATAAGGCGTACGGAAGTGATGCGTACCGCCGCGCACGATGGCGAATACGCGTTCTCCCGCCTCCTTAATGTCCAGCACCTCGGTAGCGTAGTAGCCGCAAAACGCGCTGACGAAGCGGCCAAGTTCAAAACGCAGGCGCGGCACGCCGCTGCCGTGCTGGCGCGCTTCTTTCGCCAGCAGGTTCGCCAGGCCGGTGCTGAAGCGCGGCCAGTCGAACTGGCGCTCCGGGTCGCGGTAATTGACACCGAT
>JBCNOP010000025.1:0-43243 GCA_039593775.1 Pseudoduganella sp.
AGGCGGGTGTCGAACTCGTACTGGTGGTAGTTCGGCTCCATATAGGTGCACAGCTTGTAGAAAGCCTTGTCGTGTTGTTTTTCTTTTACGTGGGCGAGTTCGTGTACCGCGATCATCCGCAGGAATTCCAGCGGCACTTCCCTGAACATCGTCGCAACGCGGATTTCGTGCTTGGCCTTCAGCTTGCCGCCCTGGACGCGTGAGACCGAGGTGTGCAGGCCGAGCGCGTGGTTGATCACGTGGATCTTGCTGTCGAAGGCCACTTTGTCGATCGGCGCCGCATTGCGCAGGAATTCGTTGCGCAGATCCTGGACGTAGTCGTACAGCGCACGGTCGTTGCGGATTTCGTGGGCTTTCGGATAACGTTGCAGCAGCACTTCGCCTAAGCGGCCCTGGTCCATCACCTGGCGGACCTGGGAGAGTGTCTGTTCTGAGTAAGCGCTGAGGTATTTCATGACGGGCCGAATGGTATCATGCCCGCATGCGCACCCACGTCAATTCGGTGGGACTGCTGGTGGTCAGCGACCCCGTATTGAACTTCAGCTATCCCGCCCACATCCCCCGAGAATGCATCGATGCCTTGCCTTCGCTGCCGGGTATTTACATCTTCCGCGATGCTGCGGGCAAGCCCGTCTATATCGGCAAGAGCGTGAATATCCGCACGAGGGTGCTGTCGCACATGCGCACGGCGGAGGAAATGCAGATGCTGGCGCGCGCTGCCACCATCGATTTCGAGCGAACCGGCGGGGAAATTGGTGCCTTGCTGCGCGAGTCTGAGCTGGTCAAACGGCACCAGCCAGTATTCAATTCCAAGTTGCGCCGGCTGCGCGAGATGTGCTCAATCAGCATGGCTGGCGAGGTGCCGGAGATCGTTTTCGCACGGGATGTAGACTTTGCGCTGGCCGAGCAGTTGTATGGCCTGTTCGGCAGCAAGAAGGCGGCCATCGAAACGCTGCGCGACGTGGTGCACGTGCGCGGCCTTTGCTCGGTGGCGACTGGGCTGGAGAAGTCCGCTCCAGGCAGGCCCTGTTTTGCGCGGCAGGTGGCACGCTGCAAGGGAGCTTGCACTGGCGAAGAGTCGCCTGCCGACCATGCGGTGCGTGTGCGGCTGGCGCTGGAGCCCTTGCGTGTCACGCGCTGGCCCTTCGCGGGGGCAGTGGCAATCGTCGAAGAATCAGGCGGCCTGCGCCAGCGCGCTATCGTTGACCGCTGGTGTTACCTCGGCGTCGACAAACCGCATTCGGCCGCTGTGAAATTCGATATCGATGTGTACAATATTCTCGTGCGCCCGCTGCAGTCGGGCGTCCTACGCATCGAGGAGCTTTGAATGTCGTTGAAGTTCAATGTGTTCGGCACGCGCATCCAGATTGAGCGCCATGGCAGCCAATGGACTGCGTTCTATCCCGGTTCGGACGGTAAGCGGCGCCCGGCCGATTTCGTCATCCCGCACGACGTCGCGGAGGATGACCTGGCGCTCTATCTTGGCGATCTTTTCCATGAAGACGCGCGGCCGGCTTATCCGGAAGTGGTCAGGGTAGATTAATTGCGCGCCGTTCCCAGCTCACTATGACACTCATTCGACAATTCGCACCGGCTGATGCTCAAGCCGTCATCGACGTAATTCTGCCAATCCAACAGTCTGAGTTCGGCATTGCTATCACGCTCGAAGCTCAGCCTGATCTACAGGATATTCTGGGTTTCTACCAGCGTGGCAGTGGGGGTTTCTGGGTAGCTGAAAGTGAAGGCGCCGTGGTCGGAACCATCGCCCTACTGGACATTGGCAACCGCCAGGGAGCTCTGCGCAAAATGTTCGTTGCGAAGTCCCATCGTGGGCCTGCGCATGGAGTTTCCGCGCGCCTGATGGCCACTCTACTTGAGTGGTGCCGTACCCGCGGCATAGACGAGATTTATCTCGGCACAACTGGAGCGTTCCTCGCAGCACATCGCTTCTATGAAAAAAACGGCTTCATCGAATTGGCTAAGAGCGAGCTTCCTGGCGCCTTCCCAGTGATGGCCGTTGATACAAAATTCTATGTGAGCGTACTTCGCTAGCGTCGCGGAAGCCCGGGAGTTTCAATGCCTCCAGCCCAAACCATGCGCAGTGCCGTCTTGTTTTGCGTGACGGCCATCGTGTTCGCCGTCTGCTTCACGATGCTGAAGGCTGTGATTGGCGGCGAATCACCTTGGCTGGGACTTTTGCTGATGTTCTACTTCATGGGGCTGGCCAAAGTTGGCGAACCGCTCTTTGTCTTCCGAATGCCATCATTCATCCGCGAAGTGCGGGACTGGGAGGCGAAGGGGGATGTCTATCAACGAATGGGCTTTCAGCGGTTCGGCCAGTTGCTTCGCGCCTCTCCTTTTCGCTTATTGAACACTTCGGTGTACCTGGCGAACAGGCCTTGGGACCTGCACTCGCTTTACCGCCACGCGGCTTCGTTTGAGGCGACTCACTTCTGGGCCGCATTGCTGTTCACACCTTACATTGCGTTCGTCTGGGCACGCGGGGAGGGTGCTATCGCTGCGCTCTTTTTGGTGATTCAGGTGCTGTTCAACATATACCCCATATTGCATCTTCGGCTCTTGCGTGGACGCCTGGCGCCGATTCTGGCAAGGGACGGTCGCCGGATGTCCTGACCGGATACCAGCGAACACGATACTGGCCCGGTAACCCTTACACGTCGGCGTCGCGGGCTGATTCGAAACGGGAGCGGGTCAGCTCTTCATTGCGTTCGCCGAAAGCGTAGTTGGCCTCCAGCCACATCACATTGATGATGGCGGCGAATACGGCAACGCAGATCCCGAGGATCCAGGTGAAATACCACATGGCTGACTCCTTTCAATAAGCGGTGTGTTCGTTTTCGTGGATGTGGGCAGTGGTGACCTTGCCGCGCACTACGCGATACACCCAGCTTGTGTACATCACGATAATCGGCAGCATGACCACCACAACCCAGAACATGACCGCCAGCGTTTTATGGCTGGAGGTTGCGTCCCATGCGGTCAGGCTGTGGGAGGGCATCAGCGAGGATGGCAGTACGAAAGGGAACATGGCGCCGCCAGCCGTGAGCAGGATGCCTGCCACGCTCATGCCGCTGGCAAGGAAGGCTGCCACCGTGCGGCGCGCTGCGCTGAGCATAATCACCAGTGCGGCGCCGAGGAGGGCGGCGGCCGGGAAGGCCAGCGTCAGCGGCCAGCGCGAATAGTTGTCCATCCAGGCGCCGGCCGCGGCGACCACCGTTTTCGCCGGCGGCATGAAGGCAGTGCCGGCGTCGGGCATGGCGGTGATGCGGTAGCCGGGCAGGGAAGTGGCGGCCCACACACCGGCGGCGGCGAACAAGACGATGGTCAGGGCGGCAGCGGCCATGGCCATGCGGCGCGCACGTTCGGCGATGACGCCTTCCGTTTTCTGGTGCAGGAAGGTCGCGCCGTGCATGGCCAGCATGGCGACGGCGAGCACGCCTGACAACAGGCCGAAGGGATTCAGCAACTGGAAAAAGCTGCCGTTGTACTCAAGGCGCAGCAGGTCGTCATAGCGAAACGGTATGCCTTGCAGCACATTGCCCATGCCTACGCCGAATATCAGTGGCGGCACGAAGCCGCCGATGAAAAGGCCCCAGTCCCACGTATTGCGCCAGCGCGGGTCCGCGATCTTGCTGCGGTAATCAAAGCCCACGGGCCGGAAGAACAGGGCGAACAAGGCCACGATCAGCGCAATGTAAAGGCTGGAGAAGGCGGCGGCATAGACCAGCGGCCACGCGGCGAACAGTGTGCCGCCGGCGGTGATGAACCAGGTCTGGTTGCCTTCCCAGGTCGGTCCGATGGTGTTGATGATGACACGGCGCTCGGTGTCGTCTTTGCCGAGGAAGGGCAGGGACATGCCGACGCCAAAGTCAAAGCCGTCCGTCAGTGCGAAGCCAAGCAGCAGCACGGCGACGAAGCACCACCAGATTACTTTGTAAGTCTCGTAATCGAAGATCATGATTGTTGCTCCCAGTGGTATCTGCCGGTGTGCAGGGCGCTTGGGCCGAGGCGGGCATACTTGAACATCAGCTTCATTTCAATGACCAGCAGCACCGTATAGAACAGGGCAAACCCGGCCAGGCTGAAATACAGGTTCGATGGCTGGACGTTGGAGGCCGACAAATGCGTCGGCAGGATGCCCGCAATCGTCCAGGGCTGGCGGCCGTATTCCGCCACGATCCAGCCCAGTTCTGCGGCAATCCACGGCAGCGGGATCGCGAACACAGCCAGCTTGAGCAGCCAGCGCTGCGGCGCCAGGCGCTGGCGGATCAGGAAGTAGAAAGAAGCGCTGAAGATGAACAGGAACAGCAGGCCCAGGCCTACCATGCCGCGGAAGGCCCAGAATAGCGGGGCCACTTTGGGAATGGTGTCGTCTACCGCCATCTGGATCTGTGCCTCGGTAGCGTCAACCACATTGGGGGTGTACTTCTTCAGCAGCAAGCCGTACCCGAGGTCGTCCTGCAAATCCTTGAATGCCGCCACCGCCTCCGTGGATTTGTCGCCTGATTTCAGCCGCGCCAGGGCGGCGTAGGCTTTCATGCCGTTGCGGATGCGCACCTCGTGCTCTTTCTTCAGGTCCGAGATGCCGGTGACCTGCTTGTCAACCGAACGCGTGGCGATCAAGCCCATGACATATGGGATCTTGATGGCATAGTCGGTATGCGCCGTCTTATCGTTCGGCAGTCCGAACACGGTGATGCCGGCCGGCGCCGGCTCGGTATGCCATTCGGCTTCGATGGCGGCCAGCTTGACTTTGTTCACCTCGCCAACCGTATAGCCCGACTCGTCGCCCAGCACGATTACGGATAGCGTCGACGCCAGGCCAAAGCCGGCGGCAATGGCGAACGAGCGCAGGGCAAAGGCCACGTCGCGTGCCTTCAACAGGTACCAGGCGGAGACGCCAAGCACGAACATGGAGGCAGTCACATAGCCCGCCGCTACGGTATGCACGAACTTCACCTGCGCCACCGGGTTGAAGATCACATCAGCGATGCTGGTCAGCTCCATGCGCATGGTTTCGTAATTGAATTCCGCGCCGACCGGGTGGTTCATCCAGCCGTTGGCGATCAGGATCCACAGGGCGGAGAGACTGGAGCCCAGCGCCACCAGGAAGGTAACGAACAAGTGCTGGCGCCTGGACAGCTTGTTCCAGCCGAAGAAGAACAGGCCGACAAAGGTCGATTCGAGGAAGAAGGCCATCATGCCTTCAATCGCCAGCGGGGTGCCGAAGATGTCGCCCACATAGTGCGAGTAATAGGCCCAGTTGGTGCCAAACTGGAATTCCAGCGTGATGCCGGTAGTGACGCCCATGGCAAAGTTAATGCCGAACAGCTTGCCCCAGAACTTGGTCATGTCGCGATAGATTTCGCGGCCGGTCATCACATAGACCGACTCCATGATGACCAGGATCCAGGACAGTCCGAGCGTGAGCGGGACAAACAGGAAATGGTAAAGAGCTGTGAGTCCGAACTGGAGCCGGGACAGGGCAACAACTTCATCGACGGGTGCCATCATTCACCTTTTTGGACAGGGTTGGATGGGGGCGCCGCGAGCAAGTGGTTCTCCACCTGTTCGGTCGGCAGCCGCATCTTCTTGGTTTGGGGATGGGAGAAGAAGGCGTACCACAGGCCATACAGAAGCAAGGCCTTCACGGCCAGCGCGATCGTGATCGTCAATGCCAGGCTGCGGCGGCCGGGTAGCTTCATTTCGTGTCCTCTTCAGCCTCGCTTCTGCTGGAGCGGAATTTGCCACGCACCACGTCGCCAACATCTAGCAGTTTCTTGACTGTAGAACCCATCTTCATCAGCGAGGCCAGGGTGTCGGGCGACAGGCGCTGCACATCGTCGAACCAGGAGCTGGAAAGCTCGATCAGTTCATACATTTCGCGCATGCGTTCCTGCGCATAGCGGTCTTCCGCGGTGGAGGCGGATTCCAGCATCGCATCACGCAGCATCGACAGGGTCGGTTCGACTTCACGGCGGCGGCGTTCTTCGAGCAGGGCCTTGAAGATATCCCACACGTCCTTCGGCGGCTCGAAGTATTCGCGGCGGTCGTTCGGCTGGTGCAGCAGCTTGACCAGGCGCCAGGACTGCAGTTCCTTCAGGCCCATCGAAACGTTGGAGCGCGAAAACTCAAGGTGTTCGGCGATTTCGTCAGCGTTCAGCGGGCGGTTGCTGACGTAGAGCAGGGCGTAGATTTGCCCGACAGTGCGGTTGATCCCCCAGCGGCTGCCCATTTCGCCGAAGTGGAGGATGAATTTCTGTGCGAGTGGGCTCAGGTTTACCATTTCTTGATCTGCTTCCTTGAGTTTTTGAATTTTCAGTATTTCCTGAAATTATAAAAGGATTCAAAAAACTTTGCGCTGTATAATCGTGTATATTGCGCTTTTGGAAAGGAATGCTGATGAAACGTATTACTGCTGTCTTGCTGTCGTGCGCCACCGGCGCCGCCTCTGCTGCAGATATCACTGTATCCGCCGCAGCCAGTCTCAACAACGCTTTCCGTGAGGCAGCAGCCGTCTACGAAGCCGCCCATCCGGGCGATAAAGTCCTGCTGAACTTCGCCGCTTCCGATGCCCTCGTGGCGCAGATTGCCAAGGGCGCGCCGGTCGACCTGTTCGCCTCCGCCGACCAGGAGGCCATGGATAAGGCCCAGGCGCACGTGGTGCCGGGCAGCCGCCGCGATTTCGCCAGCAATCGGCTGGTGGTTGCCGTGCCCTTCGGCAGCAGGCTGGACCTGCGCACGCTGGCCGATTTGCGCCAGCCGGCTGTCCAGCGCCTGACGACCGGCAATCCTGCCAGCGTGCCGGCAGGCCGCTACACCAAGGGCGCGCTGGAAAAAACAGGACTGTGGGGCGAGCTGGAGCCGAAGTTCGTGTTCGGCACCAACGTTCGCCAGAGCCTTGATTACATCGCGCGCGGCGAAGTCGAGGCCGGCCTCGTGTACCAGACCGATGTCGCCTCGCAGGCGGAGAAGGTGCGTACCGCGATGGTGGTGCAGACTACCACGCCAATTACCTATCCACTGGCAGTGATCAAAGGGGCGCCGAATTCTGCTGGCGGCCGTGCCTTCGCGGATTTCATCATGTCGCCAAGCGGCCAGGCCATCCTGGCGCGCTTCGGTTTCGGAAAACCATAAGCAATGGATGCTGCGCTGATTGCCCTTGGCCTGTCACTGAAGGTGGCGTTGTGGGCTACCTTGATCGACCTGGTGCTGGGCGTTGGTTTCGGCTACCTGTTGGCGCGCGGCCGCTTTCCCGGCCGCGACGTGCTTGATGCTCTGCTCACGCTGCCGATGGTGATGCCGCCGACTGTGCTTGGCTACTACCTGCTGGTGCTGATTGGCCGCAATGGCCCGATCGGGCATTGGCTGCAAGAGCACTTCGGCATCAACCTGATTTTCACATGGCAGGGCGCGGTGATCGCCGCCGCAGTGGTCGCGTTCCCTCTGGTGCTGAAAGGCGCCCGCTCGGCCTTCGAAGCGGTAGACGTGCAGCTGGAACAGGCGGCTCGTGTGCTTGGCGTGCCACCGCTGGGCGTATTCCTGCGCGTCAGCCTGCCGCTGGCGTGGCGCGGTGTCCTGGCCGGTACCTTGCTGGCCTTCGCCCGTTCAATGGGCGAGTTCGGCGCCACCCTGATGGTGGCGGGCAGCATTCCCGGCAAGACGCAGACGTTGTCGATTGCGGTTTATGAGGCTGTGCAGGCGGGGCAGGATGATACCGCGAACCTGCTGGTGATTATTACGTCGCTGACCTGCATCGTCGTGCTGGTGGCGGCCAACCGCCTGGTCCCCAATCGCGCGCAGGGGGCGGCATGACCATCAGTGTGGAAATTCGCAAGACCTTGCGTTCGGGCCAGCGCAGCTTCCAGCTTGATGCGCGATTTGAATCGGCCAGCAAGCGCGTGGTGATCTACGGCGCTTCGGGCGCTGGCAAAAGCCAGATGCTGAAAGCGATCGCCGGCCTGTCGCGGCCGGACAGCGGCGTAATCGAACTGGATGGGCAGAAGCTGTTCGACAGCAGCGCGGGCATCGATATCCCGGCACGCAAGCGGCGCGTCGGCTACCTGTTCCAGGACTATGCGTTGTTCCCGCACCTGAACGTGCGGCAGAACATCGGCTTTGGCCTTCAGCGTGGCTGGTTCAATCCGGCGCCGCGTGGCGAACCTGAAGCAGTGCGCTATTGGCTGGAGGCTTTCGGCCTGGCTGAAGTGGCACACCAGCGGCCCGCGGAATTGTCCGGCGGCCAGCGGCAGCGCGTGGCGCTGGCGCGGGCATTGGTCGCGGAACCAAGCGCCTTGCTGCTCGATGAGCCATTTGCAGCGCTGGACCCGGCACTGCGCGTGCGCATGCGCGCCGAACTCGATAGCCTGCAGCGGCGGCTTGATATCCCGATGCTGATGATTACGCATGATCCTGACGATGCTGCCACCTTCGGCGGCCATGTATTGACGATGGCGGACGGCCGCGTGGCCGGGGAGGGCAGCAATGGTTAAGCAGGTCGCACTGCAAGGTGAAGTAAGGATCACGATGGATGGCCAGGACTTCGGCGGGCACCAGCGCGTTGAGCTGCTGGCCAGCATTGCAGAACATGGCTCGATAACGCAAGGCGCCAAGGCAATCGGCATGAGCTACAAGGCTGCCTGGGATGCCATCGATGCGATGAACAACCTGGCCGGCGAACCCCTGCTGGAGCGTTCGGCCGGCGGCAAGGGCGGCGGCGGCACGCGCCTCACGCATCGCGGCGCGCAACTGGTCGCCAACTTCCGCCGCATCGAATATGAGCACACCGTGTTCATGAAACACCTGAGCCGCCAATCGCAAGGCTTGGCAGATGATTACCTCCTGTTGCAATCAATGAAAATGAAAACCAGCGCGCGCAATCAATTCTCGGGGACTGTCGCCAGCATCAAGCCGGGCGCAGTGAATGACGAAATCATCTTGCGCATTGTTGGCGGGCAGGAGATTGTTGCAATCATCACACACGAGAGCGCAGAAAGCCTGTGTTTGCAAGAAGGAACGGAAGCTTTCGCTTTAGTTAAGGCTTCTTCGATCATCCTGGCGACCGGCGAAACCGGCAAACTGTCGGCGCGAAACCAGCTGCGCGGGACGGTATGCCGCGTCCAGCCTGGCGCCGTTAATTCCGAGGTCACCATCGCCTTGCCCGGCGGCGGCACGATTGCGGCCACCGTCACGCGCGATAGCGAGCAGTCGATGGAGCTTGAAGTCGGTGTCGAAGCGACTGCTTTGTTCAAGGCATCCAGCGTGATCATCGGTGTTCCGATATGAATTCCGCTGTGCAACATTTTTGAGATTTGCTAAGCTAGTCCACTTTTCGGGCCTGCCCCGTCCTTTGTGGGAAGAGAAATGGAACTGCTAGCAAAATATTTCCTATGCCAGGGGCGCATCAATCGCCGCGCCTGGCTGATACGCATCATCGCGCTTGGCCTGGTCTGCCTGGCCTTCGGCATGCTCGCCAATGAGCTGCTGGGCGATCCTGGCGCCGCAGTTTTTGCAATTGCGTTTACGTGGGGCGCGCTAGCCGTCTCCACCCAGCGCCTGCACGATATCGGCCGCTCAGGCCCGAGTCTTCTTTTGCTGTTGATCCCTGTCCTGGGCCCACTCTGGGTACTGCTCCTGCTTTGCCGCCGCGGCGGAGAAGGCAAGAACCGTTATGGCGATGACCCGCTGTCGCGCCACGATTACCTGCAAGTGAACATCGCAAAGTAAGACTATGCCAACCGTAAACGACGTTACCCAGCTTAACCCGATCAATGTCTACGCCGTAGCGACGCCAAGCACCACGGCGGATTTGCAGGACGCACTGCGCAAGACCAGCCTGCCGATCTCCATCGGCGGCGGCCATTTCAGCATGGGCGGCCATACGGCCAGCCCGGGCAGCCTGCACCTCGACCTGCGCGGCATGAACCGCGTGCTCGAATTCTCGCCGGCGGATCGCCTGATCCGCGTGCAGGCAGGCATTCGCTGGTGCGATATCCAGCGCTTCATCGACCCGCACGGGCTGTCGGTGAAGATCATGCAAACCTATGCCAACTTTACCGTCGGCGGCGCGCTGTCGGTCAATGCCCACGGGCGCTACATGGGCCTGGGTCCGGTGGTGCTGTCGGTGCGTTCGATTACGCTGGTGCTGGCCAGCGGTGAAGTGCGCGAGGCGAGCCCGCAGCAGAACAGCGAACTGTTTTACGCGGCCATCGGCGGCTATGGTGCGATCGGCATCATCGCCGAGGCGGAGCTGGAGCTGGTGCCGAATACGCGCGTGCAGCGCAGCAGCGTAAAGCTGGCGACCAAGGATTATCCAGCCTGGTTCGACGTGAATGTGCGCGGCCGCAAGGAAATCACTTTCCACAACGCCGACCTGTATCCGCCGCAGTACACCCGTGCGCGCGCAGTGACCTGGACCGTGACCGACCTGCCGGCCGACAAGCCGCGCCTGCAGCCATTGAATCGCGCCTACCTGGCGGAACTGTATTTCCTGTGGTCGGTGTCCGAATCGCCGTTCGGCAAATGGCGCCGCGAATACCTGCTCGACCCGCTGCTGTACCGGAAGAAGAAGGTCCACTGGCGCAATTACGAAGCGGGCTACGACACCGCGGAGCTGGAACCTTTGGGCCGCACCGAGCGCACCTATGTGCTGCAGGAGTATTTCGTGCCCTGCACACGCATGGACGAATTCGTGCCGAAGATGTCGGCCATCCTCGCCAAGCATCGGGTCAACACGATCAATATCTCGATCCGCCACGCGCTGTCCGATCCAGGCACTTTGCTGTCGTGGGCGCGCGGCGAGACCTTTGCCTTCGTCCTGTACCACAAGCAGCGCACGCGCGACAATGCACGCGAACGCGTCGGCGTGTGGACGCGCGAGCTGATCGACGCCGTGCTGGAATGCGGTGGCACCTACTACCTGCCATACCAGCTGCACGGCACGCATGAACAGTTCCACCGAGCCTATCCGCGTGCCAAAGAATTGTTTGCAATGAAGCGCGAGCTCGATCCCGAATACCGCCTGCGCGGCGCACTGTGGGACAAATACTATGCGCCGACGCTGGACCTGAATCCGGTCGGGGAAGAGGCACGCCGTTCGCTGTTCCATTCCGTGTATGGCAGCGAGCGCGAGGCAGACAAGTTCTACGCCTTCCTGCAGAACATCTTCAACCTGTTCCCGGAAGACCGTTTCCATACCCTGATCCGCAAGGCGACGACCGAGAACCACGACGAGGAAGCTATCTACCGCGCCTTGCAAGCCGGCCTGCCAGGCATTACCCCGCCGCTGTCGCTGCTGCGCTATGCACTGCCTTCGCTGGTGGTCCAGAAGGAGGAGATGGGTGTCCAGGCCAAGCGCCTGCTGGGCGACCAGGTGTTGAGGGATTACGTCGAAATCGGCACCACCGGCCGTTACGTCAATGCGCTGCGCAAGCACCTCAAGTTGCGCGGCAAAGTGACGCTGGTGCACGACAAGGCGCCTGGTTATTCACCAGTCGACATTGTGGAACGCGGCGGCTTGCTTCAAGTTGGTAAATACGTGCACATGAAGGATTTCGCGCCGATCGACCTGCCGGAGCAAAGCGCGGACCTGGTGAGCTGCTTTGTCGGCCTGCACCATATGGAACCGCACAAGCTGCAGCCATTCCTGGCGTCGGTGGCGAGCATCGTGCGCCCCGGCGGCTACTTCGTGGTACGCGACCATGACGTAAAAGACCGCGCGATGGACGATTTCGTCAGCCTGGCGCACTGCGTGTTCAATGCCGGCCTGGGCGAGCCATGGGCCGTCAATTCGTCCGAACTGCGTTTCTTCGCTTCGGTCGACGAATGGATCAAGCGCGTGGAGGCGGCCGGCTTCGAGCACACGGGCGAGCGTATCGTGCAGGATGGCGATCCGTCCGCGAACGTCCTGATGGCTTTCAAACGGATCTGATATGCGCAAATTCTTGCTGGCATTGAGCCTGCTGATGGCTTGCCTGACCAGTTCCGCCGAGAGCCCGATTGCGGCGGAACAGCGGCGCAGCGTGGAGCAGACTTTCCTGACGTTCCCGGAGTGGTTCCTGGTGCACAGTCCGGCCGAATACGCCCGCTATGTGAAGAAGCATCCGGCCCACAATTTTCCCTTCCTTGGTCACGTGGGCCAGATCTGGACCAGCTACGCAGCAGTGACCGAAGAACAGGTACGCGCCAAATACCCCAACAATGCAGGCTACCACGTGATGATCGGCGTGATCGGCAGCAGCACCACGGTGGAATACGGCTTGCGCTCGCTGTACGAAAACACGCTGGGCCGCGTCAGCTGGGCGACCGCTTCCGGACTGACACCGGAGGATGAATACGGTGCACGCGTGGCGCAGGACTACGTCGATTTTATCCGCAAGGAGCCATGGTACCTGTACGACTTCAGCGCCAAGCTGAAAGGGTTGTGGGCGGATACGCCGCTGTTCGGGGCGAATATGCTGCGCAAGCTGGAACGGCGCTATGCCTTGACCACCGAGTACCTGGTCAAGGCAGCGTATGGCCAGTTGATCAAGCTTGGCACCCGCGCGGCCTACGAACCGGCCTTGATGACCACGCAGGTGGTGGCGGACCATGAGCCTTACGACCTGGCCGACATGCCAAACGTCAAGCTGCTGCGCATGCTGGACGATGGACGCGCCGTGCTGGAACTGCCACGCTATTACGACTTCCGCCTGGCAGCGACGCGCCTCGGACTGCAGGACGTGCAGTTGCAGGATATTGCCGGCAATAGCGGCGTGATCCTGGTCACGGTGCTGACACGCGGGCAGGGCACTGCAGCGCCGCCGGACACGCGGGTGCTGTTCGAACAGCCGATACTGACCGAGCCAGGGCGCAAGCGGGTGGCGCTGGTGATGCGGGTGGCCGCACTGTCACGCTACCTGGTCGACGCGCCACGCCAGGGTGTGGAAGTCGAACACGTGTATGACTATTAAGCGTCTGCTGGCCTATGCGCTGCTGGCGCTGGCCGGCAGTGCGGTCGTGTTGGGCGCAGTAGCGGTATGGCAGGCGGAAGCGCGTCAGACCGGCGATCGCGAAGCGCTTGCCCCGAAAGGAGGCGAGTTTGTCGACGCGGGCGATGCGCAAGTGTTCATGCAGCGTTCTGGCAGCCGGGAGGCGCCGGCTGTGGTCTTCCTGCACGGCACCGGCTCGTGGAGCGAAACCTGGCGGGCGTCGATGCAGACGGCCACCGGCCTGGGCTACCAGGCGATTGCATTCGACATGCCGCCATTCGGCTACTCGATCCCGCCCGCATCCGGCGAATATGACAAGCAGCAGCAAGCAGCGCGGCTACGCCGGGCGCTGGACAATGCAGGCATCCGCCGCGCAGTGTTCGTAGCGCATTCTTTTGGGGCCGCCCCGCTGATGGAAGCTTTGCTGTCGACGCCGGACGAGGGCAGGGTACAGGCCCTGGTGCTGGTGGATGCCGCGCTGGGCCTGGACAAGCCGCAGGAGCCCGGCGACAGTATGCTCCAGTCCATCCTGCGCTGGCGCTGGGTCAGCCAACCCCTTGCCGCCGGCTTGCTGACCAATCCGGCGTACACCGAAACGCTGCTGAAAAGCTTCGTCAGCGAGAAAGAAAAAGCCAACCCTGCCTGGCAGAAGATCTACCAGCAGCCGCTGGCATTGGAGGGCAGCTATAGGCACGTCGCTGCCTGGCTGCCGGAATTGCTGGCGCGGCGTGGTCATGCGGCCAGCGATTTCCCGGATGCGTATGGCCGGATCGACTGGCCGGTGACCTTGCTGTGGGGCGAAACCGATACGATCACGCCCCTTTCGCAGGCGGAAAACTTGCAACGCCTGATTCCCCGCGCGCAGATCGTACGCATCCCGCGCGCCGGGCATATTCCCCAGATCGAGGAGCCGGAACTGTTCCAGCAAGCGTTGGCACGCATCCTGCAGGATGTAAAGCCGGGCCGCTGATTGTCCTGCTGGCGTCAGCCTGTTTCGCCTTTGTCTCCTTGCCGGTTGCCATTGCGCGCGGTTTGTCGGCTCTCGCCTCCTTTGCGCCCGATTTCCGCCATGTGCTCGCGGTTGCGGCTCACCACTTCGCCGCCTTTCTGGCCGGCGCGGCGCGCTTCTTCCGAGGTGAATTCATGCGCCGTACCCTTCTGGTGCGCGGCCTGGCCGCCCTTGCTGGCAATCATGCGCTGGGTTTCCTTATCCATCGCCGCGAAGCCGCGCTTGCCGTTGCCGATCCTGACCTGCTCGTCCTGTGTAGCCATGATCCACCTCCCTCAATTGCCCAAGAATCCGGGCGCGGGCCCGGGCCGGAAGCAGCGTCGTGGCTGCTTCTTGGGCTTTGAGGGAAGGCCGGCAGTAAAAGTTCAAATTATTTTTGATGTCATGAGCCAGCCTGTCCGGTGGCCGAGCGTTCGCCTTCCGCTTCGGCCGTATTATTGCCGCGCACGGGTGTGGCGCCGAAGTCATGCTCCAGTTCTTCCTTGCGGTCCTTGAGCTGCTCACATAGTTCAGCCAGGTTGGCATCGCTTTGCCGCACTTTCGGGAACATTTCCTGTTCTTCCTCGGTTACGTGGTGCTCCACGCATTCACGCAATTTCTGCACCGTGCTATCGAGCTCGCCGTCGCCGGTAGCCATGCCGCGAATGTGCTCGACCAGCTCCTTGATGGTGCCGTGTTCTTCCAATGCTTCATCGACTTTTTCCTGCTCGCCGGTTTCGGCACGCACGGCGGGATAGAAGATTTCTTCTTCGATCGTTGCGTGGATAGTCAGGTCCATGCAGATTTGCTGCGCCAGGTCATGCTTCAAGCCCTGGTGCGAGGCATCGCATTTTTCAAACTCGCGGAATAGTTTCTTGACCTTGTCGTGGTCGGAGGTGAGGAGCGCCACGGCATCCTTTGCCGTGGCGCTTTGATTTTGCTGGCTCATGCTGGCTCCTTCGCTGCATCGGTTGGGCCGCGCAGAGGGAGCCGCAGGGGAAGGGCGTCAGGCGACTTGCAGGACCAGCTTGCCGAAGTTCTTGCCTTCGAACAGCATCGTCAGCGCCTGCGGGAATTTCTCGATGCCCTGCACGACATCTTCCCGGCTCTTGATCTTGCCCTCCTGCAGCCATTTGCCGAGCGCGGCAACGGCTACGTGGTAGCGGTCGGCGTAGTCGAACACGACCATGCCTTCCATGCGCGCGCGGTTCACCAGCAGGGACAGGTAGTTGGCCGGGCCTTTGACCGCGGTCGTGTTGTTGTACTGCGAAATTGCGCCGCAGATCACGATCCGGGCCTTCAGGTTGATGCGCGTGAGAACGATATCGAGGATGTCGCCACCTACGTTGTCAAAGTATACGTCAACGCCATTTGGACAGTGTTCCTTCAGGCCGGCACGCACGTCGCCGCCTTTGTAGTCGATGCAGGCGTCGAAGCCGAGCTCGTTGACCACGAAGTCGCATTTCTCCATGCCACCGGCAATGCCGACCACGCGGCAGCCAAGCTGCTTGGCCACCTGGCCGACCGTCTGGCCGACAGCGCCGGCCGCGCCGGACACAACCACGGTTTCGCCGGCTTTCGGCTGGCCTACTTCCAGCAGGCCGAAGTAGGCGGTCATGCCGGGCATGCCGAGGGTGTTGAGCCAGGTGGTTGCCGGAGCCAGGCGGGTGTCGATCTTGTGCAGGCCGGCGTGGCGGTCATCCGCGGCGCCCACCCAGTACTGCTGCACGCCAAAGCCGCCGCCGACCTTGTCGCCGACAGCAAAGCGCGGCGATTTGGAAGCGACCACTTCACCCAGGCCGCCGGCACGCATCACTTCGCCGATGCCGACCGGGCGGATATAGGACTTGGCGTCGTTCATCCAGCCGCGCATGGCGGGGTCGAGCGACAGGTAGAGCGTTTTGACCAGCACTTCACCGTCGGCCAGTTCGCGTACCGGCTCTTTGGTGATTTGCCAGTCGCTGTCCTTGGGCAGGCCGACCGGGCGGGCGGCGAGGCGGAACTGGGTGTTCTCCATTTTTGCTCCTTTTATGAAATAGTACGGTCATTCTATTCCGGATTTTGGCAACCGTGGCAACGTTCATGCGACAATACCGTCCCGCCAACGACCAGAAAGTGCCATGAATCACCCAGAATACATCCTCACGCTCTCTTGCCACGACCAGCGCGGGATCGTCCATCGTGTATCGGGATTCCTGGCTGAACATGGCTGCAACATCATCGATTCCGCCCAGTTTGGTGACGCGGAAACGCAACGTTTCTTCATGCGCGTGCACTTTGCGCGCGAAGACGCGGCGTTCAGCGATGCCGTCCTGCGCGAGGATTTCGCGCGCGTGGCGGAATCCATGGGCATGGAATGGGCGCTGCACGACGCGCACGCCAAGCCGCGCGTGATGCTGATGGTGTCCAAGATCGGCCACTGCCTGAACGACCTGCTGTTCCGCTACAAGAGCGGACTGCTGCCGGTCGAGATTCCGGCCATCGTGTCCAACCACATGGACTTTTACCAGCTGGCGGCCAGCTACAACATCCCGTTCCACCACCTGCCGCTGGCGACCGGTGCGCCGGAAGAAGCCAAGCTGGCGCAGGAAGCGCGCATTACGGAGCTGATGGATACCCACAAGGTGGACCTGGTGGTGCTGGCGCGCTATATGCAAATCCTGTCGCCGTCGATGTGCAATCGCCTGAAAGGGAAGGCGATCAATATTCACCATTCCTTCCTGCCCAGCTTCAAAGGCGCCAAGCCCTATGCGCAGGCACACAAGCGCGGCGTGAAGCTGATCGGCGCCACCGCCCACTTCGTGACCGGCGACCTGGACGAAGGTCCGATCATCGAGCAGGACGTGGAACGCGTCGACCACGCGATGGATTCGGATGCGCTGACCGCGATCGGCCGCGACGTTGAATGCGTGGTGCTGGCGCGCGCTGTGAAATGGTTCGTCGAACACCGCATCCTGCTGAACGGCGACCGAACTGTAATCTTCAAATAACAACTAATGGCACTGAAATCTACGATCTACAAGGCGGAACTGTCCATCGCGGACATGGACCGCAATTACTACGCAACCCACATGCTGACCCTGGCGCGCCATCCGTCCGAAACGGATGAACGCCTGATGGTGCGCATCGTCGCCTTTGCGATCCACGCCGATGAAGCGCTGGTGAACGCCAAAGGCATCTCCGATACCGAGGAGCCGGACCTGTGGCAGATGGACCTGACCGGCGCGATCCAGCTCTGGATCGAAGTTGGCCAGCCGGACGAGCGCCGCATCCTGAAGGCGGCGGGCCGTTCCGAAAAGGTGATGGTGTACTCCTACAGCTCCGCTTCGCACGTGTGGTGGAAGCAGCTGGCCAGCAAGATCGACCGCGCCAAGAACGTCAGCGTGGTGAACATCGACGCCGAAGCCAGCGCCGCTCTGGAAAAAATGGCGCAGCGCTCGATGCAGCTGCAGTGCACGATCCAGGACGGCCAGATCTGGCTGACCGACGGCACCACGACCGTCGAAATTCCACGCGAGGTCTGGAAGGCCTGATCCGGCGAAAAGGTGGCAGAATGTGAGCATCATGTTGCGCTACCTGGTCGCCTTTCTGTTCATCGCCCACGGGGCCGCTGCCCAGGCGGTGACGCAGGCCGAAGTCATGGCCGGTTCGGCAAAACTGTACCGCGAGCAGACCGAGGAATTGCGCCGGGGGTACCGCCTTGATGACGATGAACGCTTCGGCGCGCGGGTATCGGCACTGGCGCGTCCTTTGATTGAGCAAGCGAAGCGCGAGTTCCCGGAGTCCGCCGCGTGGGACTGGGAGCTGCACACCACAACCGACGGCGATGCCAACGCCTTCGCCATGGCCGGCGGCAAAATACTGGTCAGCCGCGCTTATGTCGACGAACTGGCCCTGAACGACGCGGAGCTGGCCATGCTGCTGGCGCACGAAATCATGCATGCGGTGCTGCGCCACAACCTGAAGGAATTCGAGGAAGCGTTGCGGATCGAGCCCGAACGGGCGACGCAGCCTTACGCCGAGCTTGAGCACGACATCGACCACGATAATGCGCTGATGCGCAAGCTGGCCAGCTTCAACCAGCAGCAGGAATTGGAAGCAGACCGTGAGGGCCTGCGGTTTGCGGCGCGCGCCGGTTGGCAGCCGCAGGCGCTGGTCGTCTATTTCCGCAAGCTGGCAAAGCACAGCCATTACCCCAATTTCGATCGCTTCGACCATCCTTCCCCCGCCAGCCGCTGGCGCGCGGCCCGTGAGCTGGCTGCGCAAATGGAAGCGTCCCGCTAGGCTATAATGCCCGCCATGCATATGAAATCGTCCACCCGCCTGCGCTGGATCTGGATCGCGTGTTTCGCCATCCTGATGAACGCGCTCGCCCCGGCGATTTCGCATGCAGTCAACGGCAAGCCTCGCACCTGGGAGATTTGCCTGAACGACGGCACACGTGTGACCGGAGTTGGCGAACTCGATTACGCCACCTTCGTCGCCGTCACCAATCGCAGCACGCCGCAAACCCCGGCGCAACCGATGGCGCAGATGGACATGGAGGATTGCTCCTACTGCCTGCCGCATGCGGGCTGGTTTGGCTTGCCGCCATCCGATCTCGCCTTGCCTTTGCCGCTGGACGGCACAGCGCTGCGCCCAAACCTGTTCTACCAGTCGCCACAACCACTGCCAGTGTGGTCGGCGTCCAATCCGCGAGGACCGCCTGCGCACGCCTGATTTCGTCCCCCATTTAACGAATCAAGGAGTGAAAAATGAAAAAGCAGATCTTCGCGTTCGCAATGTCGATCGCCTTCGCCGCTTCCGCTGCGGCTCAAGTTACCGTGCGCGAGCCATGGATTCGCGCTACCGTGCCGGCCGCGCAGGCTACCGGCGCTTTCATGGAACTGGTTTCCAAGCAGGACGCACGCCTGGTCGAGGTGCGCTCGCCGGCGGCAGGCATTATTGAGATCCACCAGATGTCGATGCAGGGCGACCGCATGATGATGTCGGCTGTCGACAGCATCGACCTCCCGGCCGGTAAAACCGTGGCGCTGGCATCCGGGGGGTACCACATCATGATGATGGACCTGAAGCGCCAGATGAAGGCGGGTGACACGGTCCCGATGACGCTGGTCATCCAGGGCAAGGGCAAGAAGCACGAGACCGTGGAAGTGCAAGTGCCGGTCAAGCCGCTGTCTTACACTGCTCCCAAGCACTAAGGAGCACACCATGAAAAAGTACCTGATGGCCGCAGCAATGCTGGCGGCAACGTCTGCACACGCCCATATCTCGCTGGAACAGCGCGAGTTTGCGGCGGGGAGCTACCAGAAGCTGGTGTTCCGTGTCGGACATGGCTGCAATGGCAGCCCCACGGTGGCGGTCAGCATTCGCCTGCCGGAAGGGTTTGCGCCGATGCGGCCGATGCTGAAGAATGGCTGGAGCATCGAGCGTACGCCCGACAGCCTGACTTGGCGCGGCGGCCCGCTGCCTGATGACTTCTACGAGGAGTTCGTCATGTTCGGCAAGATGCCAGCGGCCGGCAGCCATACCTTCAAGATCGTCCAGTCATGCCAGTTTGGCAGCGCGAACTGGGACGCTGTTCTCGAAACGCGTTAAGGAACGGTCATGAAACTCCAATACAAACCGCTGGCCGCAATGCTGGCGGCGATGGGCTTCGCTTGCCCGGCGCAAGCGGATCATGTGGTGACGATCAGTGGCGGACGCCCAACTTCGCTGCCCACGCAGATCCCGACCACGATTGAGGGCATCACCGGGGCGCAGGTCGAGGACCGTATCAACGCTTTTGACAGCGAGGACGCCTTGAAGTACCTGCCAAGCCTGAACGTGCGCAAGCGCTTCATCGGCGATTACGACCATGCCGTGCTGGCCAGCCGTGCTTCCGGCACTGGCAATAGCGCGCGTTCGCTGGTGTATGCGGATGGCATCCTGCTGTCCAACCTGCTGGGCAACGGCGCGAGCTACACGCCGCGCTGGGGGCTGGTGACTCCGGAGGAAATTGAACGTGTCGATGTGTTGTATGGCCCGTTCTCGGCGGCCTACACCGGCAATTCGGTTGGTGCCGTGGTGGACTTCCAGACGCGCATGCCGAGCAAGCTTGAGGCACATGCGAAGCTGTCCTGGGCCAGCCAGGAGTTCGGGCAGTACGCGACCGATTCGCGCCATACAGGGCGCCAGTACAGCGCATCGCTGGGCGACCGCGCGGGATCGTTGTCCTGGTGGGTGAACTTGTCGCGCCTTGACAGTGACGGGCAGCCGATTGCCTTCGCCAACAAGCTGTTGTCTGCCGGTGTCACGCCCAAGCCGGGCGAGCCGTCCGGTGTGCCGGTAACCGGTGCGATTGCAGACCGTAACCCGGCCGGCAAGGATTGGTACATCCTCGGCAGCACTGGCCAGGTGAATACAGTGCAGGACCACGCCAAACTGAAACTGGCTTATGACTTCTCTCCAACGCTGAGGGGCAGCTATACGCTGGGTTGGTGGCAGAACGATGTGGTACGCAGTGCCGAGTCCTACTTGCGTGATGGCGGCGGCAATACGGTGACCAGTGGCGCAATCAATATCGGCGGCAAGCGCTTTACGCTGTTGCCATCCGACTTTGCCGGTGCGCGCGCCGAGCTGGAGCATGTGATGCACGGCCTGTCCCTGAAGACGCACGGGCGCGGCAGCTTCAATTGGGAAATTGCCGGCAGTGTTTACGACTACTCGCGCGACCTGGCGCGGGTACCGACTGGAGGCGGGCAGGGCAACCTGACTGATATGGGCGGCAGCGGCTGGAATACGCTGGCGGTGCGGGGCAACTGGCGCGCAGGTGCTGCGCACCAGGTGGAGTTTGGCGTCCAGCGCGAGAGCGCCAAATTGCGCACGCACGTGACCAGCGTGACGGACTGGATAGCGGGGGAAGGGGGCAGGCAGGTATCGACCTTCAACGGCAATACGCGGCTGGAAAGCCTGTACGCGCAGGACACCTGGCGCCTGGTTGCCGACTGGAAGGCGACGCTGGGAATGCGTCATGAAACCTGGCGTGCCTATGGCGGCGAGATTTCCGGTTCGGCCGGAAAGTTGCTGCCGTTTGGCGAGCGCCGCGAACGTGCCTGGTCGCCGAAAGCGGCGCTGGCGTGGCGTGCCGGCGAAGCCTGGACGCTGAAGGCTTCCGCTGGCCGCGCGGTGCGCAATCCGACGGCCGCGGAACTGTTCCAGGGCTCGATCGTGGATGACAAGATCGTCAACACCGATCCAAACCTGCGCGCGGAAAAATCGTGGACCAGCGAGCTGACAGCGGAACATGTGACTGAGCGACGCAGCATGCGCGCCACGTTGTTCGGCGAAGTCACGCGCGATGCCTTGTACTCGCAGCCGCTGACTGCCACTGTCAACACCGTCCAGAACGTCGGCAAGATCCGCACGCGCGGGCTGGAGCTGTCGCAGCAGGCGGATGACGTGCTGACGCACGGGCTGACGCTGCAGAGCAGCCTCACTTACGCGGACTCGGAGATTGTCGCCAATGACGCCATGCCTTCCAGCGTCGGCAAGCGGCAGCCACGCGTGCCGAAGTGGCGCGCCAATATGCTTGCGTCGTACCACACCGGACAGCATTGGACCGGGACGTTTGGCGTGCGCTACAGCGGCAGGCAATACGGCACGCTTGATAATAGTGATCCGAATGGTTCAACCTATATGGGCGTGTCGGATTACCTGGTCGCTGACATGCGCCTGCGTTACCGGTTCAATCGTCAGTGGACTGCGTCGGTCGGCATCGACAACCTGAATGGCGAAAAATACTGGGCCTTCCACCCATACGCCCAGCGCACCGTCAGCGCCGATCTTAAGTTCGACTTGTGACACTTGCCGAGTGCACGACGCCCCGCAAGCCGGGGCGTTTTTCTTTGCGCTGCGCCAAAGCCTTGCATCGCCAGATTTCTACAATTGAGTGATGCTATTCAAACATGACTCCGCGCTTAAGCTAGTATTTGGCTACCCCGAACTGGTGCAATCGTTGCTTGAGCTCGTGCCGGAATGCCCGGCCTTGCGTGCGACCGGATTCGAACGTTTGAACTGCAGCTTTATCAGCAGTTCAGAGCGCCAACGCAATGCTGACATGGTCTGGCGTGTCTGGTGCCAGGAATCCTTCTTCTATCTTCTGATCGAGTTCCAGTCGACAGTGGATCCGCAAATGACGCAACGGATGCGAGTCTATTCAGGTCTTTTGTCGCAGGATCTACATGCCCAGCGTAAAAACACGGAACCTTTTAACCTGTTGCCTGTCGTAGTCTATTCCGGGTGCCGCAAGTGGACTTCGGCCAACGCAGCGGTCCTGGCGTGGCTAAAACCTTTGCAGGAGGAAAAAGTGTATGTGCTGATAGACGAGGAGTCCGCTGGCGATTCCATCATCGGTGATGTCATCCGCCTGGTGCGCGCTGACACACTTGATGATGTGTTGCGATCTCAGAAAGCCCTGTTGGCCTGGCCATTGGCAAGTGATGGGTTACGGCGGGACATATTAAAGGTGGCCGGTGAGCGTATGACGCTCTTTGGTTCGAATCAGGAGGCAATCATGAATGAACATGTTCAAGTGGAAGGGCGCAAGGAGTTTACCGAAGAGGAACACGCCCTAATGCGGGAATATATCCTGGACGTCTATAACGCGGCAAAGAACATCCCCGAGTTTAAGCGGGTAGCCGAGGCGCGGGCGGCGGCCAGGCGTGAAGGTCGGGAAGAAGGACGAGCAGAAGGCAGAGAAGAAGGCCGAGAAAAAGGCCGAGAAGAAGGCAGAGAAGAAGGCAGAGAAGAAGGCAGAGAAGAAGGCAGAGAAGTCGGGCGAGAGGAAGGGCGAGAGGAAGGGCGAGAGGAAGGGCGAACTGAAGTGTTTCGCGCAGTGTTAACTAAAGCGTGCAATCAGCGCGCTGGCGCTGAGCGCTTTGCTGCACAAATCGCATGTGCCGATTTGCGACAACTTGAAAGCTGGTGGGACAAACTGATTGCGGACGGAAACCTGGAGGAACTGCTAGGGGAAGGTGGCCCGTGAAGCTTGTGGCGACGCGGGCCGGGACAAACTCTGTTCAGTTCGGGGCGCCAGCCAGGCGCTTCACGCTGCCGGAACCCATAACACTTTTGGTAATTTGCGGCTCGCCGTAGTAGCTCACATCGCCCGAGCCGGCCACGCTGACGGACAGCGCTTGCTTGGCCCACACCACCGCCTGGCCCGAGCCGCCAATGCTGACTGCGGCTTCGCGCGTCGCCAGTTGTCCTGTGCTGACCTTGCCTGAGCCGCCAATCGATACCTTCAGCTTGTCGGCGGTGCCGGTCGCCTTCAGGTTGCCACTGCCGCCCAGGGAAACGGTGACGGATTCGCCTTCGATATTGCGCAGGTTCATGGAGCCTGAACCGCCGACATTGAACGACAGCTTGCCGCCGCGCAGGCCTTCCGCATCGACTGAGCCGGAGCCGCCAACCGAAATGCGCTCCAGTTTCTTGGCAGTGATGACCACCTTCAGGTTGCGGGTGTCGAACTGCAGGTTAGGACGGATCGGACGGATTTGGAGGGTGCCGTCTTCGACCACGGTTTCGATCAGTGGCAGGATGTTGTCATCCGACTCAATGCTCACGCTGTCAGCATTGCCGATGCGGACTTCGACACTGCCGGGCAATCCCAGGCCCAGGCCGGTGAAGTTGGCAGCTTCGCGCGTCTGCCTGGCGATCTTGCCATTGCCCTGCACCCGTTCGCCGGCAAACCATCCCAGCGGAGCGGCCGATACCACGGCAACCGGGGCAGCGACAGCAAACACGGAAGCGGCGACCAGGGCATTGCGCATTGCAGCAGACATCTTCATCTTGTATCTCCTCTGTGAATCATTGTTCGATGGTCACATCGTATCGAAGCCGACGGCAAGACGCCGGCCCGATGCGACAGGACGCTGCCTCGCGGGAACAGAATGCAAATGGCGTGGACAGGGCGTCGCTCCTGTATCATCTCGCCCATGCTTACAATCATCATCAAACAGGGCAAGGAGAAGTCCATCCTTGCCGGCGATCCCTATATTTACCTGTCCGCCATCGAGCGCGTCGACGGGCGTCCTGCAGAGAAGAACAAGCCTGGCGCTACTGCCACGGTGCTGTCATCGTCCCGCAAATTCCTGGCCCGCGCCGCCTATAACGCCAAATCGCAGATTGCAGCCCGCGTCTGGACCCTGCGCGAAGACGAACCGGTTGACCATGCCATGGTGAAGCGCCGCGTGCGAGCCGCCATCGCCCGCCGCATCCATTCCCTGCAATCGGCGCGCCCCGATGAACTGGTGCCGATCGTGCTTGGCGATGAAGATGGCCTTTCCGGCCTGCTGGTGCAAAGCTACGGCGGCAAGGAGGGCTACCTGGTCTGCCAGTTCCAGTCGGCCGCAGTGGAAGCGTGGAAGATCGGCATCGTGCAGGCCCTGATCGCCGAAACGGGTTGTCAAAATGTTTACGAGCGTGCTGACAAACTGATCCGGGAAGGCGAAGGCCTTCATGTGAAGTCGCGGGCGCTGGCGGGCGAGGAGCCACCGCAACGCCTGACGGTAACCGAGCGCGGCCGCAGTTTTCCTTACGATATCCGCACCGGATTTGAGTATCCGAAATAAATGTTGTTCACCAGCCACTTTCATTCTATTAAGCAAATGCAATAGAATCATGCGAACCAATTGGAGAGCACAGGCACTATGGAATACTCGCAAATTCGCACCCTGACGTATATCGAGAACGAAGACCACCCGGTCTTTGGCACCCTCGTCGAGCAAATCCTGCACCTGTTGAATTCCAAACTGGTCTTCTCCGACATCCTGATCCACCAGAACAGCCCCTTGCTGCTGCGCCAGCCAAAGGGCCTGGTAGCCGTGACCGATTCGCCGATCACGCGAGAAGAGCTGGAAGAATTCTTTGAAGTGGTGGAACCGAACTGGCGCGAACGCATCCAGGATCGCGCATTCGACCGCGCCATAGACCTGCATACCGCCCGCATCCGCGCCAACTGCTTCAGCTTCCAGGGCAAGAAGCGCCTTGGCTGCGTGATCCGCCGCTTCCCGAAAGAGCCGTTGCTGCTGTCCGGCCTGGGCCTGCGCCCGTCGGAAGAAAAATTCGCCCAGCTCTCGAGCGGGCTGGTGCTGATTATTGGCGACACCTGCCAGGGCAAGTCGACCACCATCGCATCGATGCTGGACGACATCAACAAGAACCGTTCGGGCCACATCATCACGATTGAAGACCCGGTCGAAACCCTGATCCCGCAACGCAAATGCGTGATCACCCAGCGCGAAGTGGGCTTTGATGGCGACGTTGAAACCTTCGACCTGGGCGCCAAGGATGCGCTGCGCGAACGTCCGGACGTGATCGTGATCGGCGAAATCCGCGATGCCGAAACCGCGCACGAAGCGCTGGCGCTGGCCGAATCTGGCCCGCTGGTGCTGGCCTCGCTGCACGCACGCTCGACCGAGCTGGGCCTGCAAAAGATGATCCGACTGCTGGGCAATACCGAGCCACAACGCCAGGCGCTGGCGCACGCCCTGCGCGGCGTGCTGTGCCAGGCGCTGATGCCGGCAATGGATGGCGACCGCTACTACCTGGGTACCGAAAGCCTCACCGTCAATCCTGAAGTGGCCGCCGTGATCGAAAACGGCAACGTAGCCGACCTGCGCAACGTGATGGAGCACAAATCCGCGCCCGGCTGCTACACGATGAACGAATGCCTGCGCAAGCTGCTGGCCGAAAAGAAAGTCAGCGTCGAAGACGCCCGCCACGCCACCACCGACCGCCTCGGCTTCGCCGACATGCTCTAACCACAGCCGAGCCCGTGTCACACCCTGGGGTCACACCCCAAACGGGACACGAGCTCAACTGATAACGGATGTGTTCGTGTCACACTTGGGGACTCGGCGTCCCCGTGATGCCCCCAGGGTGTGACACGAGCTGATCCGTATTATTCCAGCGGCACGTTGCGGTAGCGGTTGACGGTGGTGCTTTCTACTGGTGGGGCATTGTTGCCCCAGGCGGCGCGCAGGTAGGACACTACTTGCGCTACTTCCACATCATTCAGTGAATGGCTGAACGGCGGCATGCCGTAGGGGCGCGGGTTGCCTGCCGTACCCGGGGCGAAGCCGCCGTTCAGCACGATGCGGATCGGGTTCACTGCTTCATCCATTGTGAGTGCGCGGTTGCCGGCCAGCGGCGGGTAGTGTGGAGCGATGCCTTCGCCTTTTTCGCCATGGCAGTCTGCGCACGCTTTGCCGTAGATCTTTTCGCCGGCTGCCAGCCAGGCCGCCGCTTCAGGTTCTTTCGAGCGTTCGTAGGGTTCGCGATTGCCGCTCTCGTTCGGCAGCGATTTCAGGTACACGGCCATGGCTCGGGCGTCTTCGTCGCTCAGGTGCTGCAGGCTTTCGCGTACAACTTCCGCCATCGGGCCAAACACGGTCGCGCGTTGCGAGATGCCGGTTTTCAGCAGGTCGGTGATGTCTTTTACTTCCCAGTCGCCCAGGCCGGCTTCGCGGTCGGAGGTGAGCGATGGCGCATACCAGCCCAGCACCGGAATCAGGCCACCCGACAGGCCTTTGTCGCTGGCTCCCAGGGCATTGCGTTCGCTGTGGCAGGCGATGCAGTGGCCGGGACCTTGCACCAGGTAGGCGCCGCGGTTCCATTCGGCTGACTTGCTGGCGTCAGGCGTGTACACGGCGGGCTTGAAGTAGAGGGCGCGCCATACCGCCAGCATGGCTTGCTGGTTGTAGGGGAAGCGCAGCGTGTGCGGCTGGCTGGCCTGCTTCATCGGTGCGATGGTCTGGAAGTACGCATACATTGCGTCCGAGTCGTCGCGCGTCATCGCGGTGTAGTTCGTGTAAGGGAACGCGGGGTAGAGCAGGCGGCCGTCCTTGGCTTTGCCGTTGTGCAGGGCATTCCAGAAGTCGTCGGCGCTCCAGTTGCCAATGCCCGTTTCCTTGTCCGCGGTGATGTTGGGAGAGATCACATTGCCGAACGGTGTTTGCAGGGCGCGGCCGCCGGCAAAGGCGGCGCCACCGCGCGTCGTGTGGCAGGCCATGCAGTCGGCGGCCTTGGCGAGGTAGGCCCCGCGTGCGACTTTTTCGGCGAGCGGCATGTTCTTCGAGGCGGCACTTGGCGCCGGGCCAGTGTCGTGCTTGGGCCAGATGAAGCCGACGGCTGCGACGATCAGCAGCAGCGGCACGGCGAGGGCGATTTTCGTATTGCGCTTCATGATCTGTTCTGTTTATTTGGGAATGCCGCCGCATTCCATCGGCAGTTGCTTGGGCAGGGATGTCGCAGGACGTGCATTCGGATCGGCCGGCTGCGCGGCCAGCCAGCCGGAGACGGCAGCGACGTCGGATTCGCTCAGGCGATTGGCTACTTCGGCCATGCAGTCCGGCGCGTGCGCCCTGCGTTTCTGGTTGCGCCAGGTCCCGAATTGCGCGTTGATGTAATCGCGTGGCAGGCCAATCAGTCCCGGAATGGCTGGGGCTACGCCGGTCATTGCATCGCCATGGCAGGCCACGCAGGCCGGCACTTTGCGCGATGGGTCGCCCTGGTGCACCAGCACGCGGCCGCGTTCAATCATCTGCGGTGTGGCGCTGGTGGCCGCTGGCGGCGCGTAGGGGGCGTGCTGTTCGGAGAAGTATTGCGCAATCTCGCGCAGGTAGGCGTCCGGCAGCTGTTCGACCATATAGGTCATCATCGGGTACTGGCGGCGGCCTTCCTTGAAGTTCAGCAGCTGGTTGTACAGGTAGCCGGCTGGCTTGCCTGCGATGCGCGGGAAAAAGGCGTCTCCTTGCTCATTGGCTTTGTGGCAGGCGATGCAGGCTGCGACGCGCTGCTCGACGGTGTCCGGCAGGCTGGCCGGGGCGGCCAGGGCGGAGGTGGCCACAAGCACGGCACTAAATGAGAGAATGCGTGGGAGAAGTCGCATGATGGATCCGTTTTTCTTGTGATGGGTCAAGGATACGCCTGCGGGATAAAGAATAACAGGCTCAGAATGGCCTGGGAATGAGGGTATCAGTTTGAAGCTTTACGAGGCGCTAGCCGACGAATTGGCGGAATTGATGGCGTCCGGCGTCCTGCGCCCGGGCGAGAAGCTGCCTTCTGTGCGACAGCAGCAGGAGCGGCGCGGCGTCAGCCCGTCCACGGTTTTCCAGGCGTATTACCAGCTCGAGGCGCGCGGCCTGATCGAGTCGCGCCCGCGCTCGGGATATTACGTGGCATCGCGCCGTTTTACGGCGACGCCGGAGCCGGAGGTGTCGCGGCCGGATGCGGCTTCCACGCTGGTTGACGTCAGTGAGCTGGTGTTCCAGGTGCTGGAGGCCAGCCGCGCGCCGGGCAATGTTCCTTTCGGTTCAGCCTTTCCCAGTCCTTTGCTGTTCCCTCTCGATAAGCTGGGGCGCGCGGTGACGGCCAGCATGCGCCATATCGACCCGTGGAGCACGATTGCCGACCTGCCGCCCGGGAATGCCGAATTGCGGCGCCAGATCGCCTTGCGCTACCAGCTGGATGGCTTGCAAGTGCCGCCTGACGATATCGTGATTACCAATGGTGCACTGGAAGCGCTCAATCTCTGCCTGCAGGCGGTGGCGCGGCCGGGGGATACGGTGCTGCTGGAGTCGCCGAGCTTCTACGCGGCTTTGCAGGCACTGGAGCGCGTTGGCTTGAAGGCGGTTGAGGTGGCAACGCATCCGCGCGAGGGGATTGAGCTGGGGGCGCTGGCTGCCGCACTGGAGCAGCATAAGCCAAGCGCTTGCTGGCTGATGACCAGCTTCCAGAATCCGCTTGGCAGCTTGATGCCGCCGGAGAAGAAGCAGGCGCTGGTTGAATTGCTGGCGGCGCACGAGGTACCGCTGATCGAGGACGACGTGTACGGCGAATTGTATTTTGGCGCGCAACGGCCGGCGCTGGCCAAGCGCTTCGACAGCAAGGGGCTTGTCATGCATTGCAGTTCGTTCTCGAAGTGCCTGGCGCCGGGCTTTCGGGTTGGCTGGGCGGCGGCAGGGCGCTATGCGCGGCAGGTGGAGCGGCTCAAGCTCACCACGTCGCTGGCGGCGGCGATGCCTTCGCAGCTGGCGCTGGCCGAGTACTTGGGGCAGGGCGGCTACGAGCGCCACCTGCGCCAACTGCGCGGTGCGTTGGCCGGGCAACAGCAGCAGATGCTGGCGGCGATTGAGGCGCATTTCCCGGCGGGGACGCGGGTGACGCAGCCGCAGGGCGGGTATTTTCTTTGGGTGGTGCTGCCCGAGTCAGTGGATGCGCTGGAGTTGCATCGGTTGGCGCTGGGGCAGGGGATCAGTATTGCCCCGGGGCCGATGTTCAGTGCAAAGCGGGAGTTTCGCAATTGTATTCGGCTGAATTACGGGCATATGTGGGATGGGCGGCAGGAGGCTGCGATTGAGTTGCTTGGCATGCTGGCCAAAACCGGTAACCCAGCCGGGTGGCCGTACCCGCCTGACCCGCAGGGTCAGGCACTGTTACGCGGCGGTCGCTGGCCAGGTGCCTGACCCTGCGGGTCGGGCACCGGTTTGCCGGTTTTAGGACGCTTGGGCGGCTTGATCGGCGGCAGCACGTTGCCGATCCCGATCCAATGGCGGTACACGCGCAATGCGACTTGCGCATCGTCAGCTGCATACAGGATCTGCTTTTCGTTCAAGCGCGGCGCCGCCCAGTTGGTGGTCGAAATCTTCTTCGACTTGGTCAGCGCCTGCCCGAAATACTTGGCGACGGCACTCTTTGCGCCCAGGTCATTCTTCTGACCCGGCACGCGCAGCACCACGCCCAGGTCCACCACTTTCAGCGGCTCGATCCCGAGCTTGGCGCGCACGCGCTTGATATCGTCAGACAAGCCAAAGCCGATCTTCAGCGTCATGTCCGATTCAAGGATCGCTTTGACCGTGGCCAGATGGGGAAAGGTATCGCCGACCTGGAACAGCCAGGCATGCCGGTCGTCGGCAAACTGGATCAGGTGCGGTCCATCCGAGCTCTCGCCCTTGACGAAGGTGGGTTTGGATTCGGTGTCGAAACCAATGGCATCCGCCGCCAGTAAGGCCGCTTGCGCAGCCTCCGCATCGGCGGCGGTTTTTACGAGCCGGACGTCGGCCAGCCGGATGCCTTCGTAAGGAGGCAGCTCGGGGACGGCTTCTGGCGCGTCGCTCATTACTTCTTGGAGAATTTGGCGGTCAGCGCCTGCAGCTTCTCCGCGCGGCGGCGGTCGGCTTCCTGGGCAGCGGCGGCTTCGCGCTCGGCTGCGCGTTCGGCCTTGCGGCGTTCCACTTCTTTCTTGTAGCGTTCCGCCAGGGTTTCCTTGGCGTGCTTGCGGTGTTCGTCGGTGACTTCGGCGCCGGTGCTGCCATCCAGGTTGTAGCGGACGGTGGCTTTTTCCATCGCACGCAGGTAGCGCTGCGAGGAAGTGTGGATGCCCAGTGCAGCGCGCATCAGCTTGCGGTTAAGCTCCGGCATCGCGGCGATGAGCTGTTTGTCGATGCCGATCGACAGCGGCAGGCTGTCGCGGAACGGGGCATACTGTTGCTGCAATTGCTTGAGCAGGGCGCGTGCGGAATTGGGAGCGGCAGGTGCGGCGGCTTGGCCTTCGGCCGGCTGCTGAGGGGTAGTGCTAGTGTTCATCGACTTCATAGGTTAATCAAGAGCCGCCAGCATACCACGACGCACGTTCCCGGCGCATTGTGTTTTCGCTCATGATGTGGTTTTGATATCGAATTAATGGGTGCAGTCCGGCCTGAAACCTTGTATAATGACAGACGCACCAAATGCAGGACGGTGCGAATTCAGTTTGGTAAAGAGTTTTCGGCCGGGGCCGCGCTGCCCTGTGAAGTCCAGTTCCAGGGCATGTGCCCTCTCTAATCACTGAATCATCGGAATCGAGCCCGGTCACGCGGGCTTTTTCTTTTCCCGATTATCCCTGAAACCGGGCCATCGCGAGCCTTCGATAAGTGCACCTTCGGGCGCGCTGAGAGAGATATTGAATGACGAAACCTAAGACCCTGACGTTGTCCGCCAAAAAGTCCACTGGCTCCTCCACTACCAGCGCTCCGTTGGCTGTGCCGAAAACCAGCCTTTCGTATGTGATCGACAACGCTCAAGAGGAAGCAGGAAAAGTCACCGTAGTAAAGAAATCCCGCCGCCTGGCTGCCGTGCCGGCCGTGGAAGCGCCAGTGGAAGCCGTTGCCGACGAGCCGGTCGTCAAGACCCGTGCCCGCAAGACCGCTGCTGCCAAGCCGGTGTCGCTGGCTGTCGTCGCTGAAGAAGCGCCGGCGGTGGCGCCTGCAAAGCGCGGCCGCAAGCCGAAGGCTGCCGAACCTGCGCCAGTGACTGTGACGACCGGTCCTGCGGCCGTGACCGAAGTGCGCGACGCAGCCGTGCTGGCATCGATCGACACCTCGGGCTACTTGCTGCCGCAAGTGAAGGTGCCGGGCCGCCGCGGCCGCAAGCCAAGCGAATTCACCCCGGAAAACGATGAAGTGGCGGCACTGAACGCCGTGGAACGCGCCGAACTGAAGGCCGCTTCCAAGGCGCGTGAGCGCAAGGCCAAGGGTATCGACGCTTTCGGCATGGCCGATGGCGCCAATGCGGAGGAGCTGGAAAAGCGCCGTACCCAGTTCAAGAACCTGATCAACCTGGGCAAGGACCGCGGCTACCTCACTTACGCCGAAATCAACGACCACCTGCCGGAAAACATCGTCGATCCGGAAGCGATCGAAGGCATCATCGCGACCTTCAACGACATGGGCATTGCCGTCTACGAGCGCGCGCCGGATGCGGAAGCGCTGCTGTTGTCCGATAACGTGCCGACCGCCGCCAGCGACGATGAAGTGGAAGCTGCTGCTGCCACCGCGCTGTCCACCGTTGATTCCGATTTCGGCCGTACCACCGACCCGGTCCGCATGTACATGCGAGAAATGGGCGCCGTCGCGCTGCTGACCCGCGAAGGCGAGATCGAGATCGCCAAGCGTATCGAAGGCGGCCTGCGCGACATGATCCAGGCTATTTCCGCCTGCCCGACCACCATCGACGAGATCCTTCTGCTGGCCGAGAAGATCGCGAAGGACGAGATGAAGGTCGACGACGTGGTGGACGGCTTCGTGGACCTGAACGAAGACGCGCCTGCGCCGGCGCCTGCCAAAGTAGTGGCTGCCGCTGATGATGAAGAGGAAGAAGAAGAGCTGGATGACGAGGAAGAAGACGGTGACGTCAACGGCGGCGCCGCCGGCTACTCGACCGAACAGCTGGCGCAGCTGAAAGAAGATGCGCTGGCCAAGTTCGCCCTGATCTCGACCCAGTACGACAAGATGCGCAAGGCTGCCTACGGCAATGCTGCTTACGTGAAGGCGCAGGACATCATTTCCAACGAGCTGCTGGGCATCCGCTTCACCGCCAAAGTGGTGGAAAAGCTGTGCGACACCCTGCGCGGCCAGATGGAGCAGGTTCGTTCGATCGAACGCGCCGTGCTGGAACTGTGCGTGAACCGCTGCGGCATGCCGCGCGCGCATTTCATCAAGGTCTTCCCGGGCAATGAAACCAACCTGGATTGGGTGGACGGCGAAGTGGCTGCCGGCTATCCATACAGCGCGGTGCTGGGCCGTAACGTTCCTGCCATCAAGGAACTGCAGAACAAGATGATCGACCTGCAGGAGCGCGTGGCGCTGCCGCTGGCCGACCTGCGCAAGATCAACAAGCAGATGGCTGCCGGCGAAAAGCGCGCGCGTACCGCGAAGCGCGAAATGACCGTGGCCAACCTGCGTCTGGTGATCTCGATCGCGAAGAAGTACATCAACCGCGGCCTGCAGTTCCTGGACCTGATCCAGGAAGGCAATATCGGCCTGCTGAAGGCGGTCGACAAGTTCGAGTACCGCCGCGGCTACAAGTTCTCGACCTACGCAACCTGGTGGATCCGCCAGGCGATCACGCGTTCCATCGCGGACATGGCCCGTACCATCCGCGTGCCGGTGCACATGATCGAGACCATCAACAAGATGAACCGCATCTCGCGCCAGATCATGCAGGAAACCGGTTCCGAGCCGGATATGGCAACCCTGGCGCAAAAGATGGAAATGCCTGAGTCCAAGGTGCGCGAGATCATGAAGATCGCCAAGGAGCCGATTTCCATGGAAACCCCGATGGGCGAGGACGGCGATTCCCAGCTGGGCGACTTCATTGAAGACAACACCACGCTGGCGCCGCTGGATGCAGCGCTGCATGCTTCGATGCGCAACGTGATCAAGGAAGTGCTGGACTCCCTGACCCCGCGCGAAGCCAAGGTGCTGCGCATGCGTTACGGCGTCGAGATGTCGAACGACCACACGCTGGAAGAAGTGGGCAAGCAGTTCGACGTGACCCGCGAGCGTATCCGCCAGATCGAAGCCAAGGCGATGAGCAAGCTGCGCCAGCCTTCGCGTTCGGACAAGCTGAAGACGTTCCTGACGGAGAAGTGATCAAAACGGAGGCCTCGGCCTCCGTTTTTTTGCCCTGGCGCCGGAGCCCACCGCCTGCCGCAATTCAGTACTTCGCGGGCACGCCTGCTCCCGGCAGCGCCTTCTGGATGAAGTCGCGCAAGTCGTCGTTCGATTTCACCAGGTCTTCCGCGCGCAGGTACATCATGTGGCCGCTGCGGTAGCCTTCAAAGCGCATGCGGTCTTTCATGCGGCCGCTCGGGTCGAGCTGCCACATGGTGTACTTGGCGTCGAAGTAAGTGGTGGCGCCGTCGAAATAACCCGATTGCACCATCAGCTTCAGGTAAGGATTGGCGGCCATGGCCTGGCGCAGGTTCTCGCCAGTATTGTCGTCCTTGTTGTCCCACGGGTGCACGGGGCCGAACATATTGTAGGTAAGGTCGGTCTTATAACCCAGCACGTCGCGCAGGTAATAGTTGATGGCCGGCGTGAAGGAGTGCAGCCAGGAAGTCAGTTCGGCGTTGTAATCGACCTTGTCGCCGGCATCCTTCTTGTCGATACCGAGGTAGCGCGAATCGAGGCGGCCGATCGTGTAGCCTTTGTCGCGCAGCAGTTCCTTCCAGAAGGTGCCGACCGGTACGCTCAGGTTGTTCTGCAGGACTACCTTTTCCGGCAGGCCCGAAAAGTGCGCAACCTTTGCCGCTACGGCATTGCGCCGTTGCGCGTCGAGGAAGCCGCCGTTGGCCAGCGCCGGGATCAGTTCATTCACCGCAAACGATTCTGCCTCAGGGAGAACGTCCTTCAAATCCTTCTGCTGCAAGTCGGCTGGCAGGGCTTTCTGGTACCACGCGGCGGCGGTGTAGTAGGGCAGCGACAGCGCCTGGCCCACCGGGCCGTCACGCTTCAAACCCAGGCCGGTCGGGGAAACCAGAACTACGCCGTTCAGGTACATCCAATGTGAATTCTGCAACTCCAGCGCCAGGCCTGAAACCCGCGCGGTGCCGTAGCTTTCGCCGATCAGGAATTTTGGCGAAGTCCAGCGGCCTTCGCGCGATACGAAAGCCTGCAGCCAGTCGGCCAGGTATTTGATATCGGCGTTCACGCCGAAGAAAGTGGCGCGGTCGGCCTTGGGATCGAGAATGCGCGAGAAGCCCGTGTTGACGGGATCGATGTAGATGATGTCGGCAACGTCCAGGATGGAATTCGGGTTGTCCTTCACGCCGTAAGGCTGGACCGGGTAGCCTTCCGAATCGATGTTCAGCACCTTGGGGCCGGTGTAGGCAATGTGCATCCACACCGACGCCGAACCGGGGCCGCCGTTAAACGACAGCACCAGCGGGCGGCGCGATTTGTCGCTGACATCGCTGCGCTGGTAATAGGTATAGAACAGCGAGGCGATGACCTTGCCGTCCTTGTCCCACACAGGCTGGGTGCCGGCCGTGACTTTGTATGGAACGGACTTGCCCCTGATCGTGACCGTGCTGTTCTTGCTGACGGAAGATTCAGCCTTCAGCGTGCGGTCAAAAGCTTTTGTTTCGGCCGGACGTTCGGCGGCAGCAGGAGTTTTGGCGGCGGCTTCGGCTGCCGGCTTTTCCTGGGCATGCACGCAGCTCGCGGCAAGCATCAGGGCTGGAAGGGTGCGGACGAATGTTTTCATCCGGCGAGTATTGCATAGAAAAAGCGTGCCGCAGCATTGGGCGGCACGGGGGAAACATGCCGTTACATAGCTGGCGTGGTTTTGGGCTTCAATGCGGATGCCGGCCGCGCGATCGCATACATTTCCCAACTGATCTGGTTCAGCAAGGCCAGCTTATCCTCACCCTGGCGGTAAAGGTCGAAATGGGTCTTGCCGTCCATGAAGCGGAAATCAGACCTGGCATGCAAGCCGTCCAGGACGGCCTGCAGCCTGCGGGCGGAGCCGTCCAGGTAAAAGGAATCAGCGGTGCCCACGATGACGTGGATCTTGCCGTCCAGGTCGGCCTTCAATGCGGGCCAGTCGCGCTGCACGCGTTGGGCGATGTCGAAGTGTTCGCGCCAGTAAGCAACAACGTCCTGGTCGACTGCGCCGGTGTCCCGGTCGAACATGGGCAGCGGCCTGCCGTCGTGGCCGCGCGGCGAGAAGACCCATTCGATCGATGCGAGCTGGCCACCGTAGCTGCCCAGCACGCGTTCAAGCTTGGCGAACTGCTCGAATGTCCCCAGGACTTTGTCATGGTCGCGCACCAGGGGATAGGCGCTGCCGTCGGGCTTGCGGAAAACATTGGCCTGCGGTGCGTACAGGTCCACGCCGCTGAAGTCATGGAAGCTCGATGCGTCCGGCGAAGTGGACCAGGTGCCGCCAAACAGTTTGGGATACCGTGTTTGCAGCCAAAGCGTAGCCCAGCCCCCCGACGAGTGGCCGTTCAGGAAGCGGCCGTTGGCCGTGGCATCCATGCGATAGAGCGATTCAAGGTGGGGAATCAGCTCGGTGGTCAAGGCCAGCCCCCAAGGACCGTTGTTCACTGAGTCCGCAAATTCGTGTGTGCCTGTAGGACTCGATTCGTCCAGCATTACCCAGATCATGGGCGGCATTTTTCCACTGTCCATGGCCCCGTAAAGTTTGGCCAGCATCGGCACCAGGTAGGCGGCGTTGCCTCCAAAACCATGGGTGAAGTAGACCGTGGGATACTTCTCGCCCGGCTTGGCGTTGTAGCCAGGCGGCGTCAGTACCCAGCCATGCATCTTGACGGGGCGCCCCCAGAATGCGCTCAGGGCGGGACTGGTGTAATCGATAGGTTTGGCGTGCGTCCGGGCGGCTTGCAAGGCCTTCTGTTCTTCGGCGGGACCGGATTCGCGCAGCCACGGATCGCTATCGGGCAGCAGCGTCGCCAACCGGATTGACGGCACTTCGGCTGCGGGCAGGCGGACTTTCACCACGTCGCTCACCCAATCGCCTGCGCCGCGGCCACTGTAGTTGTAGCTGTGATTCACATCCAGCACAGCCTGGAAATAATAGTCGCCGGGCGGAAGCTCTGAGTACGGCTTGGGAAACGCGATGTCGCCGCTATTCATTGTGATGCTTTGCCCGGGCTGCAGCCAGCCGATCTCCTGTGCCGTGACCGTCGTTGCAGTGGCCTGGAAAGGATCTGCATCGACCTTGGTGACCTGGCTGGATTTTCCCTTGGATTGCTCCAGCGCTTCCGCTTCGGCGGCCTTGGCTTCGCGAGCAAATATCAGCAGGCGGCCCTGCGCCGCCTGCTGTGCCTTGGCGTCCAGCTGGATGCTGAGGGATTGCCTGCTGGTCGTGGCAGGCGCCTGCGCATTTGCCGCGCCGGCCAGCGCCAGGACGAAAGAAAGCAGGGTAGCGCGGCGCATCATGCCAGCGACAGCATTTTCATGCCGAAGTCGAAGCCTTTGCGGAGGTGGTCCCGCACTTTGAATCCCGCCACGGCGGCGATGATGGCCAGGAAACCGAGGGTGAGCCAGTCAACCGGCTTGAGGCCATGGTCTGGCTTGGCCGAATCGACGGCACCGGATTTCAGCACGTGGCCGGTATAGGACGAGCCGATCACCATTCCATCTTCGGTGATATCGCGCGTCAGGTAAAGGCTTTCGTAGCCGGAGCGCACCTGCATCCGGCCGTCCTTGTAAATGAAGGTGTGCGGCGCGTCGTGGTCCTTGATGCGCACGGTGCCGACGATGTCGCCGTGGTTGTTGATGCCGTTGGCGAAGCTGGAACCGTGAGCAATCATGGCGCCCAGGTCGATCATGCGTCCGTTGTCATACATGAAGGCATGCCAGCTGCGGTTCTCCATTTCGGATGCGCCGACCACGACGCCGTGGTCATTGATGCCGGTGGCGACACTGACGCGGCCGCCCAGCGTGGGCAACTCGATCATGCCGCTGCCAGGCTTGTAGAGGAAGGCGCGGCGGTAACCATTCGATAACTGCGCGGCGCCGACCACGTAGCCGTTACCGTTGATGGCGGTAGCGTAGCTGTTCTTGCCGCCGAAGGTGCCCAGGTCCAGCATGGCGATGCCGGTGTCGACGAAAGCGTGGTAATTGCCTTCGGCCGTATCGGCGTAGCCGACGATGTGGCCGGACTGGTTGATTGCGGTGCCGACGCTGCTGCTGCCCCCGAGGGTGCCGAGGTCGCGCATGCCAAGTGCTTCGTCGTAGCGGAAGGCGTGCCAGGCGTTGTTTGCGGTGAGCGCGCCACCGGTGATCACGCCCTGGTTGTTGATGGCGTTGGCAGTGCTGTCGCTGCCGCCAAGGGTGCCGATCTCGATTCGGCGGCCTTGCGACATCAGCACGGCGCGGCGGCGGCCATCCTCGTCCTTGATTTCGCCAACCCATTCGCCTGCCGCGTTAATGCCCGTCATCGTGCTGGATTCGGTTTTTCGTTCCCCCATCGGGCCAGCCGCGTAGGTGGTGGCGAAGGGCAGGGCCAGTGCGATGACCAGGGCAAGCGAAACAGACTTCATAGGCAGTCTCCGGGGGAAGTGTAATTTTCTCCGGAGACTATACGGGAATATTGCTAGAAAATATTCACAAATTGTAATGCTTAGACTTTACGCACGAACTCCGACTTCAGGCTCATGGCGCCGAAGCCGTCGATCTTGCAGTCGATATCGTGGTCGCTGTCGACCAGGCGGATGTTCTTTACCTTGGTGCCTTGCTTGATCACGCCGCCGGAGCCTTTTGGTTTCAGGTCCTTGATCACGGTGACGGTGTCGCCATCTTGCAGGATGGTGCCGACGGCGTCCTTGTAGACGCGCGCGGTTTCGCCGGCTGCTTCGGCGGCCTGTTTGGGCCACTCGTGGGCGCATTCAGGGCAAACATAGTTATCGCCGTCTTCGTAGGTATACTCGGACTGGCATTTTGGGCAGGCTGGGAAATTAGACATTGGAACTCACATGCAAGAAATGGAAAACCCGATATGGGCTGCGCTGAACAGCGCACAGCAACATTTTAGCATTCCGACAGGTGCGGCCTGCCGCTATCCGGCCGCCGTGGCGCCCTTCATTGCAGTCGCCGAAGCAGGCGTGGCCCTGTCTGCGGCCGACCTGGAAGGCGTCGGCGAGGGCTACTACTTCCTCGGCGCCATGCCGGAATTGCCGCAGGGCTGGTCGCTGCAGCCGCTGTCCGGCGTGCTGCAAATGGTGTACGAGGGCGGCCCGGTCGCAGCCCCAGATGCGGCGGCGATCCGTGTCCTGGCCGCCGACGACCCGGCGATGGTGGAACTGACCAATATCGCCTTCCCCGGCTACTTCCGGCCGCGTACTGGCGAGATGGGCAAGTATGCCGGCATCCATGACGATGGCGGCCGGCTGGTAGCCTTGAGCGGGGAGCGCATGGACCTTGGCCACATGCGAGAAGTAAGCGCGGTTTGCACGCATCCAGAATTCACGGGACGCGGCTATGCGCGCAAGCTGGTGGAATTCATCATGCACGGCATGCAGCAGCAAGGCGTACGCCCCATGCTGCATGTGGGAGCGGCCAACGCCCGCGCCCAGGCCTTGTACCGCTCAATGGGATACGTGGCAACCCGCGAACTGCCGCACGCGCGGCTTATTTGCCCGGGCTGACGTTGCCGATGCCCTTGGCCGATTTGTTGATGTGCTTCGGGTTGCCGTAGTAAGTGAAGTTGCCCATGCCTTCGACGATCAGGTTCAGGGTATCGCTGGCGTAGAGGCTGATGTCGCCCATGCCGGTGAAGTTGACGTCCGCGCGTTCGGCTTTCAGGTCCTTGAGGTTGGCCTCGCCGACACCTTGCCCTTTCATGCGCAGCAGCTTGACCTTGCCGCTGGCGTACAGTGCACCGGCGCCTTCAAAGCTGATGTCGATGCGCTCGCCGTTGATGTTGGTGACGCGCGATTCGCCGGCGCCCAGTACGCGGAAGCTGGTCAGCGCCGGTACGGTGACGGTGATCTTGTCGCCTTCTTTCACGTTGACCGGGGCTTTGTTGGTGTTCTCGTAGACCACGCGCAGTACGCCGCCTTCGACCACGGTACTGACTTTGTCGATGTATTCCTTGCGGCCGCTGACCTTGACGGACTGCTCCTTGCCAACGTCAACATAGACGCTGATCGGTCCTTTGACATTGATGCCGTAGAAGGTGTCGAACTTGCGCACCTGGTCGTCGGCCAGTGCGAGGGAGGGGAAAAGCAGTACAGCTAACAGCGTCAAACGGAACATACGATCTCCTCAAATCAGAGCGCATGATTATGACTTAATTATGGCCTTTTTGCTAAGCGGGCCCGGATTTTTCCGGGCCCTTTTGCCGGGAGGTGCTTAGCCGGTGTTGCGCAGGCCGGCGGCGACACCGTTGATGGACAGGTGGATGCCGCGGTTGACACGCGGGTCTGCCCGTTCTTCTTCATTACCCAGCGCGCGGCGGCGCTTGATCAGTTCCACCTGCAGGTGGTTCAGCGGATCGAGGTAAGGGAAGCGGTTGGTGATGGAACGCGCCAGCAGCGGGTTGCCTGCCAGGCGCTCGCGGGTGCCGGTGATCGATTCCAGGCAGTCGAGGGTCTGGTGGTATTCCTCGGTGATGCGCTTGAAGATGCGTTCACGCAGTTCCTTGTCCGTCACCAGCTCTGCGTAGCGCGAGGCGATCGCCAGGTCGGTCTTGGCCAGCACCATGTCCATGTTCGACAGCAGGGTGGCGAAGAACGGCCAGTGCTGGAACATGTCGCGCAGCTGCGCCGTGCGTTCTTCCTTGTTGCCGGCCGCGATCCAGGCGCCGATGGCGGAGCCGAAACCGTACCAGCCGGGCAGCAGCAGGCGGCACTGGCCCCAACTGAAGCCCCAGGGGATGGCGCGCAAGTCTTCAATGCGGCGGGTCGATTTGCGGGAAGCCGGGCGCGAACCGAGGTTCAATTCCGCGATTTCCGCAATCGGGGTGGCTGCGAAGAAGTAGTCGGTGAAGCCAGGAGTTTCGTACACCAGGTTGCGGTAAGCCTTGTAGGCCAGCTCGGAGATCTCGGCCATCACAGCTTCGAAACCAGCCAGGCGCGGGCCGTGGCAGGCGTCTGCCGGCGGCGGCATCAGGCTCGCTTCCAGGGTCGAGCACACCAGCAGCTCCAGGTTGCGGCGGCCGATTTCAGCATTGGAGAACTTGGAGGCGATGATTTCGCCCTGCTCGGTCAGGCGCAACTGGCCATTGACGGTGCCTTTCGGCTGCGCCAGGATCGCCTCGTAGCTTGGACCGCCGCCGCGGCCGACCGTACCGCCGCGGCCGTGGAACAGGCGCAGCTTGACGCCGGCCTTGGCGAAGATCTCCACCAGCGCCAGTTCCGCCTTGTACAGTTCCCAGTTGGAGGTCATGAAGCCGCCGTCCTTGTTGGAGTCGGAATAGCCCAGCATGACTTCCTGGATCTGGCCCTGCTTGGCGATCAGCTTTTGCACCATCGGCACGGCCATCAGCGCTTCCATGATGCCGGCGGCGCGCTGCAGGTCGGGGATGGTTTCGAACAGCGGGATCACCATGAGGTCCGAAGTGTGTTCGCCGCTGGCGTCCTGGCGCAGCAGGCCGGTTTCCTGCTGCAGCACGAACACTTCCAGCAGGTCGGACACGGTCTCGGTATGCGAGATGATGTAGTTGCGGATGGCGCGCTTGCCGTAACGCTGGCGGATTTCGCGCGCGGTGCGCAGGATGGTCAGCTCGGAAGTGGTCTCGTCCGAATATTCGATGTAGGGCGAATACAGCAGGCGTGGTTGCGCTAACTCCGCCAGCAGCAGTTTGACCTTGGCATCTTCGTCGAGCGACGCGTAGTCAGCCTGCACGCCGGCCTTGGCGAACAGCTCCGCCAGCACGCGCTCGTGGATGTCGGACGACTGGCGCATGTCCAGCGACGCCAGGTGGAAGCCGAAGATGTCGGCGGCGCGCTTCAGGGTGGTCAGGCGCGGGCGGGCCAGCATCGAACCGTGGTTGGCGTCCAGCGATTCGATCAGCACCTGCAGGTCGGCCGAGAAATCGGCCGGGCATGGGTAAGGTTCGGCGTGGCCGACTTCCTTGCGCAGGATGTTGGTCGCACCCAGGGCGCGCGCGGTGCTGGCCAGGCGGGCATACATGCCGATCAGGGCGCGGCGGTAAGGCTCGTCGCTGCGGTGGTCGGAGGTGTCGGTCGAGGCGTCGGACAGGGCTTGCAGTGCAGGCGAACAACCAACCATCAGGGTCGACACCGACAGTTCGGCGCCCAGCGCGTGGGTCTCGTCGAGGTAGAAGTCAAGGATGGTGGTGGCCTGGCGCTCCAGCGCGTGCTGCATGGTGCCGGCATTGACGTTCGGGTTGCCGTCGCGGTCGCCGCCAATCCAGCTGCCCATCTGCACGTACGGCGCGTCGATCGCGGCCGGGGCGGCGCCGTAGTGCTCGGCGATTTCGGTCTCGATATCGTCGTACAGGGCCGGCAGTTCGCGCAGGAAGGTGATGCGGTAGTAGGACAGGGCGTTGTCGATTTCGTCGGCCACGGTCAGCTTGGAGTAGCGCAGCATGCGGGTCTGCCACAGCGTCGCGATACGGGCGCGCAGCATGTGCAGGTTGGCAGCGCGTTCCTTTGGCGTCAGCGGCAGGTCGCGCTGGGCCAGCAGGCGAGCGATATCGTGTTCCGCGTCCAGGATGGATTTGCGCTGCACCTCGGTCGGGTGGGCAGTCAGGACGGGGCTGATCAGGGCTTCCTTGAAGAAGCTGGTCACGGTGTCCAGTTCGACGCCGGATTCTTTCAGCTTGTCGAGCGCAAAGCTGATGCTGCCTTTTTGCGGCGCCGAACCGGCCAGCAGGTGGGCGCGGCGGCGGCGGATGTGGTGCTGGTCTTCCGCAATATTGGCAAGGTGGGAGAAGTAGGAGAAGGCACGCACCACCGTAATGGTCTGTTCGCGTGTCAGGATCTTCAGCATGCCGTCCAGTTCCTTGGCGGCGCCGGCGTCGGCTTCACGCCGGAAGCGGACAGCGGTCTGGCGAATGGTTTCGACGACGGCGAATACTTCCTCTCCTTCCTGTTCCCGCAGGACGTCGCCCAGCAGGCGGCCCAGCAGGCGGATGTCTTCTTTCAACGGCGCGTCTTTATCGGCGCTCTGGTTTGCTTCGTCTGTTGCACTTACTTGATTTGCCATAGTTAATCAGTCAAAAGATAAGAATGGTCGTGCAAAAGGCTTGTGGCCGCAGTCTGCATAGGGGCGCGCATGCTAGAATTTGTGGTCCCAATCATGCGCAATAAACTGGTGAACGCCGGTTTGGCGCTAGCAACAGCGAAAGAACTGGTTTTGAATACTCCTGAAATGGCCCAACAGCTCCCTTCCAAATTGGTGATCGCTTCGCGCGAAAGCCGCCTCGCCATGTGGCAGGCCGAACATGTCCGCGCGCGCTTGTCCCAATTATATCCGCAGTGCAGCATTGAGATCCTGGGCATGACAACCCGCGGCGACCAGATCCTCGATCGCGCGCTGTCGAAGGTGGGCGGCAAGGGGCTGTTCGTGAAGGAGCTGGAAGTGGCGATGGAGGAGGGCCGCGCTGATTTGGCCGTCCATTCGCTGAAGGATGTGCCGATGGAGCTGCCGGAAGGGTTCGCACTGGCGGCGGTGCTGGAGCGCGAAGATCCGCGCGACGCCTTCGTTTCGAACGATTACGCCTCGCTGGCCGACCTGCCTGCCGGCGCCGTTGTCGGCACCAGCAGCTTGCGCCGCCAGGCCCTGATTTCGGCGCGCTATCCGCACCTGGTGATCAAGCCTTTGCGCGGCAACCTGGATACCCGTCTGGGCAAGCTCGATCGCGGCGATTACGCGGCCATTATCCTTGCCGCCGCTGGCCTGAAACGCCTCGGCCTGCCGCAGCGCATCAAATCGCTGCTGGCGCCGGAAGACTCGCTGCCGGCCGC
>JBCNOP010000250.1:0-7297 GCA_039593775.1 Pseudoduganella sp.
TTGCCCTTCTCGCGAGTCTTGACCGCGCCTGCCACGATACCGGCAAGCTGTCGTGTGCTTGAAATTGGTTCGACTGCCCGGCGAGCAACAATCGCCTTTGCAATCTGAAAAGCAAACCGTTCTTCCCCATAATCCCTTATCACCTTTTCCAGTGTTTTTTCTGATTCCGTGGCCAGCCACTCGGCAGCGGAGATGCCGCGCGTGGTATCCATGCGCATGTCGAGCGGGCCATCGTTGCGGAAGCTGAAGCCGCGCGCAGCATCGTCTACTTGTGGCGACGAGATGCCGAGGTCCAGCAAAATGCCGTCGACGGCGGGAATGCCGCGTTCGGCCAGCGCATCCGCCATGGTGGCGAAGCTGTCGTGCACGATGGTGAAACGCGGATCGCCGATGGTTTCGGCGTTCGCGATAGCTTGCAGGTCTTTGTCGAAGGCGATCAGGCGGGCTTCCGGGCCCAGGCGGGACAGGATCAGGCGGCTATGGCCGCCACGGCCGAAGGTGCCATCTATATAGATGCCGTTGGCGCGCGCGCCGGTCAGGTCGAGCGCATCCACCGCTTCATCTAACAGCACCGTACGATGCTGGAACTCTGGCACCGAGGTCGTCGTCATAGTGAACCGGGCCTCAGAAGGAGAAATCGGACAGGGTATCGGGCATGCCCACCTCGATGGTGGCTTGCTCGTTTTCGGCGCGCTTGACCGGATCCCAGATTTCGAAGTGGGTCAGCATGCCGGACAGCACGACTTCGCGGCCAAGGCCGACGGCGTCGCGCAGTTCAGGGGCAACCAGGATGCGGCCGGCCGAATCCATCTCGACGTCGGCGGCATTGCCCAGCAGGATGCGCTGCCAGCCGCGGGCCGACATCGGCCACGAGGCGATCTGGTCGCGCTTGGCTTCCCAGACGTGGCGCGGGTACATCAACAGGCAGCCGTCCGGGTGTTTGGTAAGCGTGAGGCGTCCTTCGCACTGGATCATCAGTGCGTCACGATGCTTGGCCGGGATGGACATCCTGCCTTTCGCATCTAATGTGATCGCGGACGCGCCTTGGAACACGACTTAACCTTATCTAAAAAATCCCACAAAACTACACTTTTTCACACTATCGCCCACTTTAGAGGATGCTCACAAGGCGGTCAAGCGATTTTCCCAAGTGAAAACAGGGATTTGTCCAATGAAATTAAGGACTTAGCGGCATTCCTTGAGAAATAGCCGAAGTAAAAACCATTGAGAAATTAGGGACTTATGAAAGATACTGAATGTGCTACTTCACGTGCAGGGCTGGCCAAACGCTGAAAAAATGACTAGAAATAAATTTGGAAATCAGCATTTGGTTGCCTGAAGACAACGACACTTTAGCAATATAACAACAAGCGCCGTAGACCCCGAATGGCGGGAGAATGACCAGCTGCCGCGCTTTGCGCGCGATCTGAACCCTCAAAATAAACATGCCGCCCAGCGTGGACTGGGCGGCAACTTGTATAGACAAATGGCGATGCCGCCGCTTGCCTACATTATACGGCTTGCGGCACTTCTCACTCGTAAGTGACGCCTACCGTGACGCCGCTGAACGGCTGTTTTGCTTCCAGGGTGATGTAATACCACTGGTTGGCAACCGGGCTCGGGATGCTGATGTTTTCAGCATTGCCGGAGTTGGTGGAGGCGTAGTCATAGGAAGAGGTGGTCGGGTAGCGGTTCAGGGCCACGTACATGTCCATATTGCCGCTGCCGCCTGCGCTCATGATCTTCACGTTCTTTGCGCCGGCCGGCACGATCAGGTGCAGGTAGGTGCGCGAGCCGGAAGACAGGTTGCGGATCGCGCAGTTCTTGCCAAGGTAGGTTGGCGAAGCCTGGCCGCTGCAAGCAGGCAGGTTGGACACGCTGTCCGGCATTGGCGGCTCGCCGGCCGTGGTAGCCGCATCGGCCCAGGCAGTGAACTCGCTGTCGTAGCGGGTGCCGATGCCGCGCATGAAGTCGTTGTAGCGCGCGTAATCGCCAACACGGAACTTGGCCAGCACCTGGTCCACGTCGGAACGATGGCGCTCCATCATGAAGCGGGTTGCCATATAGCCCCAGCGGTAGGCGCGGTCCTGGTAGTCCGACATCGAATAGGTATTGCCGAAGATATCGCTCAGGCGGTACTTGCGGCTGCGCGCCATGTCGATCGCAGGCTGGTTGTTATTCTTCAGCGAGAGGTATTCCGCGATGCCTTCGATCCACCATACGGTCGGTACGGAAGTGCCCTGGCCGAAGTCGCCGTACATGTCGAAGCGGCCATCCAAGTAGTGCACGAACTCGTGTTCCAGGTTCCACACCTTGAAAGTCGGACGCAGCCACGATGCTTCGTGGGCGATGAAGCGCGCCTGGTTGCCGGCCACGGAAGGATCGCCTTCCAGGTACATGCCGCCGTTGTTGGTGTCGATGCCGTAGATCACGCCGGCGTATTTGCTGTAGTTGGCGTAGTCGTCGAACACCACCAGTTCCAGCGCGGTGTTGTTGTCATGCGCGACCGGGGTGCGGTTGGTCTGCAGCATGGTGTGGGCATAGCCCTCTTCCGCCGCCAGCGCCGAGCAGATTTCCTGCACCTGGGCCTGGGTCACGTCCTGTGCTCGCAGGCGCAGGGTCGGGCTGCAGTTGTAGCTGGTCTTCAGCACCGCGTTGGCCAGCTGGTCTTCGTAATTGCACACGCCGTACTGCGCGCAATTGCCGTTGTCGTAGTACTTGACCGCCTGCGCAGCCGCAAGCCACATGCCGCTGTCGGCGCCCAGCATGGTGCTGGTGTTCAGGGTGTTCTGCACCATCGGCTTGACCTGCGGCTTCAGGCCGGCGTACTGCATGAAGCGGAAGGTCTCGTTCGACGCGTCGGTCAACTGGTAGCCGGCATTGGAATTCAGCAGCGCCGACTTGTTATTGGTGATGAAGGCGTAGAGGGTATTGGCGTAGGAGATGTCGTTCGACAGCGTGGTGCCCACGTCAGGAGAAGTATGGGCGCGGAACAGCACGGTCAGGGCGCCGGTCATGCCGCCGCCAGCACTATCCTGCTTCAGCGCTTCGGCTGCCGTGGGCTTGGCCGAAGTATTGGTGAAGCGTGCCACAGTGGCTTTTGCATCGGGCAGGAATTGCACCTCGTCGTGCATATTGGTGACCAGCTTCCAGGTCTCGCCCGCCGTGGTTGGCGCCACGGTGTTGTTGGCGTACAGGCCGCTGCCCTGCACCAGGCCGTGGATGGCCGTGCGCAGCGGCACGCGCACCGATTCGGTCAGCGCCGGGATGGTACCGCCGCTGGCCTGGTAATAGCCGGCGCGCAGGTAGAGCACCAGGTTCACCAGCTTCATGTTGCTGCCGTTATAGCTGGACGCTTCGCTGGCCAGGCGGCTGGCGACGGCGCTCACGTTGGCGCTGGAATAGATGGTGGTCGCCAGCGCCGGCGCGGCGGAGAACAGCGGATAAGTACATTCGTAATCCGGCAGCGTGGCCACGTATTCGGCCAGTGCTGCGCCGCTGTAGCTGGCCAGGGTATTCATGTCCTTGCACTGCGGCGTTGCGGACATGGGCGCCATGCTGGTCTTCAGGTTGCGCGGCATCAGGTCATTGCGCGGCTTGCGCGTTGGCGCCAGGTCGTACTTGCTCTGCTCCACCGTGGGCGGCAGGGTCTGCCGCTGGTGCGGAGCGGGCGGCTGGTGCAGCTTGTCGCCGCTATCCGCGTGAGCTTGCGCGGCGAGCAGCAGGGCTGCTGCGCCGATTGCTTTCAACATCATGTCTCCACCTCTTCTGTTATGTAATGGGAGCGCCCATGCTAACGAGAGGAGGTGGCGCGGCTTCAACCGTGCGCGCCGTTAGGGTGATTTCGCTGGTTCAGGCAACGTGAACTGCACAGGCGATGGGCGAAAAAGCCACAGGTGGACGGGCGCCGGAACCGGTACGGAACTGGCTTGGCGTGTAGCCCGTCATCGCCTTGAACTGGCGGCTGAAGGCACTGTGGTCGGTGTAGCCGCATTCGCGCGCGATGTCGGCGATGCTGCGGCCCGGGTAGGCCTCGATCAGCGCCAGCGCGCCTTCCAGCCGCGATTGCAGCAGCAGCTGGCGCGGGCTGTAGTGGAAGACTTTCTGGAACAGGCGCTCCACGCGTGCCAACGACAGGCCCTCTTCGCGCGCCAGGTCGGCCAGGTTCAGCTGCATGTGGAAATTCTCGCGGATGCGCTGCGCAATGCGCGCCACCTGGCGGTACACCGGATGCTGTTCATCGACCAGGCCCAGGTCGTGCGAAGTGCCGACCAGGCCGACGATATCGCCTTGCTCATTGCGCAGCGGGGCCTTGTGGGTCAGGCACCAGCCGCGGCGGCGGTTCGGGTACAGGTGCAGTTCCAGGTGCTTCTCGATGGTGGCGCCCATGTCGATCACCTGCCGGTCCTGCGCCTCGTAGGCCGCAGCGAGCGGGCGCGGATGCACGTCCATCACGGTCTTGCCGAGGATGTCGGACTTGTTGCGCAGGCCGCAGCGGCGGGCCAGCGTGTTGTTGACGGCCACATAGCGGCCATCGCGATCCTTCACAAAGAAGGCTACTTCGGTCATCGCGTCGAACAGTTTCTCGATCGCGTCCAGCTCCACGTTCCAAGGACGATCGGTCATAAAGGTGTCTCCCATGCTTTGGCGCGCTCTGTGGCGCGATTCCATTTTGCCAGCAACTCGGCCCGCTGGTCATCCCCCATCGCTGGCGTGAAGCGGCGCTCGCACGCCCATTGCGTGGCGATTTCTTCCTGCGATTCCCAGAAGCCCACGGCCAGGCCGGCCAGGTAGGCCGCGCCCAGCGCCGTGGTTTCGGTGACTTTCGGACGCAGCACGGGCACGCCCAGCAGGTCGGACTGGAATTGCATCAGCATGTCGTTGCGGGCGGCGCCGCCGTCGGCGCGCACTTCCGTCACCGGCATGGAGGCATCCTTTTGCATGGCGGCCAGCAGTTCGGCGCTCTGGTAGGCGATCGATTCGACTGCGGCGCGCGCAATGTGCGCCTTGTTGCTGCCGCGCGTCAGGCCGACGATGGTGCCGCGTGCGTAAGGGTCCCAGTGCGGCGCGCCAAGGCCGACGAAGGCAGGCACCAGGAACACGCCGCCGCTGTCCGGCACGCTGTTGGCCAGTGCTTCCACGTCGCTCGATTGCTGGATGATGCCAAGGCCGTCGCGCAGCCATTGCACGGTGGCGCCGCCCATGAACACCGAGCCTTCCAGCATGTAGTCGGTCTCACCGTCGACGCGCCAGCCCACGGTGGACAGCAAGCGGTTGTGCGAGGTGCGCGGGTGGCGGCCGGCATGCATCAGCATGAAGCATCCGGTGCCGTAGGTGTTCTTCACCATGCCGGGCTTGTGGCAAGCCTGGCCGAAGGTCGCGGCCTGCTGGTCGCCTGCAATGCCCGCGACCGGGATGGCGTGGCCGAACAAGGCTTCGCGCGTCGTGCCGACCTCCTCGCTGGAGGAGACCACCTGCGGCAGCATTTCTTCCGGGATGTCGAACAACTGCAGCAGGTCCGAATCCCAGCGCATCAGGTGGATGTTGAACAGCATGGTGCGCGAAGCGTTCGACACGTCGGTGACGTGCACGCCGCACAGCTTCCAGGCCAGCCAGGAGTCGATGGTGCCGAAGCACAGCGCGCCTTTGCGGGCACGCTCGCGCGCACCGGGCACGTGGTCCAGGATCCATTTGAGCTTGGTGGCGGAGAAGTAGGCGTCCAGCTCAAGGCCGGTCGCATCGCAGATCATTTTTGCCTTGCCGGCGGCGCGCAGCTCTTCGCAGTAATCCGCGGTGCGGCGGTCCTGCCAGACGATGGCGGGCGCAATTGGCTCGCCGGTCTTGCGGTCCCATACCACCGTGGTTTCACGCTGGTTGGTAATGCCGATGGCGCGGACTTTTTTTACGTCGATGTCCTGCAGGACTTTGCGAGCCACGGTGAGCTGGCTGTTCCAGATCTCGTTGGGGTCGTGTTCAACCCAGCCGGGCTGGGGGAAGTGCTGGGGGAATTCCTGCGCTGCGCATCCTGCGATTTTTCCTTCGTGGTCGAACAGGATGGCGCGCGAACTGGTTGTGCCCTGGTCCAGGGCGAGGATGTATTGAGTCATCTCTCAAGAATTAGTTGAAGCAAGCCGATAGGCCGGATTTTGTTACGGCGCCCGAAGGCGCTATGACAGCCATTCCTCTAGGCGACGGATTACTCCGCCGCTCAAGCTTTCTACCCGCACGCTCCGCGAGCAACATCATCGCGTGCCTATTTGAAATTGCACCAGGTGGAGGTTACCGCGTTTCACCGTAACTTAATACGCTCGTCTCTGTGGCCCTATTCCTCGCCTTATACCATTGCTGGCTTTCAGCGGACGGCCGTTAACCGTCACCCCGCTCTGTGGAGTCCGGACCTTCCTCCCGCCTCGGTATTGCTACCTCGGCCAGCGGCTGTCTGGCTTGCTTCGGGCGGTATTTTACCAAAACCGGTAGTGCAGTGTCAGACCCGCAGGGTCTGACACTTGGCCCGCTGCCGCCGCGTACCGGTGTCTGACCCTGCGGGTCTGACACCGGGTTGCCGGTTTTAAGCGAAATCCCGTGTCGCAAAACCGAAAGCTATTTCCCCAGAGCAGGCATAGAATGCCAAATCCATGTATAAGAAGGCAAGTACCATGACGCAAACTCCTCGTTCCGGCGGCCAGATCCTGGTCGATGCGCTGAAAGTCCACGGCACCGATACCGCCTTCGGCGTGCCCGGCGAAAGCTACCTGGACGTGCTGGACGCCCTGCACGAATCCGGCATCCGCTTCATCATCAACCGCCAGGAAGGCGGCGCTGCCTTCATGGCCGACGCCTACGGCAAGATGACCGGCAAGCCAGGCATCTGCTTCGTGACCCGCGGCCCGGGCGCCACCAATGCCTCGATCGGCGTGCACACCGCCTTCCAGGATTCGAGCCCGATGATCCTGTTCATCGGCCAGGTCGGCAGCGATTTCATGGACCGCGAAGCCTTCCAGGAAGTCGATTACCGCCGCATGTTCGGCCAGATGGCGAAATGGGTCGCCCAGATCGATCGCGCCGACCGCATCCCTGAATACATTGCGCGTGCGTTCCAGGTCGCCACCAGCGGCCGCCCAGGCCCGGTCGTGCTGGCCCTGCCGGAAGACATGCTGACTGCAAAAGCCACCGTGGCCGACACCCGCGCCTACGTGCCGACCCAAGGTTCGCCATCCGCGCCGCAAATCGCACAACTGCGCCGGATGCTGTCCGAAGCCAAGCGCCCGATGCTGCTGCTGGGCGGTGGCGGCTGGAA
>JBCNOP010000251.1:0-7238 GCA_039593775.1 Pseudoduganella sp.
GCCATCAGGCCCCATTGTTCGTTGAGGCGCATCTGGTAGGAACCGTAGGCGGCGTAGATGGTTTCCTTCATGTCGAACGCGTTGCTGCGTAGTGCGTTAGGTGAGCCTTCCTGCGTGATCGGATCGATGTTGGTGTAATCGATGCTCGAATCGTTGCGGGTCTGGACGATCTTGTAGCCAAGCTTGGTGACACCGCCGAACAGGTTTGCTTCGTAATCGCCGGTGAAGTCGATGATCTCATTCTTGTTGCGGTTCTTCTGCGCGCTGCCGGCCTGGCTGCCGATGGGCGGGCGCACCACGTAGCTGTTGCGGTAGCTGCTGTCGGAATCGTTGGTGGCGGTCGAGACGCGCAAGTCCATCTTGAAGGTTTCGCCCGGCGCATCGCCCTTGTGGTCCCAGCGCGCATTCCACGAATAGTTCTTGCTCTGGCCCTCGCGCACGGTGCTGCGCAGGTAGTTGTCGGAGATGGTGCCATCAGGGTCGGTCGACAGGTAGTTGTCTGTCGAGCGCGCATCATTGGTTCGCTGCGAGTAGGCGACCTGGGCGCCAAGGGTGTCATTGGCGCCCAGGTTGTAGGTGACGCCGCCGTTCAGGCCTGCATTGTCATTCAGGCCGTTCGATTGCGATTGCTGGTCGCTGTGCGTCAGCGCACCGGTACGCGGGTCGATGCGGTCGCGCACAGTTTCGCCGACGTAATTGCGGCCGTCATGGCGCACATTGATGCCGCCCTGGAAGCCCCACAGGCCTTCGTTGTAGGTGCCGGAGAGTGCGCTGTTGTAGCGGCCCGCAGTGCCGTAGTTGGCGTTGGCGACGCCAAATCCGCCAGGCTTGCGCGAACGCTTCATCACCAGGTTGATGATTGGGCCGCCACCGCCTTCATTGCCGAATTGAGCGCCGGGGTTGTTGATCACTTCGACCGATTCCAGGTCTTCGGCCGGAATCGATTGCAGCGCCGGGCCGCGGTTATCTCCCTGCAGCATGGCCGATGGCTTGCCGTCCACGTAGACCTGAACATTGCTGCTGCCGCGCAGGGTTAGCGAGCCATCCGGATCGACGTTCACGGAAGGGACGTTGTTCAAAGCATCGGCGGCAGAACCGTTGCTGGTCGATGCATCGGATTTCACATCATAGACCTGGCGGTCGATGCGGTTGGTAGGGCGCTCGGCGGCCACCGTTACGCTGGTGATATTGCCAGCTTCAGGCGGGACTTCCTTCTTTACGGTTGCTGGCGCGGCGGCGGCCTTGGCTGGCGGTGAGGTCTGCGTTTGGGCAACGGCACTGCCGCAGAACAAAAGGAACAGGATAGGGCCGGCGCAGTAGCGCGAGTAACGGTGATCGGTAGTCATGGTGGCGGCAATTCTAGCGAAGAAACTGCGGCCAAATCCGTGGATTTACCTGGAATTACATTTGAAACTTAGAGTTGCCGAAGTGCCCGGCGCAGGTTGATCGCTTCAGATACGTGTTTGCCGCCGATCTGCTTCTGGCCGTCCAGGTCGGCCACGGTGCGCGCCACGCGCAGCACGCGGTGGTAGGCGCGGGCCGACCAATGCAGCTTGTGCATGGCCGCACGCAGGACCGCCTGGCCGCTGGCGTCCGGCTTGCAGAATCGGTCGATTTCGCGCGGTGTAAGCTGTTGGTTGGTTTTGCCCTGGCGCGCGATCTGTCGTTCGAAAGCGGTATGCACCCGCGCGGCAATCGTCTCGGACAGTTCGCCCACTGCATCAGCTTGCAGGATGTCGGGTGGCACAGGGCCGACCTCGATTTGCATGTCTATGCGATCAAGCAGCGGACCCGACACGCGGCTCTGGTAGCGCAGGATCTGATCGGGCGTGCATTGGCATAGGCCGGCCGGGTGCCCAAGGTATCCGCACGGGCATGGGTTCATGGCAGCGATCAGTTGGAAGCGGGCTGGGAAATCGGCATGCCGCGTGGCGCGGGCAATGGTGACTCTGCCTGACTCGAGTGGCTCACGCAATACTTCCAGCACTCGCCTGTCAAATTCAGGAAGTTCATCGAGGAAGAGCACCCCGCAGTGCGCGAGCGAGATCTCGCCGGGGCGCGGAACGCTGCCGCCTCCGACCAGAGCCGCTCCGGACGAAGTGTGGTGCGGTGCGCGAAACGGCCTTACCTTCCAGCCTTCGACAGTGAAGCCGCTGATCAGGGATTGCACAGCCGCGGCCTCCAGCGCTTCATCATCCGTCATCAAGGGCAATAGGCCGGCAAAGCGCATTGCCAACATGGTCTTGCCGGCGCCGGGAGGACCGACCAGCAGCACTGAGTGGCGCCCGGCAGCAGCTATCTCCATTGCACGCTTGGCGAAGAACTGGCCTTTGACGTCGGCGAAATCGGGAATTGACGGCGGCAGGGGCAGGGGCTGGGCCATATGGCGGGGAAGGGCGAAACTGCCATCGGGATCCAGGCCAAAGTGGGCGCAAACCTGCAGCAGCGTGGCGGCGGGATAGATGCGGGCGCCGGCGACCAGCGCGGCTTCGTCGGCGTTCGCCATGGGAAGGATGAAGCCACGTCCGGAACCGCCAGCGGAGCGCTGCATGGCGTACGTCATCGCCAGGGCGCCGCGAATCGGGCGCAGCTCGCCGGTCAGCGACAGCTCGCCGGCAAACTCGAATTGTTCAAGCGAGGAAGAAGGGATCTGGCCGGAGGCTGCCAGGATGCCGATGGCGATTGGAAGATCGAAGCGGCCGGATTCTTTTGGCAGGTCGGCCGGGGCCAGGTTGACAGTGATGCGGTGCTGCGGAAGTTCGAAACCCGCGTTGGTGATGGCGGCGCGCACCCGGTCGCGCGATTCCTTTACTTCGGTGTCGGCCAGGCCGACGATCGCGAAGGCCGGCAAGCCGTTTGCCAGATGGACTTCGACACTGACTTCGGGCGCCTGCATGCCGGCCAACGCGCGGCTTTTGATCACTGCGATGCTCATGGTGGCCTCCCGGTCTACAACTGAACATCGTAGGCCGCGGGCGCCACCGCCCGTTTGAGCTAGCGCAAGGGAATCACTTGTCGGCCAGTTTGGCTTCCAGCTCGGCCAGGCGCGATTCCATCAGCTCCAGCTTGGCGCGGGCCTTCGCCAGCATCTGGGCCTGGATGTCGAATTCCTCGCGGGTAACCAGATCCAGCTTGGCAAAGCCCTGGGTCATCATCGCCTTGACGTTCTTTTCAATGTCCTTGGCCGGCGAGTTTTCGATGACCTGGTTGACCTTTTGCTGCAGGTCATTGAAGAAGGCGTTCATGTCCATGTTTTTATTCCTGAAGTGTGTGAGATTTCGCACCACAACGGTGCGGCATTGGCTTTAAATGGTGCGGAAAGCTGTCCTAAAGTTAATTCGCGCACGAATTTTGGCTGGCACGCAATCTGCTAATAAGCAATAAAGCTGTTGTTTCAGACTGAATTTTAAACCGCAATAAAAGTTCACTCAAAAGGAAATCGCCATGATTCATAAGAGCAAGAAGCTGGGTCTCACCGCTGCAGTCGCACTGGCAATGGCAACGATGGGAACCGGCATGGCCCAGGCGGCCGATGCTGCACCGGAGGCGAAGCCTGACAATGAGTTCAGCTATAACGCGGCCGTGACCAGCGACTACCGCTACCGTGGTATCTCGCAAACTCGCCTGAAACCTGCGCTGCAAGGCGGCGCTGACTGGGTCAACAATCCGACCGGTTTCTATGCGGGTGCATGGGCTTCCACCATCAAGTGGATCAAGGACGGCGGCGGCGACGCATCCGTGGAAATCGACCTGTACGGCGGCAAGCGCGGCGAAATCGCGCCCGGCGTCAGCTATGACGTAGGCTTCCTGGCCTATGTCTACCCATCCAACGACCTGCACCCAAGCGCCAATACCCGCGAGGTATATGGCCAGGTCGGCTATGGCCCAGCCACGCTGAAGTACTCGCACTCTCTGAGCAACCTGTTTGGCTTTGCCGATAGCAAGCACAGCACCTATCTCGACGCCTCGGTCAACCAGGACCTGGGCGATGGCTATGTACTGAACCTGCACGTGGGGCGCCAGAAGGTGAAGAACTCCAGCTTCTACAGCTACACCGACTGGAAAGTCGGCGTCACCAAGGACCTGGGCTTTGCTTCGCTGGCGCTGGCCTATGTCGATACCAATACCGAAAACTATCTCGGACCAAACGGCAAGAAACTCGGCAAGGCTGGCGCAGTGCTGACCTTGTCCAAAACCTTCTGAAGAGGCACTTGTATGAAAATGATTACCGCCATTATCAAGCCGTTCAAGCTCGACGAGGTGCGTGAAGCCCTGTCGGCGATCAACGTGCAAGGTATCACGGTGACCGAAGTCAAAGGCTTCGGGCGCCAGAAGGGCCACACCGAGCTGTATCGCGGCGCGGAATACGTGGTCGACTTCCTGCCAAAGACCAAGATCGAGGCGGCTGTCGATGACGCCATCGTCGACCAGGCTATCGAGGCAATCGAGAATGCCGCGCGCACCGGCAAGATTGGCGACGGCAAGATTTTCGTCTCGTCGCTGGAGCAAGTAATCCGTATCCGTACCGGCGAGACCGGCAACGAAGCACTGTAAGGGGAACCGTGATGCAAAAGACCATTAAGAAATGGCTGGCGGGGGTGACTGTCCTGTTGGCTTTCAGCGCAGCATTGCCTGTGCTGGCGCAAGATGCCAAGCCGGCTGAAGCTCCTGCCGCTTCGGCAACCGCCGCTGCGCCTGCTGCCGCCCCAGCTGCGCCGGCCGCTGCTCCGGCTGATGCCGCCGCTGCACCTGCTGCCGCTGCCGAAGCTCCAGCCGCCCCGGCTGCTGCCCCGGCTGCGCCAGTCGCACAGAAGGGCGATACCGCCTGGATGTTCGTGGCAACGCTGCTGGTCATCATGATGACCATCCCTGGCCTGGCCCTGTTCTACGGCGGCCTGGTACGCTCGAAGAACATGCTGTCCGTGCTGCTGCAGGTGTTCTTCGTATTTGCGCTGATCATCGTGCTGTGGTGCCTGTATGGTTACTCGCTGGCCTTCACCGAAGGTAATGCCTTCTTCGGTGGCTTCAGCCGTTCGCTGCTGGCCGGTATCTGGGATCCTGCCAAGGGCGCGTTCTCGGTCGCGGCAACCTTCAGCAAGGGCGTTGTGATCCCTGAGTTCATCTACGTTGCCTTCCAGGGCACCTTCGCTGCCATCACCTGCGGCCTGATCGTCGGTGCGTTTGCAGAGCGCGTGCGCTTCTCGGCCGTGCTGGCCTTCATGGTGCTGTGGTTCACCTTCAGCTATCTGCCGATCGCACACATGGTCTGGTTCTGGACCGGTCCTGATGCAATCACCAATGCCGATACCCTGGCTTCCGAAACTGCCAAAGCAGGCTGGATCTTCCAGAAAGGCGCGCTGGACTTCGCCGGCGGTACTGTGGTCCACATCAACGCCGCTGTCGCTGGCCTGGTGGGCGCGATCATGATCGGCAAGCGCGTTGGCTATGGCCGTGATTCCATGGCTCCGCACTCGCTGACCATGACCATGATCGGCGCTTCGCTGCTGTGGGTGGGCTGGTTCGGTTTCAACGCCGGTTCGGCGCTGGAAGCTGGCGACATCGCAGCACTGGCCTTCGTCAACACCCTGCTGGCAACTGCCTGCGCAACCGTATCGTGGGTGTTCGGTGAGTGGATCTTCAAGGGCAAGCCTTCCATGCTGGGCGGCGCCTCTGGCGCAGTGGCCGGCCTGGTGGCGATCACCCCGGCTTGCGGCTTTGTTGGCCCAATGGGCGCACTGGCGATCGGCCTGCTGGCTGGCATCATCTGCCTGTGGGGCGTAAATGGCCTGAAACGCCTGATTGGCGCGGACGACTCGCTGGACGTGTTCGGCGTGCACGGCGTGGGCGGTATCCTGGGCGCGATCCTGACCGGCGTGTTCGCTGCACCATCGTTGGGCGGCCAGGGTGTCTTCGACTACGTTGCCAACAAAGCAAGCGCTGATTACTCGATCAGCGGCCAGGTCATCACCCAGGCGACGGCCGTGGGTGTGACCATCGTGTGGTCGGCAGTCGTTGCCTTTGTGGCATACAAGCTGGTCGACATCGTGATTGGCCTGCGGGTGCCGGAAGAAGAGGAGCGCGAGGGCCTGGACATCACCAGCCACGGCGAACAGGCTTACCACGCTTAATAAGCTTAGAACCAAAAAAGCGCCTTTCGGGGCGCTTTTTTTGTTCCAAAGTATCTTTTAATTGCGGTTTTTGCCCCAAAATGGAGAGTCTGCAAATACCAACCCGCAAGGAAGTCACATGGTTCCCCATCTCGTCACGGCCCTGACCGGGCCGTTACTGGATCTTGAAGAAAAGATCATTGCCGCGACCCCAGCCATTGAACGGTGGTTCCGCCTCGAATGGCAGGAGCATACGCCGCCGTTCTATGCTTCGGTGGATTTGCGCAATGCCGGCTATAAGCTGGCCCCGGTGGATACCAACCTGTTCCCGGGCGGCTTCCACTTCCTGGCCAATGAAATGCTCCCGCTTTCGGTGCAGGCGGCCATGGCGGCGATCGACAAGTATTGCCCGGATGCGCGCAACCTGCTGCTGATCCCGGAAATCAAGCCGCGCCACCCGACCTATTTCCAGGGCGTGGCGCGCCTGATGCAGATTTTCCGCCAGACTGGCTTGAGCGTGCGCTTTGGCACGCTGGACCCATCCATCACCCAGCCAACGCCGCTGGCGCTGCCTGACGGAAATATGCTGGTGGTTGAGCCGCTGGTGCGCTCGCCGAATGGCCGGCGCCTGGGGCTGAAGGATTTCGATCCTTGCACCATCCTGCTGAATAACGACCTGTCGGCCGGCATTCCTGAGATCCTGACCAACCTGCATGAGCAAAGCCTGTTGCCACCTTTGCATGCCGGCTGGGCGGTGCGCCGCAAGTCCAACCACTTCAATGCCTACGATGAAGTGGCCAAGAAGTTCGGCAAGCTGATTGGCGTCGATCCGTGGATGGTCAATCCCTTCCACGCCAAATGCGGCGCGGTCGACCTGGCGACGGGGGAGGGGCAGGAGTGCCTGGCTTCTTCAGTGGATGCTGTGCTGGCCAAGATCCGCAAGAAATACAAGGAATACGGGATCAAGGAGAAGCCTTTCGTCATCATCAAGCCGGATGCGGGCACTTATGGCAAGGGCATCATCACCATCCGCGATGCGGCTGAGCTCAAAGAGTTGTCGGAAGAGCAGCGTGCGCGCATGACCGTGATCAAGGACGGCAAGGCGGTGACTGACCTGAACATCCAGGAGGG
>JBCNOP010000252.1:0-7183 GCA_039593775.1 Pseudoduganella sp.
TTGCGTGAGAATTCTTCGGAATGGAATTCCTCATGCAGGATGCCCGAAGCAGCCGTCATCCACTGCACGTCGCCATCGCCGATGATGCCGCCCTGGCCGGTAGAGTCACGATGCGCCACCTGGCCCTTGTAGACAATGGTCACTGTTTCAAAGCCGCGGTGCGGGTGCTGCCCGACGCCACGCACGCTGCTGGCCGGCTCGAAGTTCATTGGGCCGGCGCGGTCCAGCAGCAGGAAGGGGCTGAGTTCTGGACCCATGCCGTGGTAGGAAAACAGCGATCAAACGGGGAAGCCGTTGCCGACCCAGTGCTGGCGTGGCGCGCTATAGACACCGATGACACTTTTCATAAAGAACTCCGCTGTGGGTCTTGGTATAACTACCAAGTCAGTATGTGCCAGCACGAGCTTGGGCGAAAGGCGCAAATTTTGTCCACTGCGTTCCTTTTAAAGAACAATGGTCGGCTTCCGTGTTTGTAATAAAATAACGTGAATTGCCAAAAAGAAAACTGAGGAATGTATGGATACTCCCATTGCTTCGCTCTACCTGGTCTCCGTGGGAGCGCTAGCAATGTGTGCATTCCAGGCGGCTTTGCTGGCCCGAAGCAGTTCGTATGTGCGGGCTTGCTGGACCTTTTCCGCGCTCTGCCTGACGTTTGCGCTGTTCCAGTTTTCCAACGTCCGGCAACTTGTGGCGCCGAACCTGCCGGCTGCCATCGCCGCACATAAATGGGTGAACTTTTTTTCTTTGCTGCTGGTGCCGCAGGTCTGGTACCTGCTTGCTGCGCTCGATGGCCGCAAATGGGCGTACCGCCTGTCTTATGCGGTGGCCCTGGTAACGCTCGTGCTGGCAGCAGACAATGTCGCCGAACCATTTGGCTACCGCTTCTCCACACTCGCGGTTGCAGCCCCGGGGGAATTGATGTGGGGTGACCGCGCCTTCCTGCTTGCGGGCGAAACCACGCCGGCCTATGCCATCAACCGCCTGCTGTCGCTGGCCGCAGCGGTGTATGCCGCCATGTTCTGCATCCGCGTACGGCGTGAGCGTGCGCGCTTTTCGAACCGTCCGGTGTGGGTCTCGGTCGTGCTGATCATCGCCACAACTGCGCTCGGCGGGGCGACCGATGCGGGCTGGCTGCAGTTGCCCTACCTGAGCGGCTTCGGCTTCCTGTTCCTCGCAGCTTCCTACCTGCTGCTGGTGCGGCGCGAAGCCACCCAGCGCATAAGCGAGAAAATCCGCATCAGCGCTGCACTGGAGCGGGAAGTGGAAAGCCACAAGCGCTCCAGCCTGCGTTTCGAGCATGCCTTGACCAACGATGCGCTGACGCGGCTACCCAACCGCAACGGCGCGCTGGAAAAGCTGCACGCGATGTTCGTCGAGAGCGAATCGAACCTGACCAGGATGGGCGTGTTGCTGCTTGACCTGGACCGGCTGGCGATCATCAATGGCACCCGTGGTTACGAGGCAGGCAACCAGTTGCTGGTCGAAGTGGCACAGCGCCTGCGGCAGCACTGCGGCGAGCGCATGCTGGTGGCACGCCTTGGCAGTGCACGTTTCGCGGTCGGCATTGCGGGTCACAAGACCTGGGCCGAAATTGACTGTGAGGTGGAGGGCATTCTGGCCGCGGTCAAGCCGCCATTCTCGATTCCCGGAACCGTATTGAACATGACTTTCAGCGCCGGGGTGGCAGTCTATCCCGACCATGCGTCGTCTGCGGAAGACTTGCTCGCGTCGGCGGCATTGGCATTGCACCAGGCGCGCGATGCCGGGCCGGGCAACCTGCGCGTGTTCCAGCCTGCGCTGCAGCAGTCGCTCAACGAACGTATTGGCCTCGAGGCCGACTTGAAGGAAGCGCTCGAAAAAGAGCAGTTCGTCCTGCATTACCAGCCGCAGGTATGTACCGCCTCGGATCGGGTGGTGTGCATGGAAGCCCTGATCCGATGGCATCATCCGGCGCTGGGGCTGGTGATGCCGGATAAGTTCATTCCGCTGGCGGAAGCAACGGGTGCTATCTCCGCTATCGGTTCGTGGGTAATCGATGCCGCATGCCGGCAATTGGCGCTCTGGCGTGAAAACGGTTTCACTGAACTGCGCGTGGCGGTCAACCTGTCGGCGCAGCAGTTGCTGGTATCCGATCTTGGTGATACCGTGCAGGCAGCCTTGCAGCGCTCTGGCTTGCAGGGAGCCGATCTCGAACTCGAAATCACGGAGTCTGTGCTGATGCAGGATCCGCAACACTCCATCGAAAGGCTGGAAGCCTTGCGCCGCCTCGGCGTACGATTGTCGATTGACGATTTCGGCACCGGCTATTCGTCGCTCGGCTACCTGAAGCTGCTGCCGGTGCATGCCTTCAAGCTTGACCGCAGCTTTGTGCGCGACATCGGCAAGTCCGCCAAGGACCTGGAAATCTGCGCTACCGCAGTAGGCCTGGCGCGCAACCTTGGCCTGGAACTGGTGGCGGAGGGCGTTGAGGATGCGCTGCAGGCAGCGCAACTGCGCAAGCTTGGGTGCAACTTGCTGCAAGGCTATTACTTTGCCCGTCCGCTAGCCGCCTATGCCGCCACGGACTTCCTGGCAAACGAAAGGAGAGTGGCATGAGGCCCGGATGGAACCCGACGCGGCGCAATCGTAACGCCGGCACCAAGGCCAACGGCCTGGGGCGCGATAACGATTTCGACATTCCTTACCTGCGCAATCGAAACACCGCCTACTTCGAGCAGTTGGTAAACCCGGTGGTTGTGCGGCGTACGGCAGGCGCGCGTGAACTGGTGTTCATCGTCGAGCCGGTGCGGCCTGGCTATGCCTATCCCTGCACGATAGACGATATCGTGGCAGTGCTGGCCCAGGTCCCCGCCGCTCACCTGAACCTGGTGGATGTCGTTGTGCTGCGCCAGCCGACACGCAAGCAGGAGGTGCACGCGCCCGTCTGGGGACGCGCGGTCTGGAACTTCGAAGGGAACGGTTTCGACGGCCCCGCCATCGTCCTGGAGGCGCGCTCGCTGGCGCCATACCGCTGGGGCAAACACGTTGATCCCGAAAGCGCGCGTGAATTGGTGCGCCTGCGGGAAGACGGCCACGAAATCATCCATACGCGGCGCGGGATTGAATTCCGGCCGACCCCGGCCAGCCTGCGCAACACAGTCCTGTTCCGCACTTTGCTGCATGAACTGGGCCACCACGTCGACTACAGGCTGCGCGAGGACGACGGCTACTACCTGCGGACGCTGTCGGCGCGCGAAGATTTTGCACATCGCTATGCATCGGAAGCGCAAGGCCGGCTGCAGCGGTTTGCGCCCCTGGTCGATCCTGAGCGCATCGCCGCCGAAGGCCTGCAAGCGGCCTGGTTTACTTTTTGATTACTCCCAGTGCCAGGACTGGCCCCAGCTTTCCTGGTAATCCCAGAGGTGCAGATCCTGCCCGTCGAATGAGCCCCACCAGGCATCCTTGACGTCGACTGCCTTGCCAGGCGCGTGCGCCGGGCGCAGCGTCTGGCCCGACCAGGAGAAGCGCTGGTTGGCCTTGTCGTTGCAGTCCCAGACCATCAGCTTTGCGCCGTTGCCGGTACCGAAGGCATAGACGTCGACGCATTTGTCGGGATTGCTCTTGCTGCGCAGCAGGCCGTCCGGGTCGTGGTACCACAGTTGCGTGACCTGGCCCTGGCAGCTCCAGTGATGGACCGGTGTACCGTTGGCCATATTGTTGCCTTCAATGTCCATGCACTTGCCGCGGCCATCGACCAGCTTGCGGAACACATAAGCGCTGCCCGGCTTGACGCTGGCTGTTACGCCAGCTCCGGTGACCGAACCGTCCGACATCAGCCGGATTCGCGCACTGTCGCCACTGACCATGAAGCTGGTGGCGATGGCGCCGGACAGCGACTTCACCAGCGCGCCATTGCGGTCGTACACGTAGATGAAGTCCCGGTTCGCATCGGTGCTGCCGTTGATGTAGACCTTCAGCGCGGCTGCGCCGGGAATCGTCAGCCACTGGGAACGGTCTTCATTATTCCCGTACGCGCCGCTGTTCCAGCTGGTTGCCAGCGCCTCGATGCCGACGCTGGCCCCACCGGAGGTGCCGGCGCCGTCGGTTACCAGCTGCGCGATGATCGCGTTGTCGGCCACCACCAGCGATTGGGAAAGCGTGCCGCTGAAGGTTTGCAGCAGGCGGCGGTTGCTGTCGTAGATGCGCAGCACATCGCCCGCGCCCAGCGAACCGCTGACGTTGACGCGCACCGCGCCGGCTCCCGGCAAGCGCATGGTCTGCGCGCGGTCTTCGTTATTGCCGTAGGCGCCAGTATCCCAGCGTGTTGGCGCGTCGTCATACTTCTCCCATTTGCCTTCTTCCGCCTGGTCCGAATAATTGAGCCATACGGGATTGGCGCCGGCTGCCAGGCGCAGGCGTTCGTTCATGTATGCATTGGCGGGAACGGAAAAGGCGAAGCCGCTGCCAAAGGCCGCAGCGCAAGCCTTCCTGCCGCCTTGCCACGCGCCTCCGGCAGCCGTAACGCGCCAGTCGTCGGGTTGGGACTTGTTCTGGCATGCGAAGCGCGCGGACGCGGCGCAAGCGACATCGTTCCAGCGCCCGTCGCCGCGCATCTGTGCGCAGTCCTCGTTGTTGGCGTCGTTCGGTTCGCCATCGGCCCAGGACCAGATGGCGGCGCCGATCATGCTTTCGTCCCAACGGTCTGCATCGACGTTGTCCACCCCGCAGCGCATCAGGGCCGCGATGTTGGAAGCGTCGATGGTGCCGGTTTCGTCGACCCAGGAATCCGGCAGGACATCCTTGCCCAGCTTGGAATCGGACACCGCGTAGATTTTTTCCTGATCCATCGGCGCGCCATCCACCGTGCAGCTGGCAGTGTTGACGTACTTGACCTGGCGGCTGTTCCAGCCTCCGGCAGCGCCGGTCGCGAACAGCGGGCCTTGCCAGATCACGGCACCGTCGTAAGTGTTGTTGGCAGACTTTACGATTACGCGCTTGCCGCGCGCAATCATCTCGCGCGGCGATTCCCAGCGGCTGGCGGGCTTGTCGGAGGGTTTGTACAGCAGGGCGCCGAAGACCGTCAGCAATGGACCCACTACGCCGGCCTGGTTGTTGGCACGGTCCTCCAGGTCGACAAAGACGATGGCCTTGGGGTTGGCATCGAGCCAGTTGCGAATCTTCCACAGCTCATTGGGATAGTTGTCGGCCGCGCCGTAAATCGCGGAGCAGTCCTGGTGGCACAGCTGCACCTCGCCATTGTTCATGTGCAGGTCGAGGTCGACGTTGCGGATGCCCGAATTGAGCAGCTGGTTCATCGGCCAGCGCTGGTTGGCCCAGGTGGCGCCGCTGTCGTTCCAGGCGTTGTGCGCGCCCAGCACCTGGATGCGATTGAGCGGCGTGTCCATCGCCACGTCGTATTGTGTGCGGATGCCAAGGCCCAGGTCCGCAGCGTGCAATGACTGCATCCCGAACAGGAGAGAAACGATGACGCCGGCCAGCTTCATTCTGCCTCCGAAAGTGAGTGCCATGAACCGGAAAACTTACCCCAGGAATGGCGTGCGCGCGATGGAGGCTCACTTCTAAGATTTTGGCTCGTGCGGTCATTTACTTGTAGCGAAACCCTGCTAGTTTTGCCGGCACCAACCACCCAAAGGAGGAACAGATGCTGAAAACCGTTCGCTGTGCGGTCGCAATTGCGTGTGCCATTTCCGGCTTGCCTGCCATGGCAGCTTGCCCTGACTACGTGACGGCGGCCAACCCGCCCGCACTGTCTGGTCCCGCGCGCAAGGGCTTTGCCAATTTCGGCAACACCATCCTGGCCGGCTTGTACAAGCCATGGCATATGGCGCACGACGTTATCGTGAAGTCAGGCCAGCCTGCGGCCATCACCGGCAAGTTCGATTACGACGCGGTCTTGCACAAGGACCTGGAGGGCGAGCGCGTTCACGCTTACCTGTATGGCACAGGGATGCCGCAGTGGCAGTACCTTGGAAGCTTCACTACCGATAGCGACGGTAAGGTCAATGTGCCGCTGGGTGTGCGCCCGGTCGGCGATTACGTGGTGCGCTTCGTGGTCGAGGGTGACCTGAGCAGCACCAACGGCTACCTGAGCGTGGTCGCCCCCAACCGCGACGCCGTACTGTTCGACATCGACGGCACGCTGACGATCAACGATTTCGAGGCGTACGCCGATTACGTCGGCGTCAAGACCGCCACGGCTTACTCCTACGCGCCGCAGGTGGTCAACGCCTACCGCCAGAAAGGCTACCAGGTCATCTTCCTCACCGGACGCCCATACTGGGTAACGAAGGACGGCCTGGAATGGCTGAAAATCCAGAACATGGGACAATGGCACTACCACTCCAACCCTTACGGCGATGGCCCCATCCCGCCGAATACGCAGCAGTTCAAGACCGACTACGTACGCTACCTCCGCAACACGGTCGGCATGAACATCGTGCGCGCGTACGGCAACGCCACGACCGATATCGCGGCCTATGCCGATGGCGGCATACCAAAAGCGCAAACCTACATCATCGGCCCGAATGCCGGCGCCTCCGGAACGCAGCCGATCCAGGGCGATTACACGGCCCATTACAGCTTCGTGGTCGAACCGACGCCAGCGGCCAGCTGCCGCCGGTAACGTGGTAGATTCCCACTTTGAACATAGGAAGGAGGTTTGAAGTGGGAATCCTTGACGGCATGCTGGGCAACGCGTCCAAGATCGACATCGCGGACTTGCGGGAGGACTTTGCAAAAGTCCTTGCACCGAATGAGCGAGTGGAGCATGCTTACCAACTGATACGCGACTATTTCGTCTTTACCGACAAGCGCCTGGTGGTGGTGAACATCCAGGGTGTCACGGGCAGCAAAAAGGAGTATCACTCGATCCCTTACAAGAGCGTGACGCATTTCAGCATCGAGACCGGTGGCACGCTGGACCTCGACGCCGACCTGAAGATATGGATCTCCAGCACGGCAGAACCGTTCACGCAAAAATTCAACAAGCGCCTGAGCATTTATGAAGTGCAGGCCGTCCTGGCGAGCTATGTGCTGAAATGAAGCGATTCGTCCTCGTGCTGGTGTTGGCTGCAGTCGCCATTCTTATCTGGGGCGATCCTGCCTGGCTGCTGCACCGCATCAGTATCTGGACCTGCGACTGGCTGCGTGTATTCAAGGTTTGCTGACGCATCCATCCTTCGTC
>JBCNOP010000253.1:0-7173 GCA_039593775.1 Pseudoduganella sp.
ACAGTGCGCGCCAGGAAGGGACGCTGCGAGCGCCGCACTTCGAAATCAAGTTGCACTACCTGGCGGTTGGCCCCCGGCGCAATGCGCAGCAGTTCCTTCACGATGGCCTGCATCTGCGCTTCATTCAATGCCGGCGGCTCGCGGCCGGACATGTCGACATGCAGCACCGGCACGCGCGCGGTGGCTGGTTCTATCAAAAGGGGTGCCGTGCGCGGCCGCACCAGCGCTTCATCGCCCTGCAGCATGATGCTGGAGGCGACGAATGCCACGCCGGCATCGCCTGGCAGCCAGCGCAAGTCCTCCGGCCGCTCCCAGGCCCAGGCCATCTGCATTGGCAGCAGGGCCAGCGCCGGGTGGGCATTTGGCATCCGGCTGCTGTCGGCGCGCGCCAGCAGCAAGAGGACGATAAATAAAAACAAACGTTGCATGTCCAACATCATAATGGATGGATCGCTTACCATCACGTTTTACACGCAGCGCTTGACCCTCACCTTACGTCAGGCTCCAGCATGTAGCTAACGTGACGAAGAAAAGGAGTTCAGCATGATGTTGAAAGTTGGTGAATTGGCGCGCCGTTCGGGCCTGACCGTGCGCACCCTGCACCATTACGACAGCATCGGCTTGCTCAAGCCTTCGGGACGTTCCGATGCCGGCTACCGCCTCTACAACCGCGACGACGTGGCGCGCCTGCACCAGGTGCAAGCGCTACGCCGCTTCGGCATGGCGCTGGCCGACATCGGTCAATTCCTGGCCAAACCCGGCACTTCCCTGCCTGACCTGATCGCCCGCCAGATCGATGCGCTCGACCAGCAAATCGCCGAAGCCGCGAAGCTGCGCGAACAGCTCACGGCCCTGCGCGGGCAACTGCTGGCAGGCGAAGAACCGGAATTGGCTACCTGGCTAACCACACTGGAGCAAATGACGATGTACGACAAATACTTTACCAAGGAAGAGCTGGCGCAGCTGCCAATCCTGACCGATCCTGCGGCCCGCAACGAGTGGCCGCCGCTGGTGCAAGCCGTGCAGCAGAAAATGTCTGCTGGCGTCCCGCCCTCCGATCCTTCCGTCCAAAGACTGGCGGAACAATGGATGGCGACATTCAGCCGCCAGGTCGGCCACAGCCGCGAGATGATGATGCGCCTTGATAATATGTGGACACGCGAAGAGGCCTATCGCAAGGAAGCTGGCGTTACCGTCGAAATGCGCAACTACATCGCGGCGGCAAGCGGCGAAAGCAAACTGGCCATCTACGCCAAATACCTGCTGCCGGAAGAAGTCGAAACAATGCACAGGCACTTCCGCACCCGCTCCCATGAATGGCCGGGACTGATCGGCGAAATCCGCGCGCAAATGGCCGCCAATCCCTCGCCCCTGGCGCCGGAAGCACGCGCGCTGGCGCAACGCTGGTTCGAATTGTTCACCGATATGGTCGGCAATGCGCCCGGCGTGCGCGAGCGCTTCCGCAAGGCGCTGGAAAGCGAGCCGGCGCTCAATGCCGGCCGCATGATGACGGATGAAATCCTGGATTTCCTGCGCCAGGCACACGCTGCGGCGTAACAAGGCGAAAAAAAACCGTCATCGCAAGCTGCTGATGACGGTTTTTCTGAATTCTGGTTGCGGGGACAGGATTTGAACCTGTGACCTTCGGGTTATGAGCCCGACGAGCTGCCAGACTGCTCCACCCCGCGTCTGATGCGAGTATTATAGGGCAGCTCGCCAATTTAGGCAATATTTATCCCACTTCTTCTTACGATAGATCGAATATATTTCGCTGAATTCCGGCAAACGGCCGTTCGGTGTAAAGTAGACGTTATGAAATTTTGCTCAGAATGCGCCCACCCTGTCGAATTGATGGTGCCGTCCGGTGATAACCGGCCGCGTTACGTTTGTGTCAACTGTTCCGCAATTCATTATCAAAATCCCAAGATGGTAATCGGCACGGTCCCGGTCTGGGAGCGCGACGGTGAATTGAAGGTACTGCTGTGCAAGCGAGCCATTGAGCCGCGTCGCGGTTTCTGGACCCTGCCTGCCGGTTTCATGGAAAACAATGAAACCACGGCCGAGGCAGCCCAGCGCGAAACCGAAGAGGAAGCCGGCGCCAATATCGACCTTGGCAAGCTGTACACCCTGCTCAACGTGCCCCGCGTGCACCAAGTCCACATGTTCTACCTTGCCACCCTGCGCGACCTCGACTTTGCGCCCGGCGAGGAAAGCCTCGACGTCCAAATGTTCACGGAAGCGGAAATCCCGTGGGACGACCTGGCTTTCCCGACCATCCGCACCACGCTGGAGTTCTTTTTCGCCGACCGTGCCAGCATGCGCGAAGGTGGCAGTTACGGCTTCCATACCCAGGACATTACCCAGCCAATGCGCCAGCCATCCGACAACACATGATCCCTTGGCTCGACGTCAACACGCCCTTTCCCGACGTCTCCGAAGCCCTGACCACGGACGCGCCGGGCCTGCTGGCTGCCGGCGCTGACTTATCGCCGAAGCGGCTGCTGGCCGCTTACCAGCGCGGCATCTTCCCGTGGTTTTCGGAGGGCCAGCCCATCCTGTGGTGGAGCACCGACCCGCGCATGGTCTTGCGTACCGCCGACTTCAAGATTTCCGACAGCCTGCGCAAGACACTCAAGAAGATCGCCCGCGACGGCCAGCGCTGGCAAGTGCGCTTCGACAGCGCCTTCGAGCAGGTGATGCGCGCCTGTGCCGCGCCACGGCGCGACGGTCCCGGCACCTGGATTTCCGAAGACATCATCGCCGGCTACACTGGCCTGCACCAGCAGGGTTTCGCTCATTCTTCCGAGTTGTGGCTGGACGGCGAACTGGTGGGCGGCGCCTACGGCGTGTCGATTGGCACCATGTTCTATGGCGAGTCAATGTTTGCGCGCGTCACCGACGGTTCCAAGGTCGCGCTGGCTTACCTCGTGCATTTTTTACGACAGCACGGCGTGGAACTGATCGATTGCCAGCAGGAGACCGGCCACCTGGCCTCGCTCGGGGCGCGCCCTATACCGCGCAAGGACTTCATCGCACATTTGCAGAAATGTATTGTGATGCCACAGATACGCGATTGGTGCCCTATCGCACCGTTTTAACCCTTGGACGCGTTATGATATGACTCATGACGCAGCTTAACGACCTTCCCTTCGCAACGTTGCAGTTTTATACAACGGCGCCTTATCCGTGCAGCTACCTTGATGCACGCCAGGCCCGTTCGCAAGTGGCAACGCCATCGCACCTGATCAACGCCGACGTGTATTCGGAGCTGGTGAAGAACGGCTTCCGCCGCAGCGGCATCTTTACTTATCGTCCATATTGCGACGGTTGCCAGGCCTGCATTCCGGTGCGCGTGGTCGCTGCCGGCTTCACGCCGACACGCGGCCAGCGCCGTGCGTGGGCACGCCACAGCAATCTGCAGGCGGGCGTGGCGAGCCTGTCGTTCTCGGACGAGCATTACGACCTGTACCTGCGCTACCAGAGCACGCGCCACGCGGGCGGCGGCATGGACCAGGATTCGCGCGACCAGTACGCGCAGTTCCTCCTGCAAAGCCGGGTCAATACGCGCCTGGTGGAATTCCGCGAACCGGACGGCACGTTGCGCATGGTGTCCATCATCGACGTGCTGTCGGATGGGCTGTCGTCGGTCTACACCTTCTTCGACCCGGACGTGCCGGGCGCTTCCTTCGGCACCTACAACGTGATGTGGCAGATCGCGCAGGCGCACGAACTGGGGCTGGATTTTGTCTACCTGGGCTATTGGATCGAAGACAGCCCGAAGATGAATTACAAGATCAAGTTCCAACCCCTGCAGGCACGCATCAAAGGCGTGTGGGGCCCGCTTACTTCTGCATCAAATCCAGCAGCGCAACCGTAGTCGCCAGCACGCCGGTCTGGATCGACTTTTCCGCATCGGCGCGGAACAGCGGGCTATGGTTGTAGGCAATCGAGGCCTTGCCGGCGCGGGCCGCTTCCACTTGCGCGGCCGGCGTGCCGCCCACCATGAAGTACACGCTCGGGATGCCCTGGCCGTAGATAAAGTGGGCATAATCTTCGCCCACCATGCTGCCGCGCTGGTAGCCCTTGTCGAAAATCCCCTCACCCAGCTTGTTTGACCAGCTTGTGCGCAAGCGCTGCAGCATGGCCGTGTCGTTCAGGGTTGGCGGAACCGGGCGGTCGGTGTGGCGGATTTCCGGCAGCTTGTCTTCCGGTACGCCTGCAGCACGCGCGGTATTCTCGGCAACGCGCTTGATGCCATCCAACAGCCTGGCGCGCGTCTCATCGCTTTCGGAGCGCACGGTGAGCTCCAGGCGGGCCGTATCGCTGATCACATTGCCCTTGGTGCCGGCGTGGAAGGAGCCAACGGTAATCAGTGCCGCTTCGCGCGGGGCGATGTCGCGCGTGACGACGGTCTGCAGCGCCAGCACGATCTGCGATGCGATGACGACGGGGTCCTTGCCGGTATGCGGGCTGGCGCCGTGGGTGCCGATGCCGTGCACGACGATTTCCATCAGGTCGGCGCCGGAAAATGGCGCTTCGCTCGCTTCGATCTTGCCTGCCTCAATGTCGGCGCCGACGTGCAGGGACAGAGCGTAGTCCGGCTTGCCGAAGCGTTTGTAGATGCCGTCGGCCATCATGTCGAGCGCACCGCCGGTGCGTTCCTCGGCTGGCTGGCCAACCAGCATCAGCGTGCCTTTCCAGTCGCCCTTGTGCGCCGCCATCTGGTGCGCGGTGCCGACCAGGCTGGTCATATGGACGTCGTGGCCGCAGGCGTGCATCACCGGTACCAGGTTGCCGCCCGAGTCCTTCACTTTGACTTTGGAGGCGTTGGGCGCGTCCGACTTTTCCTCCACCGGCAACGCGTCCATGTCCGCACGCACCATCACGGTCGGGCCTTTGCCGTTGCGCATGATGGCCACCAGGCCAGTCTTGCCGACGCCTTCCGTCACTTCAAAGCCGGCTGCACGCAGTTCCTTGGCCATGCGCGCCGCCGTCTGCACCTCCATATAGGACAGCTCGGGGTTGGCGTGCAGGTGGTTGAACAAGGGCTCCAGGCTGGCTTTGTAGTCGCGGGCAATGGCGGCGGAGAGCTGGTTTTCGGCGGCGATGGCGGGCAGTGAAAGGCATGCCAACAAGGCAAGTCCAGGCTTGATCACGGAAGGTCCTCCAGGGGGCGCAGTGTAAAATGCTACAAAAATACACCAAAGCTGCCCACAATGTCCGATAAATTCCTGTACTCCCTCGCCCGCCCCATCCTGTTCTCGATGGACGCGGAATCCGCCCACCATTTCACCCTGCCGGCACTGAAGCGCCTGTCCGCGCTGGGCCTGACGCGCGCCATGGTGCGCCGCCCTAAAGACGACCCTCGCACCGTGATGGGCCTGACTTTCCGTAACCCGGTTGGCCTGGCTGCTGGCCTGGACAAGGACGGCGCCTTCATCGATGCACTGGCCGACCTTGGCTTCGGCTCCATCGAAGTGGGCACCGTGACGCCACGCGCCCAGCCGGGCAACCCGAAGCCGCGCATGTTCCGCATTCCAGCAGCGCACGGCATCATCAACCGCATGGGCTTCAATAACGGCGGCGTCGATGCCTTCGTGGCCAATGTGCAGTCCTCGCGCTTCTACCAGAACCGTGAAGGCGTGCTGGGCCTGAACATCGGCAAGAATGCCGACACGCCGATCGAGCGCGCCGTCGACGATTACCTGCACTGCCTGGAAAAGGTTTATCCGTATGCCAGCTATGTGACGGTCAACATCTCCTCGCCGAATACCAAGAACCTGCGCCAACTGCAGGGCGCGTCGGAAGTTGACGGCCTGCTGTCGCAACTGAAGGAAGCGCAACTGCGCCTGGCCGACCAGCACAAGCGCTACGTGCCGATGACCCTGAAGATTGCGCCGGACATGGATGGCGACCAGGTGAAAAACATCGCCGACGCCCTGCTGCGCCACAAGATCGATGGCGTAATCGCCACCAACACGACCCTGAGCCGCACTGCAGTGGAAGGCATGCAGCATGGCGCGGAAGCAGGCGGCCTGTCCGGCGCGCCTGTATTTGAACTGTCCAACAACGTGATCCGACTGCTGAAAGCCGAACTGGGCGACGCGCTGCCGATCATCGGCGTGGGCGGCATCATGCAGGGCAAGGATGCCAGGGCCAAGATCGAAGCCGGTGCACAGCTGGTGCAGCTCTACTCCGGCCTGATTTACGCCGGTCCGGCGCTGGTGCGCGACTGCGCCGACGCGCTGCGAGGCTAAGCATGGAAAAGATCACCCTTGGCCGCAGCGACCTGAAAGTCAGCAAGATCTGCCTCGGAACGATGACCTTCGGCCAGCAGAATACCGAAGCGGATGCGCACGCCCAGCTCGATTACGCGCTGGAGCGCGGCATCAATTTCATCGACACCGCCGAGCTGTATCCGGTGATGCCGTCGGCTGCGACCCAGGGTGATACAGAGCGCTTCATCGGCAGCTGGCTGAAAAAGACCGGCCGCCGTGACGGGGTGGTGCTTGCGACCAAGGTCGCCGGCCCGAATCCCTACATGCACTGGATCCGCAAGGGCAAGAGCAACCACAACGCGGCCAATATCCGCGCCGCAGTGGAAACCAGCCTGCAACGGCTGCAAACGGATTACATCGACCTGTACCAGTTGCATTGGCCAAGCCGCAATGTGCCGATCTTCGGCGCCAGCCAGTTCGATCCGGGAAAGGAGCGCCACAGCATCGCCGTCGAAGAGACGCTGGCCGTGCTGGGCGACCTGATTAAGGAAGGCAAGATCCGCCACATCGGCGTATCCAACGAAAGCAGCTGGGGCGTTTCCGAATTCGTCAAGCAGGCCGAGATGAAAGGCCTGCCGCGCATTGCGACCATCCAGAACCTGTACAACCTGACGGCGCGCCATTTCGAAACCAGCTTCCTTGACGAGACTTGCTTCCGCGAGCAAGTAAGCCTGATGGCATACAGCCCTTTGGCATTTGGACAACTCACGGCCAAATATCACGACGATCCAAAGGCGCATGGCCGCCTGACAATCTTCCCGCCGACCTGGAGCCCGCGCTACCTGCGTCCTGGCGTCCTGGAAGCCGTGGCGCAGTACGCAAAGCTGGCGCGCGACAACGGCATGACGCCGGCCCAGCTTGCGCTGGCGTGGTGCTATTCGCGCTGGTTCGTCGC
>JBCNOP010000254.1:0-7168 GCA_039593775.1 Pseudoduganella sp.
TCGCTTGCCAGTGGGCGCGCGCCCTGGGCGTGAACCTGATCGGCACCGCGGGTTCGGACGAAAAGGTGGCGCTGGCCCTGCAGCACGGCGCGACCCATGCGATCAACTACAACAAGGAAAACTTCACGGAGCGGGTGCGCGAGATCACTGGCGGCAAGGGCGTGTCCACTGTGTTCGATTCGATCGGCAAAGATACCTTCATCGGATCGCTCGATTGCCTGCGCCCGCGCGGCATGATGGTCAGCTTCGGCAATGCATCCGGGCCGGTGGCCAATTTCTCCTTGAGCGAACTGGCTTCGCGCGGTTCGCTGTCCCTGACTCGTCCTGCGCTGGGTAACTATACGTCCACGCGCGAGGAGCTTGAGGCTTGTGCGCAGTCGCTGTTCGACGTGGTGGCGCGGGGCGACGTGAAGATCGAAATCAAGCAGCGGTATAATCTGGCGGATGTAGCGCAGGCGCATCGCGACCTGGAAGCGCGCCGCACTACCGGCTCCACCATCCTCCTGCCTTGAACTTGACTATGACCGACCAGAACCGCCCAACCGAAGAAGATGACGGCACCCCGAAATTTGGACGCTTGCTGATCGTCCTGCTGAGTGCCGTGGCCCTGATCGGTCTCATTACCTTCGCCAGCGAAGCGTACTACCGCTGACCATGCGCCTTGTGCTGCCATTGCTTCTCTTAGCGCTGGCGGTTTATGTCGCCGTGTGCGCGCTGGTGTTTTTCCGCCAGCGCAGCATGATTTACTTTCCCCAGTCGTTTGAAAGTGGCACCGTGCTGGCATTGGGCGGCGGCGCGCGCGTTGGCGTCACGCTGGACGAACAGCCGGGGACTTCCGCCGTGATCTATTTCGGTGGCAATGCCGAAGCAGTCGGCTACAGCCTGCCCGAGCTCCAGGCGACCTTTCCTGGCCAGTCGCTTTATTTGATGCACTACCGCGGTTACGGCGCCACGCCAGGCGAGCCGACAGAAGCCGGCCTGTTTTCCGATGCGTTGGCGCTGTACGAGCACGTACGTGCCCGGCACCCGCAGGTAACGCTGGTCGGGCGCAGCCTTGGCAGCGGCATCGCTACCCGGCTCGCCAGCGTGAAGCCGGTCGACCGGCTCGTGCTGGTCACGCCATACGACAGCATGGCCGGCGCGGCTTCGCACCACTTCCCCTGGCTGCCGGTGCGCTTGCTGCTGCGCGACCGCTACGACTCGGCCAGCTACGCTGCCAAAGTCAACGCCCCCACCACCATTCTCGTCGCCGAACGCGACGAAGTCATTCCCCGCGCCAGCAGCGAAGCCCTGTACCGCAGCTTCCGCCCCGGGCTGGCTACTTTTCACATTGTGACTGGCGTCGGCCACAACGATATCTCGCTGCGGTCATTGAAAAGCGATTGAACTTTCTTACGCCGGCCCTGTCAAAGGACTGTTAACATCCAAACAGGGGAGGCCGTCATGAGCAATTCCGCGAAAGAAATGACTGAGTGCATCGGTGCATTGACTGCGCTAGTTGCAGCACTGCACAAACTGATGGACAGCTACCCGGAAGTGAGGCCCAGCCTGCTGGCAACCACTACACAGTTGAGTGAGGCGTTGCCGTGCGTGTCATCGTCTCTGAGCATTGATATTGGTGAGCTCAATGAACGGCTAACTGAGGTGGAGCGTAGATTGAGCCTGCTCGAAATCGACGTCGCTCAACTCAAAATCGACGTCGCAAAGATCAAGGAAGATGTGGCATTGCTCGGCAAAGACGTGACCGAAGTCAAGATTGCAATTGCCGGGATCAACGGGCGCCTGGACATCTTTGCGACAAAAGAAGACTTGCATAGGCAGACATGGCGAATTTACGGCGCCATGGCGACCCTCATGGCAGTCTTCTATTTCTTAGTCCGCTTTGTTCACTGAAACGTAGCGAGCTTCGCGCGGATGGCACTGCCGGCAGAAATTTGCGGGTTCGAATACCCGTCGTCCTTGCCTGCCTCGATTTCACGCTTGCGGATGACTTCGCGCGCGGCGGCATGGGCTTGTTCGAAGGAGCGCGTGTGGGTGCGCAGCTGTTCGTCGAACATGGCGCGGCCGAAGAAAGTCAGTTCCGATTTGTAGCCGCAGCCGTAAGAAGTGTGGTCGGCATCGGCGGCCGTCAGCACCATGGCGGCATCGTCTTTCAGCGATGGAATCCAGCTACCCGAATAGCATGCCGACACCGCGATCACGCGATGCTTGATGCCAGCTTCATCGAGCCACTTGCGCAGCATGGACGGCGTCAGCTCGGTCAGCTCGAAAGGCCAGAAATCTGCCGCCAACTGGCCTTCGCGTGCACCGTGCGAAGTCAGGTAAATGAACAGCACATCTTCTTCCTTGTCCATGGTGCGCGCCACGCTGCGGATCGCCTTCTGCAGGTTCGGCGTTGTGGCCCAGGGGAACTTTTCCGCAGTCTGGAAATGGTTTACCAACTGCAGCGTGCGTCCGGCAGTGCCGAAGCGCTGCGACATCACGTCCGCCACCATCTGGCTTTCGCGGCGGAACACTTCATCGCCGTAGGGCGCAAAAGTCAGCGCATACATGTCGACCCTGCCCGGACGCTGCGGCGCCAGTGCCGCCAGCTGGCGCGACAGCAGCACCGGCTGCGACTCCATCAATTCCGCAGTCAGCTTCAGGTAGCGCGAAGGTTCCTCGTTGCTGGCTTCCTGCTTCTTCGGGTACCAGAATTCCGGCTGCTGCGTGGCCACGCCCAGCGCTACCACGCCCGTCATCATGCCCGCCATCAGCGCCAGCGGCCAGCGCCGTCCGCGTCCTCCGCGCGCCAGCAGAACCAGTTGCGACAGGACCATCAGGGCAACCGGAATCCCCCAAATGATCCAGGCACCCCAGGTTCCAAGGTAGCGCACCGCCCACGCTTCCGAGCCGCTGTAGAGCATGGTGGTGAAGCACAGGTCCACGAACAGTTCCAGCCAGACGGTCTGCGCCAGCAGCAGCGTCGTCAGCAGAGCCAGGTCCGGCGCCGCGCCGGGGCGCCCACTTGGCCCCGTGCCGCGCGCCAGCAAAGCATAGAAGGGCAGCAGGGCGAAGGGCAGCCAGCCGTAAGCAATAGCCTTCCAGTAGAAGATCGCAGGCCCATGGATATACAGGCGCTGGAACAGCATCGACAGCCCCAGTACCAGCAGCACCAGGAGCGCAACCACGCCCGGTCCGGTAGACAGGCCTTCCCAGTGCGGCGGACGGAAAAAGGCGGTGGAAGCGCCTTCGCGCAACCACCGCCCAATCGATTTGATGGCGTTATTGGAGCTCAAGATCTACGCGCTTGGCCTTTCCGCTTTCGCCAGGGAAGCCAGTGAAGGCGCTTTGCACCAGGGCCGGCATGACCAGCGGCGTAGATTGTTTGCGGCTGGTGTTCTGCACGGTCACGTCATACAGCTTCTTGCCCTGCAGGTTGTTGATGGTCACGCGCAGGTTGCGGTCGTAGTTATGCTGGATGGTTTCGCGGTACTCCATCGGACCCCACATCCACGGATCGTAGTATGGGCGGTAGAAACCGTAGTAGCGATAACGGTAAGGGTAGTAGCCCCAGCGTGGGTAATAACCCCAGGGGCCAGGCCCGTACATCCACGGGTCGGTCGCGGTCAGGACCTTGACCGGGCGGTCGATGGTGCTGAACTGCATGCCGACGCGCAACTTGGCGTCCTTGGCGCTGGCAGCCTGGGTGAAGCCCAGCTTGGCCAGTTCACCGCTCACCAGGTTCTGGTAGCTGCGGTATTCCAGCGTATCCTCGCCCGGCGAAGGCGTTTCAAAGATATATGATTTGTCCTGCAAGTCGCTCGGCCACTCGTGGAAGACCGTAACGTTGCTGCGCAGGGTAGTGGCACAGCCGCTCAGCAACAGACTGGTGGCTGCCACCAAAATGGCTAGCGCTTTCATGACGAGACTCCTTTTTATCTTTTCATCAGCCAGTTTAATCCGGCAACATGCGTTTCACCTAATTATTACAGAATGTTACCCCCGGAGGGTTACCGGAAAAGAATCGGGCGTGTCCCCAGCCCGGTATTGGTAAAATAGCCTTCTTTGTCTTCGCTCGCCCAAACCATGCGTACCGACAGCCCGCAAACGATTTATCGTAAAGACTACACCCCGCCCAGCTACCTGGTGGAGACCGTGGAACTGGGCTTCGACCTCGATCCCGCCTGCACCATCGTCGCCAACCGCGTGCAACTGCGCCATAACCCGGACAGCAAGAGCCACGACCTGGTGCTGCACGGCGAAGCCATTGAGCTGGTCGCCCTGCGCATGAACGGGGTCGTGCTCAATCCAAGCCAATATAATATTGGCAACAACACCCTGACCATCCGCAACGCCCCGGTCAACGTGCTGCTGGAAATCGAAACCACTTGCTCACCGGTTGAAAACACCACGCTTTCCGGCCTGTACACCTCGGGCAGCGGCTTCTACACCCAGTGCGAGGCCGAAGGCTTCCGCCGCATTACCTATTTCCCGGACCGCCCGGACGTGATGGCGCGCTACACCGTGATGCTGCGCGCCGACAAAGAGCAATACCCGGTCCTTCTCTCCAACGGCAACCTGCTGGAAGAGGGCGACCTGGGCGACGGCCGCCACTACGCGAAATGGGAAGACCCGTTCAAGAAGCCGTCCTACCTGTTCGCGTTGGTGGCCGCTCGCCTGGTATGCCAGGAAGAAAAGTTCAAGCTGAAGTCCGGCCGCGAAGTGCTGCTGCAGGTGTGGGTGGAAGAGGGCAACCTCGATAAGACCGACTACGCGATGCAGTCGCTGAAGAACTCGATCCGCTGGGACGAGGAACGTTGGGGCCTGGAGCTGGACCTGGACCGCTTCATGATCGTCGCCGTGAGCGACTTCAATATGGGCGCGATGGAAAACAAGGGCCTGAACATCTTCAACACGAAGTTCGTGCTGGCGAATCCGCGCACCGCGACCGATATCGACTACTCCGGCATCGAAGCCGTGGTGGGCCACGAATACTTCCACAATTGGACCGGCAACCGCGTGACATGCCGCGACTGGTTCCAGCTGTCGCTGAAGGAAGGCCTGACCGTGTTCCGCGACCAGGAGTTCAGCGCCGACATGATCGGCACCGACAGCGGCCGCGCCGTGACCCGCATCGACCAGGTGCGCACGCTGCGCCAGGCCCAGTTCCCGGAAGATGCAGGCCCGATGGCGCACCCGGTGCGCCCCGACTCCTTCGTCGAGATCAACAACTTCTACACGGTAACCGTGTACGAGAAAGGCGCCGAAGTAGTGCGCATGTACCAGACCTTGCTGGGCCGCGAAGGCTTCCGCAAGGGCATGGACCTGTACTTCGAACGCCATGACGGCCAGGCCGTGCAATGCGACGACTTCCGCGCCGCGATGGCCGACGCCAACAAGCGCGACCTGACGCAGTTCGAGCGCTGGTACAGCCAGGCCGGCACACCCGTGGTCAGCGCCAGCGGCCACCATGATGGCGCCAGACAGGTGTATGAGCTGACACTGCGCCAATCCTGCCCGGCCACGCCCGGCCAGGCAGAGAAACTGCCGTTCCACATTCCTGTCGCAGTCGGCCTCCTTGGCCGCGACGGCAATGACCTGCCGCTCACGCTTGACGGCAAGCAGCTCGGAACCACGACCGTGCTGGAACTGACCGCCGCCGAGCAGACCTTCCGCTTCGAAGGCATTGCCGAAGCACCGGTGCCGTCCATCCTGCGCGACTTCTCTGCGCCGGTAGTGCTGGAGTATCCGTACACCGACGACGAGCTGCTGCACCTGTTCCGCTACGACAGCGACCCGGTCAACCGCTGGGAGGCTGGCCAGCGCCTGGCCATGGAACGCCTGCTGTCACTGACCCAGGCGGTGCTGGACGACAAGCCGCTCGAGCTGGACGATACCTACGTCGCCGCCCTGCGCGCCGTGTTGACCGATAAGGAGCTGGATGCCGCCTTCCGCGAGCAATGCCTGATCCTGCCGTCGGAAACCATCATCGCCGAGCAGATGGAGGTGGTGCACCCGCAAGCCATCCACAGCGCGCGCCAGTTCATGCGCCACGCCATCGGCACTGCGCTGCGTGCCGAGCTGCTGCAGGTGTACGCGGCCAATGCGACGCCAGGCCCCTACAGCCCCGACGCCATTTCGGCCGGCAAGCGCGGCCTGAAAAACGTGGCCCTGGCCTACCTGCTGGTGCAGCCGAACGCAGAAGCGGTCAAGCTGGCCGGCGAGCAGTTCGCTGCCGCCACCAATATGACCGACCGCGCCGCAGCCTTGTCCGCCCTGATCCACAGCGGCGCCGACGCCGGCAAGCAGCTCGACGCCTTCTACAAGGACTTCAAAGGCGAAGCGCTGGTGGTGGACAAATGGTTTGCAATGCAGGGCTCGGCACCGCATACCAATGTGGCCAAGGTGCGCGAACTGATGAAACACCCGGCCTTCACGCTGAAGAATCCGAACCGCGCGCGCAGCCTGCTGTTCAGCTTCTGCAACCAGAACCCATCGCAGTTCCACGCGGCCGATGGCAGCGCCTACGAATTCTGGGCCGAGCACGTGATCAAGCTCGATGCGCTGAACCCGCAAGTCGCCGCGCGCCTGGCCCGCAGCATGGACCGCTGGCGCCGTTACGCACCGGCTCTGCAAGTCCACATGCGCCACGCGCTGGAAAAAGTCGCCGCCACCACCCCGCTGTCCAATGATGTGATGGAAGTGGTCAGCAAAGCACTCGCAAACTAATTAAGCACAAACCTAGGGAAACAATGAAACGTATCAGCCTGACCCAATACCTCGTTGAAGAACAACGCCAGCACCACAGCATTCCAGCCGAACTGCGCCTCCTGATCGAGGTGGTAGGCCGCGCCTGCAAAACCATTTCCCACAGCGTCGGCAAGGGCGCACTGGGCGAGGTACTGGGCGCGCTGGAATCCGAGAACGTGCAGGGCGAAGTCCAGAAGAAGCTGGACGTGATCTCCAACGAAATCCTGCTGGAAGCGAACGAATGGGGCGGCCACCTGGCAGCGATGGCTTCCGAAGAAATGGAAGATATCCACCCAATCCCTAACCGTTACCCGAAAGGCGAATACCTGCTGGTGTTCGACCCGCTGGACGGCTCCTCCAACATCGACGTCAACGTGTCGATCGGCACCATCTTCTCCGTGCTGAAGGCACCGGAAGGCATGACCGAGCCGACCGA
>JBCNOP010000255.1:0-7144 GCA_039593775.1 Pseudoduganella sp.
AACACCACGCCCCAGCCGAAGGTATCGTAAGGCCGGTTGCGCTCCACCACGACGATGCGGTGCGACGGGTCCTGCTTTTTCATCAGCAGGGCAAAATACAGGCCAGCGGGGCCGCCGCCAATACAAACGATATTCATGCGATTCCTCAGGTGCTACGGAGTTTGAAGCGTTGCAGCTTGCCGGTTTCGGTGCGCGGCAGCGATGACAGGAAACGGATCGAGCGCGGATACTTGTAGGGGGCGATCTGTTCCTTGACGAATTCCTGCAGCTGCGCAGCCATTTCGGGCGATGCTTCGAAGCCGGGTTTCAGCACGACATGTGCTTCCACGATCTGCCCGCGCTCCTCGTCCGGCTTGCCGACCACGCCGCATTCCGCCACTGCTGGATGGCGCAGGAGGACGTCCTCCACTTCGGGCCCGGCAATGTTGTAGCCGGCGGAAATGATCATGTCATCGGTGCGCGACCGGTAGAAGAAGTAGCCGTCGGCATCCATTTCATAGGCGTCGCCCGTCAGGTTCCAGCCATTCAGCACGTAGTCGCGCTGGCGCGGATCGTCCAGGTAGCGGCAGCCGGTCGGGCCTTTCACGGCCAGGCGGCCGACGACGCCTGGGCCCACGGGCACACCTTTGTTATCGAGCACGCAGGCACGGTAGCCGGGAATCGGCTTGCCGGTGGCGCCGGGACGAATATCGTCGCCGGATGCGGAAATGAAGATGTGCAGCATTTCAGTTGCGCCGATGCCGTCGATCATGCGCAGGCCAGTGGCCTGCTGCCAGGCCTCGCGCGTCGCTACCGGCAAGGCCTCGCCGGCCGAGACGGATTTCTTCAGGCTGGAAAGGTCGTACTTGACGGTCAGCGCCGCCATCTGGCGGTAAAAAGTCGGCGCGGTGAAGCAGATGGTGGCGCGGTATTTTTCAATGGCTTGCAGCAGCGTTTCCGGCGTCAGTTTTTCCAGCAGAACGGCCGCAGCGCCAACGCGCAACGGGAACAGCAGCAGGCCACCGAGGCCGAAGGTAAAGGCCAGCGGCGGCGTGCCGATGAACAGGTCGCCGGCCTCCGACTTGAGGATATGGCGCGGGAAACAGTCGCAAATGGCCAGCACGTCGCGATGGAAGTGGATGGTGCCTTTCGGGACGCCGGTGGTGCCGGAAGTGAAGCTGATCAGGCAGATATCGTCGGCCGCCGTATCGCAGGCCGCGGCATTGGCCGGCTGCGCAACCATCAAGGCGTCCAGCGAGCGTGCCGCCACCAGGTTCTCTTGCGCGTCGGCCGGGACGTTGAACCACAAGGTGCGCTCAGGGCGGTTTGGCGCGGCTTCAATTTCTTCGCGCAGGGCATGCGCGCATAGCACTGCCTGCACTTGCGCCTTCTGCATGATGACACCCAGTTCGCGTGCGCGCAGCAGCGGCATGGTCGGCACGGCGATCAGGCCGGCCTTGAGCACCGCCAGCACGGCGGCAGCCATCATCGGATGATTGGCGCCGCGCAGCAGCACACGGTTGCCGGGCACCAGCCCCATTGGGCCGAGCAGCACATTGACGATGCGGTCGACCTGCTGCTGCAACTCGGCATAGGTCCAGCTGATGCCCTCGCCGTGCAGGGCGACGCGCTGGCCGCCACCGGTTGCTACAGCCTGGTCGAGGATCTCGGCCACGCAGTTCAGGCGCGCCGGGTACTGCAACTCGGGGAGGTCGAACACCAGGTCCGGCCATTGCTCAACCGGAGGTAGGTGCTGGCGCGCGAACTGGTCGAGATGCGCGCTCGGTTCTGCAGCAGTGGGTCTGTTCATGGTCGCCTGGGTAAGGTTCGGTTGAAAGGTCAGCCTGCGGTGCAGACTACTTTAAACCTAAACTATATTTACCGCAAGGCCGGGACTTTACCCTTGGCGCACCAGGGAGCTTTGGTGCAGAACCGCCCGGATCACGTCCGTCAGCGCCGCCTGCACCGCTTCATTGCTGGTATGACCGCTCATGAGGGGCTTGAGCGCCGCAGCCGCACCATGCAACCCCAGGGTCGTGCAGCCGGTATGCAGGCGTTCCAGGCGCACGCGGACTTCGGCCTGCTCGTCATGTGCCAGCAGCGCATCGATCTCATTGCTGGCCGCCGTCAGCTGGTTCTGGAATCCTGTGAGGTAGACCAGCAAACGGTCGGAGGCTATCCCCAGCCGCACCAGGGTGGCTGCGGGATCTTCCGCTCTATGCTCATAGCCATTGGCCGCCTGGTCGAGGAATGCACCAAGGTGGGCACGCACCTGCTCCGACTGGAATGGCTTGACGATATAACCGGTAGCGCCGGCCAGGGTGGCCTGTTGCACCGTGTCCTTGTCTGTCGCCGAAGACACCAGCACGAACGGCACTTGCGCCAGCTCGCCATGCCCGCGCACACGCTGCAGCAGTTCAATCCCGGACAGGCGCGGCATGCGCAGGTCGCAGAAGACGATGCCCGGCCGCAGCCCATTCTCCAGCTGCTGCCAGGCGTCGGCGCCATCTTCCGCTTCGACGATCTCGAACTTGCCGCAACCATCGATCAGGTGCATCAGCACCATGCGTGAGACTACGTCGTCGTCGACTACCAATACTTTCATGCTCTCTCCGCTTTTATTTTAATGACGCGTTGGGGATACGACGTGTTCCAGCAGCAGCCGCAACCGCGGCAGCTTTTCGCGGATCGCCGGCCACATGGCGCGATCCGCAGCGCGTTCCAGTTCACCGCACAGCGCATGCAGCTCGGCCTCGTCCAGGTAGGCTGCACTGCCCTTCATGCCATGGAACAGGCGGCCCGCCGCATCGGCATCGGCTGCAGCCAGCGCCTGGTCCATCTCGCGCAGGCGCGCCGGCAGGTCAGCAATGAAGGCGTCGCGCAGGCGCAGCTTGAGGGCTTGCCCGGCCTGGCCCGGCATTGGCTGCGGCGGCGGCAGGTCGCACACGCCGAACATGGCATCCAGTTCCGCCACCGACGGGCGTTCTTCCGTGCGCGCACGCATCGGCGGCAGCTTGATGCCGCGCGCGAGCTGGCGTTCGATGGCGCGTTCCAGCTGCATGTGCAGCGCGCCCTCATCGATCGGCTTGGTCAGGAAATCGTCCATGCCGGCGGCCAGGTAGCGGCTGCGGTCCTCGTCGCTGGCGTTGGCTGTCAGCGCCACGATCATCAGGTGCGGGTCCAGCACCGGCGCCTCGCGCGGGCCGCCCGAGCGGATCAGGCGCGTCGCAGTGGAACCATCCATTTCCGGCATGCGGCCGTCCATCAGTATCAGGTCGTAGCGCTGCTGGGCGCAGGCGGCCAGCGCCAGCACGCCATTGCCGGCGATGTCGACCTTGTGCCCGAGGTCTTCCAGCATCATGCGCACGATGATCTGGTTGGTCGGGAAGTCTTCCGCGCACAGCACGCGCAGCTGGTGCGTATGCGGCTCGCGTGCCACGTGTGGCGCCAGCGGCGGCGCCACGCCATCTCGCAGCGGTACCGTGAATGCGAAGCTGGAACCGGCGCCCGGTGCGCTGACCACGTCGATCAAGCCGCCCATCAACTCAACCAGCTGGCTGCTGATCGCCAGGCCAAGGCCGGTGCCGCCATAGCGGCGGGTGGTGGTGGTGTCGCCCTGCTCGAACTTCTGGAACAGGCGCGGCAAGGCGTCCGGCGGAATGCCGATGCCGGTATCTTCCACGGTGAAGCGGATGCGGTGACCTTCTGGCCCGCTGCTTTCACGCTCGACCCGCAACGACACCTTGCCGCGTTCAGTGAATTTGAAGGCGTTGCCGACCAGGTTGACCAGCACCTGGCGCAGGCGGGTCGGGTCGCCGACCACGAATTCCGGCAAGTCCGGCGCGAAATCGACTTCGAAGCCGACCATATTGGACATGGTATGTTCGGCGAACAGGCTGACCACGTTCTCCACCATGCTGGCCAGCGCGAAGTCGATCGATTCGATATGCAGCTTGCCGGCTTCGATCTTGGAGAAGTCCAGCAAGTCGTTGATGATGGCCAGCAGCGACTGTGCATTGCCCTGGCCGCGCTCGATCTGTTCACGGGTGCGCTCGGCCAGCGCATTGTCGCGCAAGGCGAAGCCCAGCATGCCGATCACGCCGGCCAGCGGGGTGCGCATTTCGTGGCTCATATTGGCCAGGAATTCAGACTTCTGGCGCGTCGCCTCCTCCGCCTTTTGCTTGGCCAGCGACAGGTGCTTGTCACGCTGTTCCAGCTCGCGCTTCTGCTCTTGCAGCAGCTGGTTCTTGAGTTCCACTTCGGCCGTGCGCAGGCTGACCTGCTTTTCCAGCTGCAGCTGCTGGCTGCGCAGGACGCGCACGCGCATGTGGTAAGCGCCCCAGGCGGCACCCATCGCAGCGCCCAGCATGCACAGGCGGAACCACCAGGTCTTCCAGTATGGCGGCGCGATATTGATTTCCAGCGTGGCGGCGTTATCGTTCCAGATGCCGTCCTTGTTGGCGGCCTTGACGCGGAATTGGTAGGTGCCGGGATCGAGGTTGGTGTAGGTCGCAAAGCGCTTGCCCGCATCGGTCACCACCCAATCCTTGTCGAAACCGACGAGCTGATAGGCAAAGCGGTTGCGTTGCGGCGCGGCGTAGTGCAGCGCGGCGAATTCCAGCGAAAAGACGGAGTCGCCTTCGCGCAGGGACAAGGAGCTGGTGTATTCGATGGCCTGCTGCAGCACGCCCTTGTTGGCGCCGCCCTGGCCCGGGCGCACCGGCTTGTTGAAGATCTGGAAGTCGGTGATGACGGCGGTCGGCGCCGAACTGTTCTCGCGCACTTCCTGCGGATCGAAGGCGGTGATGCCATTAAAGCCGCCAAAGTACAGCGTGCCGTCGGCTGCGCGCAAGGCGGAGCCGTCGAAATATGCCCCCTCGATGGTGCCATCCACGCCGGAGTAATTGCGCACCTGGCCGTTGCCCATGTCGAGGCGGGAGATGCCGGTATTGGTGGACAGCCACAGGTACTTGCCACGGTCCGGCAGGATGCCGGCGATGGCATCGTCGGCCAGTCCATCCTTGCGCAGGAAACGGCGGAAGTTCACGCTGCCGTCGGGACGCCGCTCCATGCGGTTCAGGCCCGCCGCGGTGCCGATCCACAGCATGCCGTCGTCGTCCTCGTACAGGTAGTGCACCTCGTTGTGGCTCAAGCTGCCCTGGTCGTTCGGGTTGTTACGGTAGTGCGTGAAGCGGCCGGTTTTGCGGTCCAGCAGGTCAAGGCCGTTGAAAGTACCGATCCACAGGTTGCCGCGCCTGTCCTCCAGCACCGGGCGCACCACGCTGTCGGCCAGGCTGTGGATGTCCGCAGGATCGTGGCGGAAGGTCAGCACCCCATTGCTGGACGGGTCGATGCGGTGCAGGCCGTTGCGGGCGGAAGCCCAGACCATGCCTTCGCGGTCGCCGTACAGGAAGCGGATCACGTCGTTTTCCGGATCGCCGTGCGACAGCATCAGCGGGCCAAAGCGGCGCGCCTTGATGTCGAAGCGGCGCACGCCGTTGCGGCTGCCCACCCACAGCACGTTGCGGTCGCGCGGATCGTGCAGCAAGGCCGTGACCTGGAATTCCAGGCTGTCGCTGCCGCTGCCGGTGCGATACAGCGCGGTCTTGCCGGTCACCGGGTCGTAGTAATTCAGCCCGTCGCTATTGCCAACCCAGACCTTGCCGTCACCGGCGTCGAGCAGGGCGCGTACCTTGTTGTCGGTCAGCGTGAAGGGCTGGCCCGGATCCTTGACCAGGCGCGCAAAGCCGCCGCTGCCCAGGTCGACCCGGCTGACGCCGCGGTACCAGGTGCCGACCCACAAGGTGCCCACGTTATCGCGGAACAACGAGAATACATAGTTGTCCGCGATGCTGTGCGGGTCCCCCTGCTGGTGGCGGTATTGCACGAAACGGTCGTCCGACTGGCGCCAGCGGAACAAGCCGCCCGTCTGGCTGCCGACCCACATGGTACCGTCCTGGTCCTGGTAGATGCGCTTGACGGTGCTTTGCGGCAGGCCTTCTGCTGCGCCCATCACGCGGCGCTGCGGATATTTCCCTTCCAGCGTCCAGCGCTCGATGCCATTCTGGGTACCCACCCACAGCACCTGGTCGCGGTCCACCAGCAAGGACTGCGCGCCGCGCGCGCCAGCCGCCTTCAGCGGATAGTGGACGAAACTGCGCGAGCCGGTTTCCAGCATGTCGACGCCAGCCGAGGTGGCAATCCACAGCCTGCCCTGCTTGTCGCGCGCCAGCGCGTTGACCTGGTCATGGCCAAGGCTGCCCGGGTCGGCACGGTCGTGGTGGTAGATGACGAACTTGCCGGTGGAGGGATCGAAGTGCTGCAGGCCGTCGGCGGTGCCGATCCACAGGCCATCGCGGCCGTCGTCGATGACGGCCTTGATGTGGCGATTGCCGCTGCCGCGCTTTTCCGGCTCGCGCGGCAGGTGGTGGCTGAACGACTGTGTCTTGGGATCGAACAGGTCAAGCCCGCCGTCCGTCCCCACCCACATGCGCCCGCGCGGATCGAGGTGCAGCACGCCGACCCAGTTTTCGGCCAGGCTGCGCTGGTCGCCAACGATATTGCGGTAGACCGTCACCTTGTAGCCATCGAAGCGGCTCAACCCTGCCTGGCTGCCAAACCACATGAAGCCCTGGCGGTCCTGCATGATCGCCAGCACCGATTCCTGTGCCAGGCCATCGTCCACGTCCAGCTGCTCGAAACGCAGGGTGCGCGGCGGCGTCGCCAGCGCCGGGAGGGCGAGCGAGCAAGCCAGGACCAGTGCGGCCAGGCGCGGGATCAGTCGACGTACTTTTCCAGCCACGGGATCAAAAATCGGCAAAAGCTGCCATTTTACTATTGGTCGCCATCAGGACCCGAAAAATGCGAGCACGTCTGCGCGCCGGGCCTGGGTGTCGCGCTGCCCGAGGCGAATCAGCTCCTGGGTGTAGCTGGCTTCGAACAGCAGGTAGGAGGCCAGCGCCGAACCGCGCGCCTCGGTGGCGCCGATCCCGGACAGCATGGTGCGGATCGGCGCCGGCAGGCTGCCGATGTGGCGTGCCGCCAGGTCGTCCAGCCGTTCGGACGGCGCGATCACCAGCAACTCCACCGGCCGCAGCGGGGTTTTGGCCAGCAAATCTTCCGGCAGCACGGACAAGGTCTGGTTGACCCGGTTCAGGCGCTCGAT
>JBCNOP010000256.1:0-7083 GCA_039593775.1 Pseudoduganella sp.
AGCGCCAGGCCGAAGACCAGGCCGCCGCCCAGGCTCCAGCCCCACCAATGCGCCAGCGCCATGCCCATGCCGGTTGCGGCCGCGATCTGCAGGATGGCGCCGGGCAAGGCCACCTTGCGTACCTCCCACAGGTCATCGAGCGAGAAATGCAGGCCGACGCCGAACATCATCAGCATCACGCCGATTTCAGCCAACTGGCCGGCGAGTGCGCTGTCAGCGACGAATCCAGGGGTAGCAGGGCCAATCAGGATGCCGGCTGCGAGATAGCCGACCAAGGCGGGGAGTTTGAGGCGGACGGCAATGAAGCCGAAGACGAGACCGAAGCCGAGGGCCGCGGCGATGGTGGTAATCAGTCTGATGTCATGGGGCATGCAGGACTCCTTTCGCAAGGAGTATAACCGCATGCCCCGCGCAGGTTAGGCTTTGCGTACGACGACGGAGCCGATCGAGTAGCCGGCGCCGAAGCTGCAGATCACGCCGTAGGAGCCGGACGGCAAATCGTCCTGGTGCTTGTGGAAGGCGATGATGGAGCCGGCCGACGAGGTGTTGGCGTAAGTGTCCAGGATCACCGGCGCTTCCAGCGGCTCGGCGTCGCGGCCAAGAACGGAACGGGAGATCAGCTGGTTCATGCTCAGGTTGGCCTGGTGCAGCCAGAAGCGGCTCAGTTGCTCAACCTTCAGGCCAGCGCGCTCGATCGATTCCTTGATCATTTGCGCAGCCATCGGGCACACGTCCTTGAATACCTTGCGGCCCTGCTGCTTGAACAGCTTGTCCGGCTGGCCGATGCCGCTTTCGTCGAAGCGGTTCATGAAGCCGAAGTTGTTGCGGATGTTGTTGGAGAAGCTGGTCTTCAGCTTGGTGTCCAGGATGTCCCACTGGTGCTTCGATACGGCGTCTTCCTTGGCTTCCACGATGATCGCGGTGCAGGCATCGCCGAAGATGAAGTGGCTGTCGCGGTCGCGGTAGTCCAGGTGGCCGGAGGTGATTTCCGGGTTCAGGATCAGCACTGCACGCGCCTGGCCGGTCTGTACGGCGCCAACGGCGGTCTGGATGCCGAAAGTCGCCGAGGAACAGGCCACGTTCATGTCAAAGCCAAAGCCGTCGATGCCCAGCGCCTGCTGCACTTCAACGGCCATCGCCGGATAGGCGCGCTGCATATTGGAGCAAGCCACCAGTACCATGTCGATGTCGGCTGGGGTGCGGCCGGCGCGGTCCAGCGCCTGGCGCGCGGCTGCCACGCAGATTTCGGCTTGCAGCGACAGTTCATCGTTGCTGCGCTCCGGGATGCGCGGGGTCATGCGCTTCGGATCCAGGATGCCGGTCTTTTCCATCACATAGCGCGATTTGATGCCGGAGGCTTTCTCGATGAAGGCGGCGCTGGATGGCTCGAGCGCGGTCACGGTACCGGCCGCGATGGCGGCGGCGTTTTCCGCGTTGAACAGTTCGACGTAGGCGTTGAAGGCGGTGACCAGCTCTTCATTGCTGATCGAGTTCGCTGGGGTAAAGAGGCCGGTTCCGCTGATGACGGCTTGTTTCATGGTCAATATTTCTTTCTTAGAATGGGTCAGGCGACCGGTAAGATGGCCGATTTTACCGCATCTGCAACGAAAAACGGCGCCCCGGGGGGCGCCGCCTTGATCTTTGCAAGCTTTATTTCTTGGGTGGCGGGTCCAGCTTGACCAGCTTGGAGTCCGCCTTGGCAAGCTGCACCGGAATGCCTTGCAGGTGGTTCAGCGCCTGCTTGAGCTGGAAGTCGTCGCCGCTGCCGTATTCCAGCGGCTTGCGCTTCTTCTCTGCCGCCAGGATGCGCATCTGCTCTTCCAGTTCGTCGCGCTGCGCCTTGCCTGCTTCCTGCTCGCGGTCATTGCTCAGGTGCTTGGCCAAGTCGGCTTCGCGCATGCGCAGGCTGTTCAGGCCGTCGCCGTCCTCGTTCTCGTCCACCGGCAGGTCGGGCGAAATGCCTTTGGCCTGGATCGAGCGGCCATGCGGCGTGTAATAGCGCGCGGTGGTCAGCTTGACGGCAGTATCGGCGGTCAGCTGGCGAATGGTCTGCACCGAGCCCTTGCCGAAGGTTTGCGAACCGATGATGGTGGCGCGCTTGTAGTCCTGCAGGGCGCCGGCCACGATTTCCGACGCCGAGGCGGAGCCGGTATTCACCAGCACGGCCATCGGGATATGCTTGACCGCCTCCGGCAGCTTGGCCAACGGGTCGCCGTCGCCGCGCAGCGAGTAGTATTCGGCGCGGCCGTAGAAAATCTGTTTGGAATCAGGCAGCTGGCCGTTGGTGGAGACAATCGGCGTGTCTTTCGGCAGGAAGGCCGCCGCCACGCCGATCGCGCCTTGCAGCACGCCGCCCGGGTCGTTGCGCAGGTCCAGCACCAGGCCTTTCAGGTGCGGATCCTGGCGGTACAGTTCGGTGATCTTGGCGGCCAAGTCGTCCACCGTCGGTTCCTGGAATTGCGAGATGCGCACCCAGGCATAGCCCGGCGAGACCATCTTGGCCTTCACGCTCTTCTGGTGGATTTCTTCGCGGTTCAGGGTGAATTCCAGCGGCTGCGGTTCATCCTTGCGCATGATGGTCAGCATTACCTTGGTGCCCGGCTCGCCGCGCATCTTCTTGACCGACTCATCCAGGCTCAGGCCTTTGAGCGAGGTGGTATCCAGGCGGGTGATCATGTCGCCCGGCTTGATGCCGGCACGGTAGGCCGGTGAATCCTCGATCGGGGCCACGATCTTGATATAGCCTTCATCGCTCTGGGCGATCTCGATGCCGAGGCCGACAAACTTGCCCTGCGAGCCTTCGCGCAGTTCGGCGTAGGCTTTCTTGTCCAGGTAGGCGGAATGCGGGTCGAGCGACGCGACCATGCCGGAGATGGCTTCGGTCAGCAGCTTCTTGTCTTCCACTGCTTCCACATAGTCGGATTTGATCAGGCCGTACACATCGGCAAGCTGCTTGAGTTCTTCGAGCGGGAGCGCAGGGTCAGCCTGCTTTTGTGCCATCGCGGAAAACTGCAGGGATACCGCTACCCCCGCGACTACGCCAAGGCCGATCAGGCCAGCGTTCTTGAGTTTCTTGCCCATGTGTCACCTGTTCCAAATACAGCGGTTAACTCGTCCGCCATTGGATTTCAGTATAAACCTGATTCTCAGCAATCGTAGCTGCCAGCATGGAATAAATCCGTTTAAAAGCCACGATAAATTCATAACTTTGTAGGTGTTTGCCAATGTGTTTACCAGAGTAAGTATTTGTAAGAAAGGCAGATCGACCAGGCCGTGAGCCCTACACTAAGTTCGCTATTTCTCTCTACCCTAAAGTGGTTTATGCCTGCGGCACCCCCGCGGGCATCTTTTTTTCCGGAGCAACAATATGAAACTGATACGCACTGCCCGTGCTGCCTGGCTGGTATTGGCCATGGCCGTCGCGCCGGCCTTTGCCGTGCCGGTCATGGACATGCGCGCCGAAGACCTGGTGCCCATGGCTTCCGAATTCCGCAAATCCCTCAACCTGAACGCCAACCAGCAGACCCTGTGGGCCAAGGTAGAGAGCCAGAGCAAGGCCCTGCTGCGTGAGCGCAAGGCGCGCCGCGAGCGCCTGCAGGAGGCGACCAGGCAGGGCTTGCAGGCCCAGAATGTCGAATTGCGCGACCTGCAAGCCGGGCTGGAAGCCGAGCAAGCCGCCACTGCGGCCGAGGACCGCCAGTTGCGTGAATGGTGGCTGGGCATTAACGATGCCCTGGACGACAGCCAGCGGCAGGCGGCAGCAAAGTTTCTCGTAGATCAACTGATTCGCATGGAGGACGGGCCCGGCGGAGGCCGCGCTGAGCGGCCATCGGACGAGGAGGGCGGCCATCGCGGCGGACATGGCGGGCGCGGCGGCATGGGTGGCGGCATGGGCGGGCCGGGGGGCGGCGGTGCCGGCGGCGGCCGCGGCATGTAAGTATCGTAAAGTAACAATGGCGGAGGGCCTGTGCCAGCCGCCGGAGCGGGGATTACAATGCCTGCGCGGCACCAGCCGGCCAGCCGCGCGTAACATTGTCCATTCATGAAGAAGCTGATCCCTTTCGCCCTGCTTACCCTGGGCGCGGCCAACGGCGCCGCCGCCCAGCAGGAACCTGCCAAAGCTGCCGACAAAGTCATCCCCCAGGTCACCATCAGCGGCGGCCGCCAGGACGATATGACCGAGCGCCGCAACTCCACGGCGGGCAAACAGGTCTACGGCCGTGAAGAACTGGACCGCAACGGCGACAGCAATATCGGCGACGTGCTGAAACGCCTGCCGGGCGTCACCCTCGGCGGACGCGCCGGCCGTGGTGGCGAAGTACGCATGCGCGGCCTGGGCAGCGGCTATACCCAGGTACTGGTCAATGGCGAACGCCCGCCGGCCGGCTTCTCGATGGAATCGCTGTCGCCCGACCAGGTCGAGCGCATAGAAGTCATGCGCGGCCCGGTGGCTGAACACAGCACGCGCGCCATCGCCGGCACCATCAATATCGTCCTGCGCGACGGCTACCAGATGCGCGAGGTCCAGGTAAAGGCGTCCGACCGCATCGAACAGGGCCGGCACTCGCTGGAACTGTCGGTAACCGCGCCCGGCAAGTCTGGCGCGCTGGCCTACACCTTGTCTGCCCAGGTGAACGTCAGCCATCAGCACGATCGCACCAGCACCCGCAACACGGAAACGGAAGCCGATGGCGACCTGGTGAAGGAGCAGCTCCTGGAAAGCGAAAGCAGCGGCAGAACCAAGGGCCTGCACCTGTCGCCGCGCTTCTCCTACAAGTTCGGGAACGGCGATACGCTGAACTTCCAGACCCTGCTGATGCGCCAGGAAACGCACAGTGCGGCGCAGACCAACCTGGCGCAGCCGGTCGGCAGCCAGCCGCCCGAATACAACCTGGCCCAGCAAACCAGTAACGGCGACGTCACTTTCCTGCGCGGCTTTGGCAACTGGGTGCACCGGCTGCAGGGGGCCAGCAAGCTTGATGTGAAGTTCGGCTTCGGCCTGGGCAAGCGCGATAGCGACTCGCTGCGCTACCAGTACGACACGCAGGGCATGCTGCTGGACCGCTTTACCGATACCGACAACACGCGCGACAAGAGCGTCAACACTGGCGGCAAGTACACCACCCCGATCGGCGCCGGCCATTTGCTGGCCGCCGGCTGGGACCTGGAAGCGAGCCACCGTGAACAGGTACGCGTATCGCTGGACAAGAACGGCAACGCGCAATTCGCCGATTCGGGTGACAACCTGGCGGCCGACACCCGCCGCGCGGCCTTGTTCGCGCAGGATGAATGGGACATCACGCCGCAATGGTCGGCCTACGTAGGCGCGCGCTGGGAAGGCATCCGCACCACGTCCGACCGCAGCAGCGGCACCATCAGCAACACCAGCAAGGTATTCAGCCCGCTGCTGCACGCTGTCTGGAAAATCCCCGGATACGAAAAAGACCAGGTGCGCGCCAGCCTGACCAAAAGCTACAAGTCGCCCAATGTGCAGGACCTGATCGCCGCGCCATTCCTGTCGCGCCTGAACAGCGCCACCAGTCCTGACCGCACCGGCAACCCGAACCTGAAGCCCGAACTGGCCACCGGCCTCGATCTCGCGTATGAACACTACCTGGGCCGCAGCGGCATCCTCAGCGTCAGCGGTTTCGTGCGCAACATCGATAACCTGATCCGCCGCGAACTCACGCTGCAGCAAACCGAGCTAGGCCAGCGCTGGGTTTCTTCGCCGGCCAATATCGGCCATGCCCGAACCAGCGGCATCGAACTGGAAGCCAAGTTTGCGCTGTCCGAGTTGATGGACAACGCGCCGCAGATCGACTTCCGCAGCAACTACAGCCACTTCTGGTCGAAGGTCGACGGCATTCCCGGCCCGGACAACCGCCTGGACCAGCAGGCGAAGCAGACGGCTAACCTGGGCATGGACTACCGCCTGAAAGATATCCCGCTCACCCTTGGCACCAGTTACAACTGGACGCCGGCCATCCGCACCCAGGTCAGCGACAAGCAAGTAGTGGAAACCAGCCGCAAACGCGTGCTGGACATGTATGCGCTGTGGCGTTTCGACAGCCGCACGCAAATCCGAATCAGCGCCAACAACCTCCTGGCGGATGATGCAACCGGGTACAACCTGGTCAACGCAAATGGGCTCGCCGTACAAGGAGCCACACTGAACCCCACTTATACCCAGTGGAGTGTTCGACTTGAAACCAAATTCTAAAGGGACAAAGAGAGTGAAACGACATATCCTGAGCACCATCACCCTGAGCCTGATGGCGGCATTCGCCCATGCAGGCGGCCACGAAGGCCACGAGCACACCTCAGCGCCAACTTCCGGCATCGACACGCAGTACATCGACAAGAGCGTGCGTGCCCAGGACGATTTCTTCCAGTACCTGAACGGCGAATGGCTGCGCAGCACCGAAATCCCGGCCGACAAATCGAGTTGGGGCTCTTTCGCCAAACTGCGCGACGACACCCTGTTCCAGCTGCGCGACCTGATCCAGGGCCTGCAGGGCCAGAAAGGCCTGAAGGGCGACGACGCCAAGATCGCAGCGCTGTACGCCTCCTACATGGACGAAGCCAAACTGGAAAAGCTGGGCGCCAAGCCGCTGGCTGGCGAGCTGTCCAAAATCCGCGGCCTGAAGGACAAGAAAGGTATTCCTGCGCTGATCGCTCACTTCAACAAGACCGGCGTGCCGGCGCCATACGGCGTGTTCGTCAGCCAGGATGCACGCAACTCCACGCAGTATGCCGCCCACATGGGCCAGTCCGGCCTGGGCCTGCCTGACCGCGAGTACTACCTGAAGAAAGACGACGCCAAGATGACGGATGCGCTGGCCAAGTACGAACTGCACGTGGCCAAAGTCCTGGGCCTGGCCGGCAACAAGGACGGCGCAGAGAAGGCTAAATCCATCGTCGCACTGGAAACCGAACTGGCCAAAGTGCAGTGGTCGCGCGTCGACAACCGCGACCCGGTCAAGCGCTACAACAAGATGGAAATCAGCAAGCTGGCTGAAATCGCGCCAGGCTACGACTGGAAGGCCGCCCTGGGCGCCACCGGCATCGCCGCCAAGACCGACA
>JBCNOP010000257.1:0-7046 GCA_039593775.1 Pseudoduganella sp.
GTTGAAGATTGGGGCCGCCGTCAAATGGCTTACTCGATCCAGAAACTGGCCAAGGCACACTACATCTGCATGAACATCGAGTGCGACAACGAAACTCTGGTCGAACTGGAAACTGCGTTCAAATTCAATGATGCCGTGCTGCGTCACCTGACCGTCAAGATGAAGAAAGCGGAAACCGCTCCTTCCCCGATGATGAAGTCGGTTCAGCGTGAAGACGCGGCCAAGAGCCATCGCGCCGAAGCTCCAGCAGCTCCTGCAGCGGCCTAATTCCTGACAGGAGACGGTCTGTACAACCAGCTCCGGGTTACCGCCCTGATCGCCGAACGGGATGAGATTCGATACACCCCCGCCGGCCTGCCGATTGTGAATGCAAGCTTGCAGCACAGTTCGCAGCAGACAGAGGCAGGCATTGCCCGACTGACCGAGTTTGAGATCCCTGCCGTTGCGGCGGGTGAGTTGTCAAAACGATTCAGTCAGGCGCCCCTTGGAGGCTTGTACGAGTTCACCGGTTTCCTGGCCAAGAAGAACCGCAATAGCAGAACCCTGGTGTTTCACATCATTGATTTTCGTGCTGTCTAAACAGCGCAATTTTTAAATACAGGAGCCTAAAATGGCATTCGGTAAAAAGTTCGACAAAAACAAGCTCAAGCTGAAAGAAAAGCGCAAGCAACAAAACCCTCTGTTCAAGCGCAAGAAGTTCTGCCGCTTCACCGCCGCTGGCGTTGAGCAAGTGGACTACAAAGACGTAGACACCCTGAAAGATTTCATCCAGGAAAACGGCAAGATCATGCCAGCACGCCTGACCGGCACCAAGGCGCACTACCAGCGCCAAGTTGACACCGCGATCAAGCGCGCCCGCTACCTGGCCCTGCTGCCATACACCGATCTGCACCACGCTTAATTAGCGATCAGATCAGAGATCCTGGAGAATTAATATGCAAATCATCCTGCTGGAAAAAGTTGTTAACGTCGGCAACCTGGGCGACGTGGTGAAAGTGAAAGACGGCTACGCCCGTAACTTCCTGATCCCTCAGAAGCTGGCACGCCGCGCTACCGCTGCTGCTGTTGCTGAATTCGAAGCCAAGCGCGCCGAACTGGAAAAAGCTGCTGCCGCCAAGCTGGCTGCTGCCCAAGCCCAAGGCGAAAAGCTGAACGGCATGACCGTGACCGTATCGCAGAAAGCCGGCGTTGACGGCCGCCTGTTCGGTTCTGTGACCAACTTCGACATCGCTGAAGCCCTGACCAAAGCCGGCTTCGCAGTGGAAAAGGCTGCTGTGCGCCTGCCAACCGGTCCTCTGAAGACCACCGGCGAGTTCCCAGTTGCAGTTGCCCTGCACACCGACGTAGTCGCAGAAGTGACCGTAGCTGTTGTTGGCGAAGCTGCTTAATCAGCGTCGTAAATACAGCAAAAAAGCCGGGTTCGCCCGGCTTTTTTTATTTTCAGGGATTCTTACGGCGTTGCCGAAGCAGGTATAATGCGCGCCATGAACGCCGCACCCCAGTCCGACCCACAAGTCGATTCCCTCCGCATCCCGCCGCACTCGATCGAGGCAGAGCAATCTGTCATCGGTGGTTTGTTGCGTGACAACGCGGCGTGGGACCGTATTGCGGACTTCATGAATGCGGAAGATTTCTACCGCTACGACCACCGCATCATCTTCGAGCAGATGATCCGCCTGATTAACTCGGGCAAGCCGGCCGACGTGGTGACTGTCTTTGAAGCCCTGAGCATGCTGGGCAAGGCGGAAGAGGTGGGCGGCATGGCCTACCTGAACGCCATGGCGCAGAACACGCCATCGGCTGCGAATATCCGCCGTTATGCCGAAATCGTGCGTGACCGCGGCGTGCTGCGCAAGCTGATCACCGTGGCCGACGAAGTATCGGGCAATGCCTTCAGCCCGCAGGGCAAGGACGTGAAGCAGATCCTGGACGAGGCGGAAGCGAAGATCTTCGCCATCGCCGAAGCCGGGTCGCGCGGCGCTGCCGGCTGGCTGCCGGTGCAGCCGCTGCTTACGCAAGTGGTGGAGCGTATCGACGAACTGTATTCGCGCGATTCGAGCTCCGAAATCACCGGCGTGCCGACCGGCTGGACCGACCTCGATAAAATGACCTCCGGCCTGCAGCCGGGCGACATGGTGGTCGTGGCCGGCCGTCCTTCCATGGGCAAGACCGCCTTCTCCATGAACATCGCCGAAAACGTGGCAGTGGAAGCCGGCCTGCCGGTCGCCGTGTTCTCGATGGAGATGGGCGGCGTGCAGCTGGCGATGCGTATGCTGGGTTCCGTCGGCCTGCTGGACCAGCACCGTCTGCGTACCGGCAAACTGATCGACGAGGATTGGCCGCGCCTGACGCACGCCATCCAGAAAATGAATGAAGCCCAGGTCTACATCGACGAGACCCCGGCACTGAACCCGATCGAGATGCGCGCCCGTGCGCGCCGCCTGGCCCGCCAATGCGGGAAGCTGGGCCTGATCGTGGTCGACTACCTGCAGCTGATGCAGGGCAGCCAGCCGGGCGACAACCGCTCGGCCGAGATCTCCGAGATCTCGCGTTCCCTGAAGGGCCTGGCCAAAGAGCTGCATTGCCCCGTCATCGCACTCTCCCAGCTGAACCGATCGCTGGAACAACGTCCCAACAAACGTCCCGTCATGTCCGACCTGCGCGAATCCGGCGCTATCGAGCAGGACGCGGACGTGATCATTTTCCTGTATCGCGACGAAGTCTATAACCCGGACTCGCCGGATAAAGGTACCGCCGAGATCATTATCGGCAAGCAGCGTAACGGTCCAATCGGTGCGGTGCGCCTGACCTGGATCGGTGCGTACACCAAGTTTGGCAACTACACCGGTAACCTGTCGATCTACCAAGGCGACTGATTACCAGGCGGGCCACGCTGGGTGGCTTTGCTGCAGTATCTACGAATCAACCAACGGAGAACAAAAATGTTTGGACGCTTGATGCCCTCGGAGGGCAAATTCTTTGACATGTTTAACCAGCATGCCGAACTTTGCGTGAAGGGCGCCAAAGAAATGCTGGGCCTGATGGCCAACTTCGATGACCTGGAAAACCGTGTCCACGCCATCGAAAGCATCGAAAAACAGGCTGACAAGATCACCTACCAGGCGGTAGACCTGCTGCACAAGACCTTCATCACTCCGCTGGACCGCGACGACATCCACAAGCTGATCACCAAGATGGACGACATCCTGGACCTGATGGAAGACGCTGCCCAGACCGTGTCGCTGTACGACCTGCACTCCGTGACCCCGGAAGCCAAGCGCCTGGCCGAACTGGTCCTCGCTTGCACCGAAAAGGTGAAAGATGCCGTGGCCCTGCTGTCGAACATGGACAACGCCTCCAAGATCGTCGGCATCTGCGAAGAGATCGACCGCCTGGAATCGGACGCCGACCACGTGATGCGCGCTGCCATGTCCAAGCTGTTCCGCGATGAACCGGACGTGCGCAACCTGATCAAGATGAAGGCCATCTACGAAATCCTGGAAACCGTCACCGACCGCTGCGAAGATGTTGCCAACATCATCGAAGGCATCATCGTTGAAAACGCATAATTAAAAAGATCATTTCATGAGCAACCTCGAAATTAGCATCTGGGCGCTGGGGGCACTGGTCTTCCTCGCACTGGTGTTCGACTTCATGAACGGCTTCCACGATGCCGCGAATGCGATCGCCACGGTGGTGTCCACCGGCGTGCTGAAACCGCAGACCGCCGTGATGATGGCTGCCTTCTTCAACTTCATCGCGATCTTCGTGGTCGGCCTGAAAGTGGCGACCACCATCGGCAAGGGAACCATCGAACCTTCGGTGATTGACCACTATGTGATCTTCGGCGCGCTGATAGGGGCGATTGTCTGGAACGTGATCACCTGGTACTACGGCATTCCTTCCTCGTCCTCGCACGCCCTGATCGGCGGCCTGGTGGGTTCGGCAGTAGCCAAGTCCGGTACCGGTGCGCTGATCTCGGGCGGCTTGATCAAGACCGTGACCTTCATCGTCGTCGCGCCGCTGCTGGGCTTTGTGCTTGGTTCGCTGATCATGCTGATCGTGTCGTGGGTCTTCGTCAAGTCCACTCCGCGCAAGGTTGACGGCTGGTTCCGCCGCCTGCAGCTGCTGTCCGCAGCGGGCTACTCGCTGGGCCACGGCGGCAACGACGCGCAGAAGACCATGGGCATTATCTGGATGCTGCTGATCGCTTCCGGCCACGTGGCCGCGGGTGATTCGGCGCCGCCAGTGTGGGTCATCGTGGCCTGCTACGGCGCGATCTCGTTCGGCACCCTGTTCGGCGGCTGGCGTATCGTCAAGACCATGGGCCAGAAGATCACCAAGCTGAAACCGGTGGGCGGCTTCTGTGCCGAAACCGGTGGTGCGATCACCTTGCTGATGGCGTCCTTCTGGGGCGTTCCGGTCTCCACCACCCATACCATAACCGGCGCAATCGTCGGCGTTGGCTCGGCACAGAAGATGTCGGCCGTGCGCTGGGGCGTGGCGGGTAACATCGTATGGGCCTGGATCTTCACCATTCCTGCTTCCGCCTTCGTTGCGGCAGTGGCGTGGTGGGTCGGCAAGCACATCATGTAATGCGAAGAACCCGGCTGCCGCCGGGTTTTTTTTCGTTGTGTTGTTCTCATATTTGAGATATCTTCTCTGATATGGGAAATTCATTTGAGGACCGCCTGGTGCGGCGCCTGGCGGCCTTGCGCGAGGAGCGTGCGCTGTCGCTGGAGGAACTGGCTACGCAAAGCGGCATCAGCCGCGCCACCTTGTCGCGCCTGGAGCGCGGCGAAACCAGCCCGACGGCGGAAATGCTGGGCAAGCTGTGCGCCGTGTACGGCATGCCGATGTCGCGCCTGATCGCGGAAGTGGAACAGGCGCCGGTGCAGTTGATCCGCCGCGCCGAGCAAGCCGAGTGGCACGATCCGGCGACGGGCTTCGTCCGGCGCATGGTGTCGCCGCCGGCGCGCGGCTTCAAGGCGGAGCTGATCGAGGGGCGCTTGCCGCCCGGCGCCGTGATCGAGTACGCACAGCCGCCGGTGCGCGGCCTGGAGCAGCATATGTGGATGCTGTCCGGCGCGCTGGACTACACCATCGACGGCACGACGCACCGGCTGCAGCCAGGCGATTGCCTGCGCTTTCACTTGTACGGCACAACGCGCTTTTCCTGTCCCGGCCCCGGCGAGGCCCATTACCTGATTGCGATATGCGAACCATAGAAGAACTGGATGGCGCCGGCTTGCTGGCGCATGCCGAGCAACTGGCGGAAGTGCTGCGCGCCTGTGTTCTGGCCGGCGCCAGTGTCGGCTTCGAACTGCCATGCCCGCATGAAGAAACGCGTGCGTTCTGGCTGGGACTGCACGCTGCGGTGGAGCGCGGCGAACGCCGGCTGTTCATCGCTCGCGGGGCGGATGGCCACGTCGACGGCACGCTGCAACTCGTGTTGGCCGGCATGCCGAATGGCCGCCATCGTGCCGAACTGTCGAAGATGCTGGTGCACCCGCGCGCGCGCCGGCAAGGACTAGCGCAGGCGCTGATCCGGCACGCCGAAGCAGTTGCGCGCTCACAGGGCCGCACGCTGCTGGTGCTCGATACCTGCACCGGCGAGCCGGCGGAACGCATGTACCTGAAACTGGGCTATGAACGATGTGGCGAGATCCCGCAATTCGCCACCATGCCCGATGGTCGCTTCGGCGCGACTACTTTCATGTACAAGCTTCTGCCGCGCGTGGCGGCGGCCGATCCGGGCGAGCCGGATTCGCTTGCGCTGATGGCAGAACTGGACGGCACACTGCAGTCGCTGACAGGCGACAGCGGCCGCACCTTGTTCAGCCTTGAAGATGTGCGTGGCGCGGCAGGCCGCTTTGCCCTGGCGCGCGATGCGCAAGGGAAGGCGCTGGGATGCGGTGCGCTGCGGCCGATGGACGACAGCGTGGCGGAAATCAAGCGCATGTATGCACGCCCCGGCAGCAAAGGCATTGGCACTGCGTTGCTGGCCTGGCTGGAAGCGGAAGCACGCCTGATCGGCTACCGTGCGCTGCGCCTGGAGACGCGGCTGGTGAACACGCGCGCCGTGCAGTTTTACCTGGCCCACGGCTACCGGCGCATTGAGAATTTCGGCCGCTATGCAGGCAATCCGGCTGCGGCCTGCTTCGAGAAGAGGCTTTAAGCCGGGTCGTGGCAGCAGACGCCGATCTTGTTGCCGTCCGGGTCGCGGAAGTAGGCGCCGTAGTAGTTGGGGTGGTAGTGGGGCCGCAGGCCGGGCGGGCCTTCGCAGCATCCGCCATTGGCCAGTGCCGCGGCGTGTGCCGCGTCGACCGCGGCACGCGTGGGGGCCAGCAAGGCGGTCATGGGCCCGTTGCCCGGCACGACAGGCTCGTTGTTGTAGGGGCGGCCGATAATGAATAGCGGGCGACCGCCACCGGCAGGCTGCCAGGCCGCCCAGGGTTTGCTGTCGTCGCAGAAGCGCTGCGCGTGGCCAAGCGCCGCCATGACAGCTGCGTGGAAACGGTAGGCGGCAGCAAAATCGCTGACTCCCATGAAGACGTGCGAAATCATAAAGCGCCCCTTACGGCTTTAACGTCGGTCAGGCCCGCGAGGATCTTCTCGATGCCATCCATTTTCAAGGTCTGCAGGCCTTCTGCCAGCGCGGCATTGCGCAGTTGCGGCAAGCTGGCGCGCTCGCGCACCAATAGGCGCGTGCGTTCGCCCGGCACCAGCAGTTCGTGCAAGCCGATGCGGCCCTTGTAGCCTTTGCTGCACTCCTTGCATCCCACTGGCCGGTATAGCGTAAAGCCGCCGCGCGCATCGCCGTAGCGCTCGCGCCAGGCGTTGACGATGCGCAGTTGGGCTGCGCGCGGGTCAGCGCGCCAGGCTCCGGTCTTTTGCAATTCCTCGCAATATTCGGCCAGCATCAATTCGAGTTCCGCTTCGCCCGGCTGGTAGGCCAGCTTGCAGTGTTCGCACAGGCGCTTGGCCAGGCGCAGGGCCAGCACTCCAAGCAGGGCGTCGGCCATGGCAAAGCGTTCGTTGCCCAT
>JBCNOP010000258.1:0-6955 GCA_039593775.1 Pseudoduganella sp.
TCTTCCGGCAGGCGTGGCAAGGCGCGCTGCACACGGTTCTGCACCGCGGTTTCAGCCTTGTCGACGTCGGTGCCGATCTTGAAGGTCACGGTCAGCATCAGCGCGCCATCGGAGGTGTTTTGCGAGGACATGTACAGCATGTTCTCGACACCGTTGATCTGCTCTTCGAGCGGCGCGGCGACGGTTTCCGCAATCACTTTCGGGTTCGCGCCCGGGTAGACGGCACGCACCACGACGGATGGCGGCACCACTTCCGGGTATTCGGAGACGGGCAGCTTGAAGATCGAGATCAAGCCCGCTACGAAGACAATGATCGATAAAACCGCCGCGAAGATCGGTTTATCGACAAAGAAGCGAGAAAAGTTCATGGATTATTCCTTGGTTTTTTTGGCATCGGCGGCGGCCACTTTTTCTGCTGCCATCGGGTCAAAGGTCATGTCGACCATTTGCGGCGTGATCGGCGCACCAGGGCGCACGCGCTGCAGGCCGTTGACGACGATCTTCTCGCCTGGTTTCAGGCCGTTGCGCACCACGCGCAGGCCTTCGATGTTCGGGCCCAGGACCACAGGACGGTATTCCGCCTTGTTGCCGGCACCGACCACGTACACGAACTTGCGGTCCTGGTCGGTGCTGACGGCGCGGTCGTTGATCAACACGGCTTGCTGGGTGGCGGTGCCGCCATCCAGCTGGACGCGCGCAAACAGGCCAGGCACCAGCGAGCGGTCCTTGTTGTCGAAGGTGGCGCGCATGCGCACGGAGCCGGTGCGGGTATCGAGTTGGTTGTCGACGAATTCCAGCTTGCCCTCATGCGGGAAGCCGGCTTCGTTGGCCAGGCCGACCTTCACGGTGACCGGCTGGCCTTTATAGGCCTGGCCGCCGACGCGCAGGAAGGTGTCTTCATCGCCGTCAAAGCTGGCGTAGATCTTGTCCAGCGAAACCACGCTGGTCAGCACGGCGTTCGGGTCCACCAGGTTGCCGAGGGTGATCTCTGCCTTCGACACGCGGCCATTGATTGGCGACGTCACTTGGGTATAGGACAGGTTCAGGCGCGCTGCCTCTGCTGCCGATGCTGCAGCACGGGCCGTTGCATCCAGTTCCTTCAGTGCCGAGGCGCGCTCGTCGAATTCGCGCTGGGCGATTGCTTTGTCGGCCAGCAGCTTTTCGGCACGGGCCAGTTCCAGCTTGGCCAGGTCGGCCTTGGCGCGCGCCGAATTGGCGGCGGCGTCGGCACGGCTGGCCTCTGCCTGGAATGGACGTGGATCGATCACGAACAGCACATCACCTTTTTTCACCTCGCTGCCAGGCTTGAAGTTCACCGCGGTGATGAAGCCACTGACGCGTGGACGGATTTCCACGTGCTCGATGGCTTCGATACGGCCGGAGAATTCCTGGGTTTCAGCGACGGACTTCTGCACGACGACGGCTGCCGATACTGGCGGGCCGCCTGCGGCAGGCGCCTGGCTTTCGGCCGGCTTGCTATTGGCGCTGCAACCGGACAGGATGGCCGCCGCCAGCCCGCCCATCGCCAATGCGGCAACCAGCGGCCGCACAAGAGTGGACATTTGATTCATCTTTTTCATTGTTAACCTCTTGGGGGTGAAAATTAGTTAGGAAATTCAGGCAAAAAGGGGCCCATGTGCCTCGCAGGCACTTTTTTCTAAACTTCTGTTTTATTTAAACCAGCCTTACACCGCGGGCGTTTCCGTCCCGTCGATGGCGCTGATAAAACTGGCCATCTCTTTCAGTGCAAAGCCCCTGCACGCGCATTCATTCCTGGCTCCCGGCTCCTGCAGTGGCGCCGGTGGCATGCGTCTGACTGTTGTCTTTACTCCGCAGGCGATCAATTTCGCCCCGTATTGTTCTGCTTCATCCCGTAGCGGGTCGTCTTCGGCCGAGAGGATCAGGGCCGGCGGTAAATTTTTCAGTCGGCTCGATTGCAGCGGCGACGCGTAAGGGTGGGCGCGGTCGGCAGCATTCGGCAGGTAGCCGCGGTAGGCCGCGGCACAGGTATTTGCCACTTGCATCTTGTCCGGGCAGTTCGGCAGCTCGCGCATCGAACAGGTGGACAGGCCCGGATCGAGCATCGGCATGATCAGGATCTGCCCTGCCAGTGCAGGGCCGCCGCGGTCGCGCGCCATCAGCGCCGACACGGCCGCCAGGTTGGCGCCGGCCTCGATGCCGGCCGTCAGCAGCTGCTTGCCGCTCCAGGACAGCTTGGCTTTGTTCTTCTTGGCCCAGGCCAGCACGGCATGGGCATCTTCCACCGCCGCCGGGAACGGGCTGACGGTGGCCAGGGTGTAGTTGGTAGCCAGGATCACGTGGCCAGGGTTGCACGTGACCAGGTGGCGCAGGAATTCGTCCGCCTCCTCCAGGTCGCCGGCTACGAAGCCGCCACCATGGAAGAAGACGATCAAGGCGTCGCGCTTGGCGGACGAATTCCCGGCCAGGTACAGGCGTGCGGCCAGCGGACCCTGGGCCCCGCGCACTTCGAGTTCGCGGATCTGCAAGTCCGCCGGCACCTGCGCCGTCATTCTTTCGCCTCCGAGCTGGCCGAAGCCAGCAAGGTGTGCGCCGGCGCCGCGCCAAAACCGACTTGCGCGCCGTACGAGTATTCGTCGGTATACAGGACGCCTGCCAGGGCGATCGCGCCCAGCGCCAGCGATACCATTGCAAAGAATCCATCCCGGTTACTCATGACTGCTCCTTTTCTCTGAAACCGAAGCCACTTTAATCTTTCCCATCGCGGGAGGGTCAAGGGCTTTTTTATGCTGCAATACGGTAATAATAAACTTCCACTAGAATAAGAAAAATACATTAATGTTGAATTGATTGTTCAGAATCTCGAACAATGAAGGTGGACTCATGAATAAGCTCCAAGCAATGGAAGTCTTCGTACAGGTGGTCGACGCCGGCGGCTTCACGCGCGCGTCGGAAACCCTGCAGCTGCCGAAGGCCACGGTGTCCACCCTCGTGGCTGGCCTGGAATCGGCGCTTTCGGTCAAGCTGCTGCACCGGACCACGCGTCACGTCTCCGTCACTGCCGACGGCGCCGCCTACTATGAAAGATGCCTGCGCATCCTGGCCGACGTGAAGGATGCCGAGGAATCGCTGTCGCGCACCCGCCTGAGCCCGAGCGGCCGCTTGCGGGTCGATGCGCCGACCGGGCTGGCCAACGAAATCCTGGTCCCCGCCCTGCCTTCTTTCTTCGAACTCTACCCCGACATCCAGCTCGAACTGGGTTGCAGCGACCGTCCGGTCGATTTGATCGAAGAAGGCGTCGATTGTGCAGTGCGGGGTGGCCAATTGGCCGATTCCACGCTGATTGCGCGGCGCGTTGGCGTGCTCAATTTTGTAACTTGCGCGGCGCCTTCCTACCTGGAGCGCTTCGGCACGCCAACCCACCCGCGCGACCTCGAGCGGCACCGCTGCGTGAACTATTTTTCATCGAAAACTGGCAAAATATACAACTGGGACTACACCCGCGACGGCGAGCGGATTGAAATGATGCTGCCGGGCGTGATTGCGCTGAACGATTCCAACGCCTACCTGCAAGCCGGCCTGGCCGGACTGGGCATCATCATGATGACGGATGTCCAGCTGGGCAACCACGGCAAGGAGGGCCGCCTGGTGCGGGTGCTGGACGACTGGACCACCGATCCGCTGCCGATCCACGTCGTGTACCCGCAAAACCGCCACCTGTCGGCCAAGGTGCGGGTGTTTGTTGAATGGGTGGCGGACCTGATGGCCAGCCATCCCCAAATGCGGCTTCGTCCCTTGGCCGCTTCCCTCCCTGTGGAGCTGACGGCATGACCGAACGAATTGTCTTCCTGGACCGCGACAGCATCATCGCCGACATCCGGCGCCCTTCATTCAGCCACGAGTGGACCGATTATCCTGCCTCCACCGGCGCAGAAGCGATCGACCGCCTGCGCGGCGCGACCATCGCCGTCACCAACAAAGTGCCGTTGCGTGCCGAGGCGCTGGCTGCCCTGCCCGGCCTGAAAATGATCGCGGTGGCCGCCACCGGCACCGACATCATCGACCTGGCAGCTGCGCGTGAGCGCGGCATCGTGGTGTCGAATATCCAGGGTTATGCCCATGCCGCCGTGCCGGAACATACCTTCGCACTGATGCTCGCGCTGCGGCGCCAGCTGCTGGCCTACCGCGCCGATGTCGAGGCAGGCCTGTGGGAGAAGTCGCCGCGCTTCTGCCTGTTCCACCACCCGATCCGCGACCTGCACGGCAGCCGCCTTGGCTTGCTGGGCTACGGCGACCTGGGCAAGCAAGTCGCCCATTTGGGCCGCGCCTTCGGCATGGAAGTGGTGGTGCATACCCGCACACCAAGCGACGACCCGAACGTACGCAATGTAAGCTGGGACGAACTGCTGGAAACCTCGGACGTGGTGAGCCTGCATGCGCCCCTGACCGACGCCACGCGCAACATCATCGGCGCAGCCGAACTGGCGCGCATGAAGCCAAGCGCCATCCTGGTGAATACCGCGCGTGGCGGCCTGGTCGACGAAGCGGCGCTGGCGGACGCCTTGCAGCGCGGCGTGATTGCCGGCGCCGGCTTTGACGTGCTGTCGAAAGAGCCGCCGCTGCCGGACAATCCGCTGCTGCGCCTTCGCCTGCCTAATTTCCTGCTCACACCCCACTCGGCCTGGGCCAGTGGCCAAGCCATGCAAGGCCTGGCCGACCAGCTGATCGACAATATGGAAGCCTTCATCGCGGGCCGGCCGGCCAACCGGGTCGCATGAAACGCGCTCGCTCCAAGGCGGGAATCGGCACTTACCTTGCGGTCGCCTTTTGCGCACTGGCGATTGCCATGGGCGCGATCCTGGCTGCCGTCATCGCGCGCACAGCCGGCAACCAGGTCAAGGCAGATATTGGCAACTCCCTGTCCGACCTGGCGCAGCAGGCGGCGGACAAGCTCGATCGCAATATGTTCGAGCGTTACCGCGAAGTGCAGCTATTGGCGCAGCGCCCGGACATGGGCGCCGCGGCCTCGCTCGCCGCCCGCCGCAAGACACTTGAACAGCACCAGCAAAGCTATCCGCACTACGCGTGGCTTGGCGTCACGGACGGCAACGGCCGCGTGCAGGCTGCGACCGGGGGCCTGCTGGAAAACTTCGACGTCAGCGAGCGCCCCTGGTACCGCAACGCCCAGGCCGGAACCTTCGTCGGCGATGTGCACGATGCCGTCATGCTGGCCAAGCTGCTGCCCGCGCTGGACATGCAAGCGCAGCGCTTTGTCGACCTGGCCTTCCCTCTCGCCGATGGCAGTGGCGTGCTGGGCGCCCACCTGTCATGGCAATGGGCACGCGAGCTCGAACGCTCGGTGATTGAACCGGCCAGCGCGCACCGCCAGGTGCAGGCCATTATCCTCGACCGGCAAGGCAAGGTGCTGCTTGGGCCAGAAGCGCTGCTGGGCAAGAAGCTCCCATTGCCCGGCCAGGAAAACGGCTACCAGGTGGAACGCTGGCGCGACGGCGTCGAATACCTGGTCGGGCATGCGCGCACACGCGGCCACGCCGCCTATCCGGGCCTGGGCTGGACCGTGCTGGTGCGCCAAAGCGTCGATACGGCGTGGGCGCCAGTGCGCTCCTTGCAAAAGCGCGCCTTATGGCTGGGGGTGGCGATGGCGGCCCTGTTCCCACTGCTGGCATTTCCCCTCGCCCGCCGTATTGCCCGGCCACTGAGCGAGCTGGCCGATGCTGCCGACCGTATCCGGCACGGTGCAGCGGCGGAACTGCCGCAACTCGCGCCTTACGCCGAAGTGCAGGCCTTGTCACGCACGTTGAACTCCCTGGTCGCCAACCTCGAAGGCCGCGTCAGCGCCCGCACCAGCCAGTTGCGCGACGCCATGCAGCGCATAGCCGCCATCATCGAAACCGCACAGGATGCCTTCATCGCAGTTGGCCCGGACGGCTACATCACGGACTGGAATCCAGCCGCGGAGCACATGTTTGGCTGGACGCGCGAAGAAGCCGTCGGAAAAAGCTACATCGAAATGCTGGTGCCACAGCGCTTCCGTGCGCAGCAGGAGGCCGCACTGGCGGCGGCACGCGGCAGCGATGCCCCGGACTTCGGCCGCCGCGTGCAGCGCACCCTGATCCGCCGAGACGGCGAAGAGCTGACGGTGGAAGCCAGCATCAGCCGCCCGGCCAATGGCCTGTTCTGCGTCTTCCTGCACGATATTTCGGAACGGCGCCAGGTCGAAGAGATGAAAAACGAATTCATCGCCACCGTTTCGCACGAACTGCGCACGCCGATGACCTCGATCCGCGCTTCGCTGTCCATGCTGGTGGACGGCGGCGCCGGCGAACTGCCGCCGGATGTGCAGCACCTGGTCAACATTGCCTACCAGAGCAGCGAACGGCTGGTGCGGCTGGTCAACGACATGCTCGATATCGAGAAGATCGAAGCCGGCAAGATGGAATTCCGCAACGACGAACTGGAGATCGCACCGCTGCTCGACGAAGCCATCGACGCGGTGCGCGGCAGCGCGGCCCAGCGCCCGGTGGCACTGGAGCGCAGCGGAAGCGGCCGCGGCTTGCGCGTGCGTGGCGACCATGACCGCCTGGTGCAGTTGCTGGTCAACCTGCTGTCAAACGCCATCAAGTATTCGCCGCAATACAATTCCGTCACCCTCGACTGCAGCGCGGTGCCGGCCGGCGTGCGGCTATCGGTCAGCGACAATGGTCCCGGGATTCCGGAGGCATTCCAGGCGCGTGTCTTCGCCAAGTTTGCGCAGGCCGACAGTTCGGACACGCGCCTGAAAGGCGGCACCGGCCTGGGCCTGGCGATTTGCCGCGCCATCGCCGAACAGCATGGCGGCATCATCGGCTTCGACACGGAAGAAGGCCGCGGCACGACTTTCCATGTGACCCTGCCTGCGCTTTAAGAAGACGATTCGGTTTGGACGCGAAATCAGATGTACGGCGGCTTCCGCCCC
>JBCNOP010000259.1:0-6932 GCA_039593775.1 Pseudoduganella sp.
AGGCCGTCCACTGCCGCCAGCACTTCCGCCGCAGGCGTACCGTCCTCCGCCGCCTGGCCGTCGATGCCAACGAATTTGGACAGGGGCTCCAGTCCGGCTTCCTCGCTGATCGCTTCGAGCTTGCTCCAGGCGCGGCCAAGCGCACCGGCGTCCATCTCTCGTTGCAGCGGACACGCTGGCTGGGCAACCAGCCACATTGGCGTGCTCGCGGTACGAAACATTCTGGCCGCCTCGCGCCGGCGCTCCATCAGCTTGGCGTTGTACGCGGGGTCACCAATGGTAGCGATCCATTCATCGGCAAAGGCTTCCTCCAGCTTGCGCATCTCACGGACGTCATCGACCACATCGGCCGGGAAGGCGCTGATATTGCCGCGCCGCGAGACCATCACCGCTCCAAAATGCGACAGCCCATGCGCCTTCAGCACGCCCATCGCGCCATCCTGCTTCGCGTAGTAATTGTTGACCGTCTTGTCCATCTCCTTGCGGCTTTGGCCCATAGCATTGATGGCCTTGACCTTGGCATCGCTGTAAAACTCGCCGCGCGCATGGCGCCGGGCTACCATCAGTTTGTCATGCGCCTCGCGCTTCACTTGCAGCACCTCACGCAGCGCCAGCAGGCGTTCGACGGCCACACGCTCGGCGTCGGACGCCGCACGCGACAATGCCAGTTCCAGGGCCCGGCGTTCCAGGTAATTGGAGTGGGACAGGTCGATCTTCGCTTCGGTCTTGGGTGGGGTAGTCATGCGGCAGGCCTTGTTGATGATGTGCGGAAACATTATCAAAAGCTACACGACTTGTCACGTCCCGTGCCACGATATAATGTCGTCCTTCGGCCGCAGTGCGGCCCCAGCACAACAATATTTTTCCGAATGATTACCCTCTACGGCATCCCCAACTGCGACACCGTCAAGAAAGCCCGTGTTTGGCTGGCTGGCCAGCAGCACGACTTCACCTTCCACGATTTCAAGAAACAGGGCCTGGACGAAGCGACAGTGCGCACCTGGCTGAAGACCCTGGACTGGGAAGTGCTGGTCAATAAGAAGGGCACCACCTGGCGCGCGCTGCCGGACGAGCGCAAGGCCGCCGTCACCAGCGCCGATGCCGCAATCGCCCTGATGCTGGAGAATCCGTCCGTGATCAAGCGCCCGGTGCTGGTTGGCGCCGGCGCGAAAGCCCACGTCGGTTTCAACGACGCCATGTACCAGGAAATCTTCGCAGCATGAGCGCTTCCCGTACCCTCGACCTGACCGAAAAGCTGCTGGGCCGCGAATCCGTCACACCTGACGACAAAGGCTGCCAGGACCATTTGAAGTCCTGGCTGGAGCCGCTCGGCTTCCACTGCGAGACCATCATCTCCGGCGAAGTGACCAACCTGTGGGCGCGCAAGGGCACAGAAAGCCCGGTGCTGGTCTTTGCGGGCCACACCGACGTAGTGCCGACCGGGCCAGTCGAAAAGTGGTCATCCGAACCGTTCTACCCGACCCACCGCGACGGCAAGCTGTATGGCCGCGGCGCGGCCGACATGAAGACCTCGATTGCCGCCATGGTGGTCGCCTGCGAAGAATTCCTCGCTGCGAACCCCGGCCATAAGGGTTCGATCGCTTTCCTGATCACTTCCGACGAAGAAGGCCCGGCGACCGACGGCACCGTCAAGGTGGTGGAAAAGCTCAAGGCGCGCAACGAGAGCATCGATTACTGCATCGTCGGCGAACCGACCTCCGACAAGACCCTGGGCGACATGATCAAGAACGGCCGCCGCGGTTCGCTGTCTGGCAGCCTGACCATCAAGGGCGTGCAGGGTCACATCGCCTACCCGCAACTGGCGAAGAACCCGATCCACCTGGCCGCGCCGGCATTGGCCGACCTGGTGGCGGAAGTGTGGGACCACGGCAACGAGTACTACCTGCCGACCTCCTGGCAGATGTCGAACATCAAGGCCGGCACCGGCGCCAACAACGTGATCCCGGGCGACCTGCACATCGACTTCAACTTCCGCTTCTCGACTGCTTCCACGCACGAGAGCCTGCGCGAGCGTGTGCACGCCATCCTCGACAAGCATGGCCTGGAATACCAGCTGGACTGGACCTTGTCCGGCCTGCCCTTCCTGACGCCGCGCGGCACGCTGTCCGAAGCGCTGTGCCACGCCATCAAGGATGAAACGGGCGTGGACACCGAACTGTCCACCACCGGCGGCACTTCCGACGGGCGTTTCATCGCCCAGATCTGCCCCCAGGTGATAGAATTTGGCCCCCCGAACGCCAGCATCCACAAGATCGACGAGCACATCGAAATCCGCTTCATCGATCCGCTGAAGAACATCTACCGCCGCACCCTGGAAAACCTCCTGCGCTAAGAACAAGACTATGGATACCACCCTGTACACCACCCCGCGCGACCTGATTCGCCACGCAGTCACCCGTTTCAACAAGGCCAAGCTGTTCTTCGGCCACGGCAGCGCCGAGGCTTACGATGAAGCGGCGTACCTGACGCTGCACACCCTGGCCCTGCCGCTGGACCGCCTGGAGCCGTTCATGGATGCTCGCCTGCAGCCGGAAGAAGTGGCCGAAGTGCTGGCCGTGATCGAGCGCCGCGCCAACGACCGCGTGCCGGCTGCCTACATCACCAATGAGGCCTGGCTCGGCACCTACAATTTCTACGTCGATGAACGCACCATCGTGCCTCGCTCGTATATCGCGGAACTGATCCCGAACTATTTCGCGCCGTGGGTCAATGATGCGGAGAACGTGTCGAACATCCTGGAACTGTGCACCGGCTCCGGCTGCCTGGCGATCATGATGGCGGATGCCTTCCCTGATGCGGAAGTGGATGCGGTGGACATTTCCGGCGATGCGCTGGAAGTAGCGCGCAAGAACGTCGACAAGTACGAACTCGCCGACCGCGTTAACCTGATCCAGTCGGATTTGTATGCCAACGTCCCTGCCGGCAAGAAGTACGACCTGATTATCACCAACCCGCCATATGTGAATTCCTCGTCGATGGCCAAGCTGCCGAAGGAGTACCTGCACGAGCCGCAGATCGCCCTGGACGGCGGCGCGGATGGCATGGACCTGGTGCGCAAGATCGTCGCCGGCGCGGCCGAGCGTTTGACCGACGACGGCTTGCTGATCGTTGAAATCGGCAACGAGAAAGAGTTTGCGGAAGCGGCCTTTGGCGAGCTGGGGCTGACCTGGCTGACTACCAGCCAGGGCGATGACATGGTGTTCCTGCTCACTGCTGACCAACTGAAAATCTAAACCAGCAAAGCGGTGTCTGACCCGCAGGGTCAGACACCGGCGCGCCGGGGCCGCGGACTGCGGAACAGACAGTGTCTGACCCTGCGGGTCAGACACTGGTTTACCGGTTTTATAGAAACGACCAACGAAAATGATCCGCTTCACCAACGTCAGCCTGATGCGCGGCCTGAAGCCGCTGCTGGAAAACGCCGACCTGACCCTGAATCCAGGCGACAAGATCGGCCTGATCGGCGCCAATGGCGCCGGCAAATCCAGCCTGTTCGCCATGCTGCGCAACGAGCTGCACCCGGACCTGGGCGACATCGACTTCCCGAAAAGCTGGCGCATGGCCTATGTGGCGCAGGAAACCCCTGCCCTGCCGCGCACCGCCATCGATTACGCCATCGACGGCGACGCCCACCTGCGCCAGCTGCAGGCCGAACTGGCGCGCCTGGAAGCCCTGCCCGATTCAGCGGAACACGGCATCGACATCGCCCACGTCCACACCGAGCTGGCTGACGCCGACGCCTACACCGTGCAGTCGCGCGCCGAGCAGTTGCTGCTTGGCCTGGGCTTCTCGCTGGAGCAGATGCAGCAGCCGGTGGCCAGCTTCTCCGGCGGCTGGCGCATGCGCCTGAACCTGGCGCAGGCCCTGATGTGTCCTTCCGACCTGCTGCTGCTGGACGAGCCGACCAACCACCTGGACCTGGACGCGATCATCTGGCTGGAAGACTGGCTGAAGCGCTACCCCGGCACCCTGATCATCATTTCCCACGACCGCGATTTCCTCGACGAGATCGTGAACGTGATCGTGCACATCGACGACCGCAAGCTGAAACGCTACTCGGGCAACTACTCCGGTTTCGAGCGCCAGCGCGCTGCGCAGCTGGTTCTGCAAGCTTCCGCCATCGAGAAGCAGCAGCGCGCCCGCGCCCACCTGCAGTCCTTCATCGACCGCTTCAAGGCCAAGGCCACCAAGGCGCGCCAGGCGCAAAGCCGCATGAAGCAACTGGCCAAGATGGAAGAACTGGCGCCGCTGCGCGCCGCCGCCGAATTCAGCTTCGAATTCCGCGACCCGGTCAGCGCGCCGAACCCGCTGCTGGTGATGGAGGACGTCGACTGCGGCTACCACACCGAGCAAGGCGACAAGACCATCGTGCGCGGCGTGACGTTCTCGCTGGTACAGGGCCAGCGTATCGGCCTGCTGGGCGTGAACGGCGCCGGCAAGTCGACCCTGATCAAGACCATTGCCGGCGACATCGACCCGCTGACGGGCACCGCCACCACCGGCAAGGGCCTGGTGATCGGCTACTTCGCCCAGCACCAGGTGGAAATGCTGCGCCACGACGAATCGCCGCTGTGGCATTTGCAGAAAATGGCGCCGACCGTGCGCGAGCAGGAGCTGCGCAACTTCCTGGGCAGCTTCAACTTCCCGGGCGACATGGTGACCAGCAAGATCGCGCCGTTCTCCGGCGGCGAAAAAGCGCGCCTGGCGCTGGCCCTGATCGTTTGGCAGCGCCCTAACCTGCTGCTGCTGGACGAACCGACCAACCACCTTGACCTGGAAACGCGCGAAGCGCTGACCGATGCGCTGGCCCAGTTCGAAGGCACGCTGCTGGTTGTGTCCCACGACCGCCACCTGCTGCGCGCCACCACCGAGCAATTCATCATCGTCGAGAACGGCCGCCTGCGCGAGTTTGACGGCGACCTCGATGAATACAAGGACTGGCTGCTGCAAACCAAACTCGCCAAGCCTGCCGCCGCCACATCCAGTGCGGCACCTGCCGCCGCAGGCCAGCCGGCAACCGCCGAGGCGTCACCGGTTGACCGCAAGGAGCAAAAGCGCCTGGAAGCCGAGCAGCGCCAGCGCCTGTCGGCCCAGCGCAAGCCACTGGAAAACCGCCTGAAGAAGGTGGAAGCAGCGATGGCCCAGCGCAGCGAGCAGAAAGCCACGATCGATGCGGCCCTGGCCGATCCTGCCATCTACGAAGCGGAAAACAAGCCGAAGCTGAAAACCTTGCTGGCCGACCAGGTCGAATGCAGCAAGGAGCTGGAACAGCTCGAAGGCGAATGGCTCGAGCTTCAGGAGCAGCTCGAAGCGCTGGCCGCCTGACGCTGGCGCGCCGTCCCGCGCACTGCCATCAGGCGGTCGATATCCAGCATGATCAGCCGGCGCTCGCCGAGCTGCCCCATCCCCAGCAGGTAATCCACCTCCTCGCCCACATGCGGCAGGGGGTGGACCGCGCTAACCGGCAGTGACACCAGGTCGGTGACACCGTCGGTCACCATTCCCATCACGCAAGTTGATAGCTGCAGGATGATCACGTCGGTGCGCGGATCGTGCACCGGCGGGCGTGGGCCGAACGCCACACGCATGTCGACGATGGGCATGATGACGCCGCGCGACAACGCCACGCCTTCAACAATTTCCCCGCCCGACGCAATGCGTTCGAGCGCACTCAATGGACGCAACTCCTGCACGCGGCGGTAGTCCAGCGCGTATTCAAGGCCGCCCAGGCGGAACGTCAGGTACTGTCGCAGGTCGGCTTCCATAATGCTCCTCTGATTCCGGTGATACGCTGTTCCATCGTACCGTTACGCAACAGCAAGCAGTTTGACCATCCTCAAAGATTGCGGCCTGGGCTACAATGCTTTCATAACAATTGCTGGGAAAGCATCCATGTTCCAATGGCTGAAGCGACTGCTCGCCAAACCTGAAAGCCCGCCGCAACCGGCCGTTCCTGCCGCGCCGGCGCAGCCGTCCCCAAAGCCAGCGCCGCTCCCGGTACTGTCGCCCGCCCTCGAAGGCGGCCCCGATTTCGAACAGAAGGACCTGGTCAACTCCAGCTTCCAGCGCTGGCTGTTCGGCCAGCGCAGGGACGAGTCGCTCGACACCACCGCGCCAGAAGGCCGCGTGCTGCACGAGCTGATCCTGGCCGCCCAATCGGGCCACAACGCCGCCGACATGCTACGCCGCATGCCGGGCGTGATCCCGCAACTGCTGCAAAGCCTGCGCAGCGAGAATTTCGCCGGCGCCGACATCGCGCGCAAGATTTCGAACGACCTGGTACTGGTGGGGTCCGTGCTGCGGCTGGCCAATGCCGCCATCCAGAACAGCGGCGAAGTCACCACCATCAACAGCGTCGAACACGCCGTGATCGTGGTGGGACAGGAAGGCTTGCGCCAGTTGATCACCACCGTCGCCTTCCGGCCCATCATCGACCTGAATTCGGGCCATTACACCAAGGTGCTGGCGCCGCGCATCTGGGAGCAGTCCGAGAAGAGCGCTGTGGCTTGCCGTATGCTGGCGCCGGAATTCGGCGTCGACCCGTTTGAAGCTTTCCTGGCAGGCCTGGTGATGAATTCCGGCTTGCTGACAGCCCTGCCGGTGATGGACAGCGCCGGCGCCAAGCCTGGCGACCTTGGCTCGGCCACCTTCCGCGCCCGCCTGGCGCGCGAATCGCTTGCGATTTCAGCAGGCATTTCGGAAGCATGGAATTTCCCGCCGTCGATCACCCAGGCCATCCGCGAACAGGAAAGCGTGCGCAAGGGCGAGCCGCGCACGCCGATGGCGCGAGTGCTGGCGGTGGGCGATTACCTGTCCAAGATCCGCATGCTGCAAGCCAATGGCGAAATCAACGACACGGAACACAACCTGTTCCACGACCTGCCCCTGGGCGCCATGCCCTGCTACGCCGC
>JBCNOP010000026.1:0-42493 GCA_039593775.1 Pseudoduganella sp.
ATTTCGCCGGCGGCGACCAGGGACGCATCACCAAGGCACTGTTGCGCGAAGACGGCACCCAGACGGCGGTGTTGGAAGCGGTTTGGGACGTGTATCGCCGCGGCGGCGTGATTGCCGGCTCGTCGGCCGGCGCGGCCATCATGAGCAGCACCATGTTCGCCAATCCGAAAGCCGTGTTGTCGATGCTGCAAACCGGCATTGCCGATGGCCGTGAACTGGGCCCTGGCTTGGGCTTCATCGGCGACGACGTGTTCGTGGACCAGCACCTGCTGGTGCGTGGCCGTTTTGCGCGCATGATCCCGGCCATGCTGGCCAAGGGCTACCAGATCGGCCTTGGCATCGACGAGGACAGCGCGATGGTGGTCAATGCCCAGCGCGAGGTGGAGATCATCGGCTACAAGGGCGCGCTGCTGATCGACTTGTCGCGCGCTGAATGGGATAAGGACGCGCCGCACTTCGGCGTGCGCAATGCAGTGATCAGTTATCTCGACCGTGGCGACAAATTCAATATCGGCACCCACATGTTTCTGCCATCCAACGACAAGGCGGGCGGCCGCATTGACCCGACGCGCACGCTGGGCCGTGGCGCAGTGTTCAGCAATGATGTGCTGGGCAATAGCGCTGTGATCGACCTGATGGAGCGGCTGATCGACAGCAACCAGGAAGAGGCGATCGGCATTGCCAGCGGCAACCCGCGCGCCAGCGGCACCGAGGTTGGCTTCGAGTTTCGCTTTACCAAGACACCCGAAACCGTGGGCTACGTCTCCAGTGTGGCTGAGGCGTACTCGGTGCTGAACATACGCCTTGATATCCGGCCTATCGAAATCACCCGGCCGCTATACAAATATAAATGAGGATTTGAATCCGGCGGCGCTTCGGCCGCGTATATGCCATGGCAACCAACCACACGGGAGGAAACCATGGCACTCATCAAGCAAGCTGCTGTCCAGTTAGCACTGTTGTCGGCCCTGGCGCCGGCAGCCCAGGCTTCGAGCCACCGCGAAGCACCGTTCATCACGCGCGCACCCAAGGTCGACGGGACCGACTTCTACATGTTCCGCAGCTACGAGCCGGGGCGCGAGCAATTCGTGACCCTGATTGCGAACTACTTGCCCTTGCAGGATGCCTACGGGGGGCCGAACTTCTTCACCATGGATCCGGATGCGCTGTACGAAATCCACATCGATAATAATGGCGATGCGCGGGAAGACCTGACGTTCCAGTTCCGCTTCACCAATACGTTCAAGAACGCCGCGTTCACCGTGGGCGGCAAGAAGGTGCCGATCCCGCTGGTGATCAATGGCGGGCCAATCAACGACGTGAATGCGGCCGGGCTGAATGTGCGCGAGACCTACACGGTGGACGTAGTGCGCGGCGAGCGGCGCGGCGTGCGGCAGCCGGTGCGCATGGCGGGCAATGGCGCTACGGTGTTCGACAAGCCGATAGACAATATCGGCAACAAGTCGATTCCAGATTACGCGGGGTATGCGGGCAAGCATGTGTACACCGTGAGTATTCCCGGCTGCGCGGTGCCGGGGCGCATGTTCGTCGGGCAGCGCAAGGATCCCTTTGTCGTCAACCTGGGCGAGACTTTTGACCTGATCAACATCAAGGCGCCGGCGGTGGAGTTCTTGCCCAATGCGGAGAAGAATGCGCGCGATGACCTGGATGACAAGAACGTCACTTCCATCGAACTGGAGGTGGCAGCGTCGTGCCTGGTTTCCGGCACGGAGGCGGTGATCGGCGGCTGGACCACGGCCAGCCTGCGCCAGGGGCGCTTGCTTAACCCGAATGGCGGCTCGAAGGAGGGCGGAGCATGGACGCAGGTGTCCCGGCTTGGCATGCCGCTGGTGAATGAGGTGGTGATCGGCTTGAAGGACAAGGACCGCTTCAACCACAGCAAGCCGGTGCAGGACGGGCAGTTTGCCGACTATGTCACCAATCCGACCTTGCCGGCTCTGGTGGAAGTGCTGTTCGGCAGTGCGGGTGCCAAGGCGCCGACCAATTTCCCGCGCAATGACCTGGTGACGGCCTTCCTGACCGGTGTGCCGGGACTGAACCAGCCGGCGCGTGTGAAGGCTTCCGAAATGCTGCGGCTGAATACGTCGATCGCACCGGTTGCGAAGGGCGCGCAGAAGCGGCTCGGTGTGATCGATGGCGACAATGCGGGCTTCCCCAACGGGCGCCGGCCGGGCGATGATGTGGTGGATATTGCCTTGCGGGTGGTGATGGGCAAGCTGTGCACGCTGAATATCGGCTGCGCGCCCAGCGATGCACCGGCGGGGGCGATTCGCTTCACCGATGGCGCTTACCTCGATGACAGCTATTTCAGCGCTGGCTTCCCCTACCTGAAGACGCCGATCGCCGGCTCGCCACAATAATAGGAGGGCGTGATCATGAAACGTCTTTGCCTTGTGTTTGCGGCCGCGCTGCTGGCCGGTTGCGGCGGTGGCGGTGGCGGTGCCACTTCAGCGATGTCGATGCCCGATCAGGCGCCGGTACCACCGCCGCCAGGCGATACCTTTACCTCGGCGCTGGTTGCGCTGGTTCGCAGCGCGCCGGAAACCACGGAGCCGGCCGACCTCGATGGCACGTCGCCGGCGCTGCCCGACGGGGGCGAACCGGTGGCGGTGGAGTGAGGGTGGCCATGAAGCCAGGTTCCATCGCATGCGCCGCGCTGGCCTTCGCCGCCGTCGCGACATTGGGGCTGCCGCGGTTTGGCGTGGCCGCACCGTTTGTGCCGCAGTCGGGCACGGAGGTGCTGGAGAAACTGCCGGGGCGGGCGAATCTCGATGACGCGGCCCTGCGCCGGCAGCGCGCGCAACTGGCGGCGGCACCGCGTGATCCGTCTGTTGCCGCCGAAGCCGCGCAGCATTACATCGAGCTTGGCCGCGCAACGAGCGATCCGCGCTACTTCGGGTACGCGCAAGCAGCTCTGGCCCCGTGGTGGAATGCTGCGACGCCGCCGGTGCCAGTGCTGCTGTTGCGCGCGACGCTGCTGCAATCCAGCCACCGCTTTGCGGAAGCTATCCGCGACCTTGGCGCAGTGACGCGCACAGATCCGGCTAACGCCCAGGCCTGGCTGACGCTGGCGACCGTACAGGTGGTACGGGGCGAGTACGATGCGGCTGTTCGCAGTTGCGGGCGGCTTTCGTCGCTGGCTGCCCAACTGGCCAGCATCACTTGCCTGGCCAACGCCCGTGCCGCCGGCGGCCAGCTTGCGGCCAGCGAGCGCTTGCTGGCGCTGGCTCTCGAACGTTCGTCCATCGCCAGCGGCGGAGAAACGGGAACTCAAGACGCGTCGAAGCGCGGCCTGCAGCTTTGGGCCCTGACGCTCCTGGGCGAGCTGGCAGCACGGCGAGGGGACGCCGCACGCGCCGAAGAGCGCTTCCGCAAGGCGCTCGTCCTGGCGCCAGGCGACAGCTACCTCCTTGGCGCATATTCAGACCTGCTGCTGGACTTGGGGCGCTACGCGGAAGCGGAAACGCTGCTGCGCGACCACCTGCGCATCGACGGCCTGCTGCTGCGGCACACGATTGCAGCGCAAACCGCATCGTTGCGGCCTGCGCCAGCGGTCGCTGGCGCGATCGCGGAGCTGCAAGCGCGTTTTGATGCGGCTGCGCGCCGTGGTGACGCAATCCACCAGCGCGAGCAGGCCCGCTTCGAACTGCATCTGCGCCATAACCCGCGTACCGCGCTGGAACTTGCACTGGCCAACTGGCAAGTGCAGAAAGAACCCGCAGACCTGCGCATCCTGCTGGAAGCTGCTCTCGCAGCACACGATCCCGCTGCCGCGCGCTCGGCGCTCGCGTGGCGCCGCCAGCAAGGTTTGGAGGACAGCAAGAGCGCCTTGCTGGCGCGTCAACTGGAAGGAGGCCGCTGATGATCCCGCTCCAATTTACTGCGCGCAGCCTGGCCGCAGTGGTCTTTCTGCCGCTGCTGTTCGCCGCCAGCGCGGCCCGCGCGCACAAGCCGAGCGACAGCTACGTGGCGCTGCGCATCGATGCAGGCGCTGAATCGCGCCAGCCGCTGCTTGTCGACGGGCGTTGGGATATTGCCTTGCGCGACCTTGACTTTGCCATCGGCCTCGACGCGGACGGCGACGGCCAGCTGACCTGGGACGAAGTCCGGTCCCGTCACGACGATATCGCAGCCTACGCCATGCCGCGCCTTGGCCTGTCGGATGGCTGCCGCCTGCGCGTGACAGGCCAGCAGATTGACCGCCACACTGACGGCGCCTACACCGTCCTGCTGCTGCAAGGCGCTTGCGAACCCGGCGCTCCATTCGCCATCGACTACAAGCTGTTCGCCGACCTGGACGCCCAGCATCGCGGCATGGCAAGCATCACGAACGCCGGCCGCACCCAGTCCGCTGTTCTCGGCGGCGGCCACACACGCCTCACAGCCGGCGCTGGCGATAGCGGCCGGTGGCGCCAGGCCTCTGGCTACCTGCGCCACGGCATCTGGCACATCTGGACTGGCTACGACCACATCCTGTTCCTGCTTTCCTTGCTGCTGCCAGCCATGCTGGCGAAAAGCTGGCGTCCGGCGAGTGCAGACGTACTGCGCATCGTCACCGCCTTTACGCTGGCCCACTCAATCACGCTCTCGCTAGCAGCGCTGCAAGTTCTGGCGCTGCCAAGCCGCCTGGTTGAATCCGCCATCGCTGCTTCGGTCGCCATCGCCGCATTGAACAACATCTGGCCACTGGTCCAGGGCAAGTGCTGGCTGGCGGCCTTCGCCTTCGGCCTGCTGCATGGATTCGGGTTTGCGGGCGTGCTGGGCGACCTTGGCTTGCCCAAGGACGCGACCGTGCTCGCGCTGGCAACGTTCAACATCGGTGTCGAACTGGGGCAGCTTGCTATCGTCGCTGCCTTCGTCCCATTGGCCTACGCTGCGCGCAGCACATGGGCCTACAATCAGCTGATGGTGAAGGGCGGTTCGGCCGGCATCGCCGTACTGGCAATGGTGTGGCTCGTCCAAAGAGCAACGGTGTGATTACATGGCCCGTACCCACGGGCCTTTATACAACACGGGCCCGGTCGGACCGTTAGGATCTGGCGATCCGCCACGTGGCTCCAGCGAGATCGCCAGCACCACAACATCATCCCCGACGGCGCCGGAAGCCAGCGAGAAAGTCCCGCGTCCTTCGTCGCCCAGCACGCCCAGGGAGCGCGGAGACCCTTTTTTGGGAATTGCCCACAACTGCAAGGAGCGGTCGACCGGCACCGGCGCTCCGCCGACGACATGGACTTGCAGCAGCCGCTTGCTGGTGTCGGCTTTTACCAGCAGGGCAGGTTGCGCCTGCTGGTCGGTCAGTGTAGCAACCAGGTCGTATGAGGGGCCACGCAAGTGCTGCAAGCTGATCGCCATCACCAAAGCTGCAGCCACCGCCGCGGATGCGGTCCCGAGTCCGAAGCCGCGCCAGAAATGCCAGCTGCTGCGCTCGGGCTTCAAGTGCAGGCGCATTTCGATATTGCGCCAGGCCTGGGCGGAAGGCTCCTGCGCGCGCACGAATTCATGCATCGGCAGCAGGCGGCGCTCCCATTCCTTGACGAGCAATCGCAGGGCGGCATCGCTGTACATCCAGCCCTCGAAGCGACGGCGTGCACCGCCGCGCAAGGTGCCCAGCACGTATTCGGCAGCCAGCTTGTCGCGCAAGGCGTCGTTGCCACGGATGTTCATGGCGCCTCTCCTTGCGACAGGCAGGACTTGAGTCTTTCCATGCCGCGCCGGATCCAGGTCTTGACCGTACCGACCGGCAGCGACATGCGCTGCGCGACTTCGGTGTGCGACAGGTCATGGAAGAAGGCCAAGCCGATCGCCATCCTGTGCAAGCCTTCCAGCCGCGCCATGCAAGCGGCCAGCGCGCGCGCGTCGCTGCTCATTTCGCTCGCCTCGGCAGGTGTGCTTGCGTATTCGTCGCGAAAAGCTTCATGGTCCAGTTCCACCGTATCGTCCGTGCGGCGCAGGATATCCAGCGCCTTGTTGCGGACTATGGCAGCCATCCACGTCAGCGGCGCTGCCAGGCCAGCCTCATAGTGCGGCGCTGCGTGCCAGATCGACACAAAGCCTTCCTGCAGCGCCTCTTCGGCCAGCTCCCGCTTACGTAATATACGCAAGGCAAAGCCAAACAGTTTCGGCGCCGCTGCATCGTACAGCGCGCGAAACGCCACGGCGTCCTGGCGGCCGGCCGCAGCAAGCCATGTTCTTAGCTGTTCGGGTTCGATAGGCATGGGGTCATCTTATGCCGGGCTTGTTGGCCGGTCTACTGTATTCCGCAAAGCAAAGCTACAATAGCCGGCACCAAAACCACACTGGAGACTTCATGTCGTACCTGAATCGACTGCTGGCGGGAGCGGCGCTCAGCACCGTCGCCGGCCTTGCGCTGGCGGCCCAACCGGCGACCGTGCGCCTCGACTATATGCACACCGGTAACGCGCTAAACGAAAGTTATGCGATCGAACAAGTTGTGATTGAGCCGCTGCCATGGCTGGGCGATATGTCCAAGACAATCGATACGACCAACCGTGGCGTGAACAAGGTTGAAGTCGCGGACGCCAAGAGCGGCAAGCTGCTGTACACCCGCACTTTCTCGACCATCTTCGTCGAATGGAAGTCCACCGAAGAAGCGTCCAGGCTGACGCGCGGCTTCCACGAGTCGGTCCGATTCCCCAAGCCGGACCGCCCGGTCAAGGTGCGCATCCTGAAGCGCGATGAACGCAATGAGTTCTCCGTGGTGTGGAGCGTGGATGTCGATACCGACGCGATGGACGTGGTGCGCAAGCAGGACGTAGCGCCGGCCAAGCCGATTCCGATCCGTGTCAATGGTCCGAGCGAAAAGAAGGTGGACTTGCTGATCCTGGGCGATGGCTATACCAAGGCCGATATGGCCAAGTTCGAGGCTCGTGCACGCAAGCTGTCCGATTACCTGTTCACCGTTTCGCCGTTCAAAGAGCGCGCCAAGGATTTCAATGTATGGGCGATGGCGGTGCCGACCCAGGAGTCGGGTGTTTCGCGTCCTTCGACCAATACCCACCACGCTTCCAGGCTGGGCACGCGCTATGACATCTTCGGCAGCGAGCGTTATGTGCTGACAATCGATAACCGCGCGCTGCGCGAGATTGCTCAGCATGCGCCGTATGAGTTCATCGAGATCCTGGTGAATAACGATACGTACGGCGGTGGCGGCATTTACGGCCAGTTCAGCACTGCGGCGGCGGATAACGATTGGGCGAACTATCTGTTCGTGCACGAATTCGGCCATCACTTCGCGGGTCTGGCAGATGAGTATTACACCTCGCCGGTGGCTTATGCGACGGGCGGCGTGCGCATGGAGCCTTGGGAGCCGAATGTGACGGCTTTGCTGGATCCGGCCAATGTGAAGTGGAAGAAGTTTGTGACGCCGGGGACTGCGCTGCCGACGGCCTGGCCGAAGGCGGAGTATGAGGCGCATTCTCGCGAGTACCAGAAGATTCGTGCGCAGCTGCGCAAGGATAATCGTCCCGAGTCCGAGATGAGCAAGTTGTTCAAGGAGGATCTGGCCTGGACCAATGCGCTGTTCTCGAAGGCGCCGAACCGCAAGGCGGTGGGGGCGTTTGAGGGGGCGAATTATGAGGCGACCGGCTACTATCGTTCGCAGCAGCAGTGCTTGATGTTTGACCGCAGTGAGGAGTTTTGTGCGGTTTGTAGTGATGCGGTGCAGGAGACGATTGACCTGTACGCGCCGCGCTAAACCGGTAAACCAGCCGGATGGCCGTCCCGTCAGACCCACAGGGTCTGACACTTGGCCTGCGGCGGCCGCATACTGGTGTCTGACCCTGCGGGTCAGACACCGGTTTCCCGGTTCAGGTGTTCGGCACCAACCCCGTAGGCTTAATCCGCACCGGCATCGGCTTGCCCTTGCGCGCGCGCTTGCCAAAGTGCGGCGCCAACGCGGTCGGCCCCATGCGGTCTTCCTTCGCCTTCTGCGCATTGCCGATACCCAGCACGGTCACACCCTTGTCGGTGATCGCGCAGGCAGCAACCAGCTTCTCTTTGTCCGCCAGGTCCATCAGTATCACGCCACGGCCGCCATTGGACAGCACCTTCATCTCGTCCATGCCGAATACCAGCAGGTTCGCCTTTTCCGAGATGACTGCTACCGCACTCGCGCCATCGGCTACGACGGTCGGTGGCAGCGGTTTCGCGCCTTCATCCAGGGTAATGAACGATTTTCCGCCCTTCAGTCGCGACACCATATCGCCAGCTTTGGCGATAAAGCCATAGCCCGCATCGGACGCCAGCAGCAGCTGTTTGTCGCCGTTGCCCGCGTAGTAGTGCAGCAGCCGCGCACCGCCCGACAGGTCGACCAGGGTGGTAATCGGCACACCATCGCCGCGAGCGTTAGGCAGGGCAGCTACCGGCACCGAATACACCTTGCCGTTGTCGCCGAAGCCCAGCAGGGTATCCACGGTACGGCATTCGAAGGCGCCATACAGCGAGTCGCCGGCCTTGAAGGTGAACTGCGCCGGATCGTGGCCGATGCCGGTACGCGCGCGCACCCAGCCTTTTTCGGAGATGATCACAGTCACCGGTTCGTCGGCTACCTTCTGTTCGACGACAGCCTTCTGCGCTTCTTCGATCAGGGTGCGGCGTGCGTCGCCGTAAGTCTTGGCGTCGCCGTCGATTTCCTTGATGACCAGGCGGCGCAGGGTGGACGGGTTGTCCAGCACGTCCTGCAGGCCTTCGCGTTCCTTGCGCAGTTCGGACAGCTCCTGTTCGATCTTGATCGCTTCCAGGCGCGCCAACTGGCGCAGGCGGATTTCCAGGATGTCTTCGGCCTGGCGGTCCGAGAGCTTGAAGCGTTCGATCAGCGCCGCCTTCGGCTCATCCGAATTGCGGATGATGGCGATCACTTCATCGATGTTCAACAGGACGATCTGGCGGCCTTCAAGGATGTGGATGCGCTCATCGACCTTGTTCAGGCGGAACTGGGTGCGGCGGGTCACGGTGGCGAAGCGGAACTCGATCCACTCGCCCAGGATTTCGCTGATGCCCTTCTGGCGCGGACGGCCATCGCCGCCGATCATCACCAGGTTCATCGACGCCGAAGTCTCCAGCGAGGTATGCGCCAGCAGCATGTGCATGAACTCGGTCTGGTTCTGGTTCTTCGACTTGGGCTCGAACACCAGGCGCACTGCAGCTTCGCGGCCAGCTTCGTCGCGCACTTTGTCCAGCTGGCCCAGGATCAGGCCTTTCAGCGCCACCTGTTCCGGCGACAGGGCTTTCTTGCCCAGCTTGACCTTCGGATTGGTCAGTTCTTCGATTTCTTCCAGCACCTTCTGCGCCGAGGTGCCAGGCGGCAGTTCGTACACGACGGCTTGCCACTGGCCGCGCGCCAGTTCTTCGATCTTCCAGCGTGCGCGCACTTTCATCGAGCCGCGGCCGGACGCGTACATGTCGTCCAGCTGCGCACGTGGGGTGATCAACTGGCCGCCGCCCGGGAAGTCCGGGCCGGGGATCAGTTCCATCAGTTCCGCGTGGCTGATCTTCGGATTGCGGATCATCGCCACGGCAGCTTTGGCCACCTCGGTCAGGTTGTGCGAAGGGATTTCGGTTGCCAGGCCTACTGCAATACCGGACGCGCCGTTCAGCAGGACCATCGGCAGGCGTGCCGGCAGCAGGGCCGGTTCTTCGTACGAGCCGTCGTAGTTCGGAATGAAGTCCACGGTGCCCTGGTCGATCTCGTCCAGCAGCAGGCGCGAGATCGGGGTCAGGCGGGCTTCGGTGTATCGCATTGCCGCGGCGCCGTCGCCGTCGCGCGAACCGAAGTTACCCTGGCCGTCGATCAGCGGGTAGCGCAGCGAGAAATCCTGCGCCATGCGCACCAGCGCGTCGTATACCGACTGGTCGCCGTGCGGGTGCAGCTTGCCCAGCACGTCGCCGACCACGGTAGCGGACTTGCGCGGCTTGGCGGTCGGGCCCAGGCCCAGTTCATTCATCGAGTACAGGATGCGGCGCTGCACCGGCTTCTGGCCGTCGCACACGTCCGGCAGGGCGCGGCCCTTGACCACGGAAATGGCGTAATCCAGGTAGGCGCGTTCGGCGAAGGTGGACAGGGTCAGGGATTCGCCGCCGTCATCACCGCCGCTGCCACCGCTTGGCGGCAGTTCCGGGGTTGGGTCGTCAAAGAGATTTGCTTGAGTCATATTATTTACTTTCTAACTGGTAATTCGGCCGGTAGCCGTCCCGTCTGACCCGCAGGGTCAGACACCAGGCCCGCACCGGTCGCGTACCAGTGTCTGACCCTGTGGGTCAGACACTGCTTTACCGGTTTTAGATATCCGCTTCCACTTCGTTGCCGTGTTCTTCGATCCACGCGCGGCGCGCGGCGGCTTCGCCTTTGCCCATCAGCATATTGAAGCGCGAGGACGAGTAGCTGTGGTCGAAATCGCCCAGCGACACAGGCAGCAGGCGGCGGGTGTCCGGATTCATGGTGGTTTCCCACAACTGCTCGGCGTTCATCTCGCCCAGGCCCTTGAAGCGGGAAATGGTCCAGGAACCTTCTTTCAGGCCGTCCTTGCGCAGCTTGTCTTCGATGGCCACCAGTTCACCATCGTCCAGCGCGTACAGCTTCTGGATCGGCTTCTTGCCGCGCGCCGGTGCGTCCACGCGGTACAGCGGCGGACGCGCCACGCAGATGTGGCCTTTTTCGATCAGGGCAGGGAAGTGGCGGAAGAACAGGGTAAGCAGCAGCACCTGGATGTGGGAGCCGTCGACGTCCGCATCGGAGAGGATGCAGATTTTGCCGTAACGCAGGCCGCTCAGGTCCGGCGAATCGCCGTAGTTGTGCGGGTCGACGCCGATTGCCACCGCGATGTCGTGGATCTCGTTGTTGGCATACAGGCGGTCGCGGTCGGTCTCCCAGGAGTTCAGTACCTTGCCGCGCAGCGGCAGGATGGCCTGGAATTCCTTGTCGCGGCCCATCTTGGCCGAACCGCCCGCCGAGTCACCCTCGACCAGGAACAATTCGGTGCGGGTCATTTCATCCGATTCGCAATCGGTCAGCTTGCCAGGCAACACGGCCACGCCGGAAGACTTCTTCTTCTCGACTTTCTGCGCCGAACGCAGGCGCGATTGCGCTTGCTTGATCACCAGTTCCGCCAGCTTCTTGCCGTAGTCGATGTGCTGGTTCAGCCACAGTTCCAGCGCAGGCTTGGAGAAGGTGGCGACCAGGCGCACCGCATCGCGCGAATTCAGGCGCTCCTTGATCTGGCCCTGGAATTGCGGGTCCAGCACCTTGGCCGACAGCACGAAGGAAGCGCGTGCAAACACGTCTTCCGGCAACAGCTTCACGCCCTTTGGCAGCAGCGAATGCAGCTCGACGAAGTTCTTCATCGCGCCGAACAGGCCTTCGCGCAGGCCCGATTCGTGGGTGCCGCCGTTCGGGGTCGGGATCAGGTTGACGTAGGATTCGCGCACCACGGCGCCTTCCTCGGTCCACGCCACTACCCACGAGGCGCCTTCGCCTTCGGCAAAGCCTTCCGCGTCAGGGGTAGCGAACTGCTCGCCCTCGAACAGCGGGATCAGGGTTTCGCCGCCGGAGGTGGTTTGCGCCAGCTGTTCGTTCAGGTAGCCGCGCAGGCCGTCCTTGTACATCCAGGTCTGCTCGTCGCCGGTCTTGGCGTTTTTCAGCGTGACGGACACGCCCGGCAGCAGCACGGCCTTGGAGCGCAGCAGGCGTTGCAGCTCGACCTGCGAGATCAGCGGGGAGTCGAAATACTTCGCATCCGGCCAGGCGGTCACGCGGGTACCGGACTTCTTGCCGTCCTTTGGCGCCGGCTGGGAGCTCAGTGGCTCAACCAGGTCGCCATGTTCGAAGGCGATCTGGTGGAAACCGTTGCCAGCGTCGTCTTTTCGCCACACAGCGATTTCCAGGCGCTTGGACAGCGCATTGGTGACCGAAACGCCGACGCCGTGCAGGCCGCCCGAGAAGGCGTAAGCGCCGCCGGAGCCTTTATCGAACTTGCCGCCCGCGTGCAGGCGGGTGAAGACGATTTCCACCGTCGGCACGTTTTCCTCAGGATGCAAGCCGACCGGAATACCACGGCCGTCGTCTTCGACGGTGATGGAACCGTCGGCATTCTGCGTCACGATAATGTTTTTGCAATGGCCGCCCAATGCTTCATCGGAGGCGTTGTCGATCACCTCCTGGATGATGTGCAGCGGGTTCTCGGTGCGGGTATACATGCCCGGGCGCTGCTTGACGGGCTCCAGTCCTTTGAGGACGCGGATAGATGATTCGCTGTAGTCGGAAACTGGTTTTTTAGTGGCCATACGTGTTATTGGTAATGCAAAGTGCTGTGATTATATACAGTATTTTCCGGTTTGACGGATCGCATGCTTGCGCATTCTATCCGCTACGGGCGGTGGCGCAAGGGAATCGCGGCGGTAAAATGGGTTTTATGACCACAGATCGGCGCCCGTTCGCAGTCAGGCTGGTTGGCTTCCCTCCGGAAGCCGAGCGCGCGCTCGCGCATGGCCTGGCACGGGCGCCAGCAGACGGACCGTCGTACCTTTGCCTGTCCGAAGACAGCCTGCAGGACCCCGATATCTACCTCGCCAACGGAACTGAATTGAAAGCGCTGGCTGCTATCGCATCGTTGGCTGCAGGCGACATCCGGCCGGCGCTGGTGCTGGGCACGACCGGGGTGCTCTTGCCTTATCCGAACCTGCCGCTTCCTGTTCAATGGAGTGCCCTGTACGCCGAACTGGCGCGCCTGGTCGAGCGCCGCGCCGACGTGTTGGGAGGCCTGTCGGCTTCCATTCACTCGCTGGTACCAGAGCGCCGGCGCCGCGAACGGCTGGATCTGGACCTGACCGATCCCAACGTCTATCAAAAGATGCGCAAGCCGCGCCGCGAAGGCGCCGTGCTGTGCGTCGATGCCAACGCCAACTTCAGCGAGCAGTTAGGGCAGTCGCTCAAACAGTTCGGTACCCCGGTGTTGTGGGCGGTGGACGGCGTGGCCGCACTGGCGCTTTGCCGCCAGCAGCCGGTGGCCGTGGTGCTGATCGACCTCGCTGCCCCCATCATCGACCACTACCTGCTGTGCGCCCAGCTCCGTAGCCTTGAGGCGCAGCCGGAAGTGGTTTTCCTGGTGCAGTCGGCCCATGACTACGACCTGGTCCGCGGCCGTGCCGCCGGCGCCGCGGGCATGCTGGACAAGCCGCTGGCCGAGCACCAGGTGCAGGCCGTGCTGCGCAAATTCATGCGGCTGTGAGATTTTTACGCGGCGTTGACTGGCTGCCCCCTTCTATTTAGACAGTTTTTACGCGCTGCTCGATACGCTTTCGTCACCTTCTTTTTTGACGAAAGTGGATGTATGAAAAATGTGGTTTTGCTTGCTGCCGCGATGCTGGCAGCTCCTGCCTTTGCCGATGACCTGAGCTTCAACGCTGCGCTGACCAGCGATTACCGCTATCGCGGAATTTCGCAAACGCGCTTGCAGCCTGCCCTCCAGGGTGGCGCCGATTTTGCCAGTGCCGCAACCGGCTGGTACGTGGGCGCTTGGGCTTCGACCATCAACTGGACGCGCGATGCCGGCGGCTCCGGCCGTGTTGAACTGGACGCCTACGGCGGCAAGCGCGGCCAGTTGACGCAAGACGTCAGCTATGACGCCGGCGTGCTGACCTATGTTTATAAGGGCCGAATTCCGGGCCTCGACAATCCCGATACCACCGAGGTCTACGGCCAGCTTGGCTACGGCCCGGCCACCCTGAAGTACTCGCACTCCGTGACCAGCCTGTTCGGCATCGTCGACAGCAAGAACTCCGGCTACCTCGACCTGGGCGCCAGCATCGGCGCGGGTGCCGGCTACACCGTCAACCTGCACGCCGGCCACCAGCGCGTCAGGAACAACAGCGCCGCCGATTACAGCGACTGGAAGCTTGGCCTGAGCAAGGATTTGGGCTTCGCCAGCGTGCAGCTTGCCGCAGTCGGCACCAATGCCAGCAAGACGGCTTATGCCTCGCCGGCTAACGGCAAGTTCCTGGGCAAGAACGCCTTGCAGCTCACCGTGAGCCGGACCTTCTGATTTTTACACCTTGTTTACACCGGCTTGCCGAGTCTTTACACCGATTTTAGGTGTGGCTCGATAAGCTGGTTCATAGACAAACAAGACCTTTCGGGAAACCAAATGGACATCGTCTTTATTGGCGCAATCGTCGCCTTTTTCGTGCTGGTTGTCGCCATGGCGGCCGGTTGCGACAAGCTGGGAGGCCAGCAATGAACATCTTTTATTTCATAGGCTCCATCGCCACGGCCGGCCTGCTGGTCTACCTGCTGCTGGCCCTTTTGAAAGCGGAGGACCTGTAATATGACCTCCCAATTCTTCCTGCTGCTGGCAGTTTTCCTGCTGGTGCTTGTCGCTGCAGCGTGGCCACTGGGCGGCTTGTTGGCGCGTGTTGCCGATGGCCGCAACATTCCAGGCCTGGGCTGGATGGCGGCAGTAGAAAAACTGCTGTATCGCGCCGCCGGCGTTGCGGCCGATGAAGCGCAGCGCGGCATGGGCTGGAAAGCCTACGCGTTTGCACTGCTGGCCTTCAACCTGGTTGGCACCCTGTTCGTCTACGCCGTGCAGCGCATGCAGTCATGGTTGCCGCTGAATCCCCAGGGACTGCCGGGCGTCAGCCCCGACTCCTCTTTCAACACTGCCGTCAGTTTTGTGGCCAACACCAATTGGCAGGGCTATGCTGGCGAGCAGACCATGAGCTATTTGAGCCAGATGCTGGCACTGACAGGCCAGAATTTCTTCTCGGCCGCCACCGGCATTGCGGTCGCTTTCGCCCTGATTCGCGGCTTTGCTGCGCGTTCCGCCAAATCGATCGGCAACTTCTGGGTCGACCTGACCCGCATCATGCTGTATGTGCTGTTGCCTTTGTCCTTCGTGTTTGCCTTATTCCTGATTGGGCAGGGGGCAATCCAGAATTTCTCCGCCTATAAGGAAGTGGCTTTGCTGGAGCCGGTGACTTACACCGTTCCGGGCGCCACGCCCGAGGCACCTGCGCAAACCCAAACTGCGGCCACGCAGCTGATCGCAATGGGCCCGGTGGCTTCGCAGGAAGCGATCAAGATGCTTGGCACCAATGGCGGTGGCTTCTTCAACGCCAACTCGGCGCACCCGTATGAAAACCCGACGGCGCTGTCCAACTTCACCCAGATGCTGGCGATCTTCCTGATCCCGGCCGCACTGTGCTTCGCTTTCGGCCGCATGGTGGGCGACCGCCGCCAAGGCTGGGCCGTGCTGGGTGCAATGACGATCATGTTCGTGGTCGCTGCCATCGGCATTACCTCCGCGGAGCAGGCAGCGCAACCGGCACTGCAAGCGCTGGGCGTCGACCAGTCGGCCACCGCACTGCAAGCGGGCGGCAATATGGAAGGCAAGGAAACGCGTTTCGGCATCGCCGCCACCGGCCTGTTCGCGACCGTGACCACGGCCGCGTCCTGTGGTGCCGTAAACGGCATGCATGACTCCTTCACGCCGCTGGGCGGCGCCGGCCCGATGCTGCTGATGCAGCTCGGCGAAGTGGTGTTCGGCGGCGTTGGCTCGGGCCTGTACGGCATGCTGGTCTTCGCCATCATGGCGGTCTTCATTGCCGGCCTGATGATCGGCCGCACGCCGGAATACCTGGGCAAGAAGATCCAGTCGTACGAAATGAAAATGACTTCGATCGCCATCCTTGTCACGCCGACCCTGGTGCTGGTGGGAACCGCCATTGCCGTCATGCTGGATGCGGGCAAGGCCGGCGTCGCCAATCCCGGTGCGCATGGCTTCTCGGAGATCCTGTATGCCTTCAGCTCGGCCGCGAACAACAACGGCAGCGCCTTCGCCGGCCTGTCCGCCAATACGCCGTTCTACAACACCATGCTGGCTATCGCCATGTGGTTTGGCCGCTTCGCCATGATCGTACCAGTACTGGCGATTGCCGGTTCCCTGGCCTCAAAACAGCGCCTGCAAGCCAACTCCGGCACCATGCCGACCCACGGCCCGATGTTCGTGTTCCTGCTGGTGGCCGTGGTGCTGCTGGTAGGCGTGTTGAATTACGTTCCTTCGCTGGCGCTTGGCCCGGTGATCGAACACCTGCAACTGTATAAGTAAGGAGTGCACATCATGTCGCAATCCCAGGCGATCCCAGTCGCCCAACCAGGCAAGCGCCTCAAGCTGTTCGAATCGAAGCTGCTGGTGCCGGCCATTGCCGATGCGTTCCGCAAGCTGAGCCCTGCGGTCCAACTGCGCAGCCCAGTGATGTTCGTCGTGTATGTCGGCAGCATCATCACCACGCTGCTGTACATCCAGTCGCTGAATGGCGTTGGGGAGGCCAGTTCCGGCTTCATCCTCGCTACCACGATATGGCTCTGGTTCACCGTGTTGTTCGCAAACTTTGCCGAAGCCCTGGCCGAGGGCCGCAGCAAGGCGCAGGCGGCTTCGCTGCGCAGCCTGAAACAGAGCGTGACGTCGAAGCGCCTGGCGGCGCCCAAACATGGCACGCCGTGGCTGCCATGCCCGGCCACCGACCTGCGCAAGGGCAACTACGTGCTGGTGGAAGCCGGCGACGTTATCCCGATCGATGGCACCGTGATTGAAGGCGTGGCCTCGGTGGACGAAAGCGCCATTACCGGCGAATCGGCGCCGGTCATCCGCGAGTCGGGTGGCGACTTTTCCTCCGTCACCGGCGGTACCCGCGTGCTGTCCGACTGGCTGGTGGTGCAGGTCACGGCCAACCCGGGCGAAACCTTCCTTGACCGCATGATCGCCATGGTCGAAGGCGCCAAGCGCAAGAAAACCCCGAACGAAATCGCGCTGACCATCCTGCTTGTGGCCCTGACCATCGTGTTCCTGATCGTCACCGCGACCTTGCTGCCGTTCTCGCTGTTCTCGGTGGCAGCCGCGCAGTCAGGTTCGCCAATCACAATTACCGTGCTGATTGCGCTGCTTGTGTGCCTGATTCCGACCACCATTGGCGGCCTGTTGTCGGCCATTGGCGTGGCGGGCATGAGCCGCATGATGCAGGCCAACGTGGTCGCCACCTCCGGCCGCGCTGTGGAAGCTGCCGGCGACGTTGACGTGCTGTTGCTGGACAAGACCGGCACGATCACTCTTGGCAATCGCCAGGCCTCCGCCTTCTTCGCGGCGCCGGGCGTGACCGAGCGCGAACTGGCCGACGTGGCGCAACTGGCTTCGTTGGCCGACGAAACGCCGGAAGGCCGCAGCATCGTGGTGCTGGCCAAGCAGAAGTTCAATATCCGCGAGCGCGAACTGTCGCCGATGCATGCTGTGTTCATTCCGTTTTCGGCCAATACCCGCATGAGCGGCGTGGATTTGGAGGGCCGCGAAGTGCGCAAGGGTTCGGCCGACGCTGTGCGCAAGTACGTGGAGGCGGCCGGCCAGCAGTGGCCTGCCGAAGTTGCGCGCACCGTGGAAGATGTATCGCGCCGCGGCAGCACGCCGCTGGTGGTGGCTGACAATGGCTGCGTGGTGGGCGTGGTGGAGCTGAAGGACATCGTCAAGGGCGGCATCAAGGAGCGCTTTGCAGAACTGCGCCGCATGGGCATCAAGACCGTAATGATCACCGGCGACAACAGGCTGACTGCTGCCGCGATTGCGGCCGAAGCTGGCGTGGACGACTTCCTGGCCGAGGCGACGCCTGAGGATAAGTTGAAACTTATCCGCAGCTACCAGGCCGACGGCCGCCTGGTCGCCATGACCGGCGACGGCACCAATGACGCGCCAGCATTGGCCCAGGCCGACGTGGCGGTGGCCATGAGTTCCGGCACCCAGGCTGCAAAAGAAGCGGGCAATATGGTGGACCTGGACTCCAATCCGACCAAGCTGCTGGAAATCGTGGAGATCGGAAAGCAGATGCTGATGACGCGCGGCTCGCTGACGACATTCTCAATTTCGAATGATATCGCCAAGTACTTCGCGATCATCCCGGCGGCCTTTGTCGGCACCTACCCACAATTGAAGGCGCTGGACATCATGCATCTCGCCAGCCCTAACTCCGCCATCATGTCCGCCGTGATCTTCAATGCGCTGATCATCGTGTTCCTGATTCCGCTGGCCCTGAAAGGCGTGCGTTACCGCGCCATCGGCGCCACTGCGCTGTTGCGCCGCAACCTGCTGGTGTATGGCGTGGGCGGCCTGGTCCTGCCGTTCATCGGCATCAAACTGATCGACCTGCTGCTGGCGGCGTTCAACCTCGTTTAAGCTGGAGAACAAGATGATTTCGACTATTCGTCCTGCATTGGTGCTGTTCGGCGCCCTGACACTGGCTTGCGGAGTGATCTACCCGCTGGCCGTCACAGGCGTCGGCTCGGCGGCCTTCCCGCGCCAGGCCGCCGGCTCCATCCTGGAAGTGAACGGCAAACCGGTCGGCTCAGCCCTGATCGGCCAGCAATTCACCTCGCCCCGGTATTTCTGGGGCCGCCCGTCGGCGACCGGCCCGATGCCTTACAACGCCAACGGTTCCAGCGGATCCAACCAGGGCCCCCTGAGCCCAGCCTACACCGACGCTGTGCGCAGCCGCGTCGAGGCACTGAAGGCGGCCGATCCTGGCAACACTGTGCCAATCCCGGTCGACCTGGTGACTGCCTCCGGCAGCGGCCTGGATCCGGAAATCAGCCTGGCCGCTGCAGAATACCAGGCCAGGCGTGTGGCAGCCGAGCGCCGTATCGCGCCGGAAAAGGTGCAAGCCCTGATCGCGGAGCATGCATCCGGTACCGTCATGGGCATTTTGGGCGAGCCGCGCGTGAACGTCCTGGCGCTGAATCTGGCGCTGGACGGAAAAACGCCGCATACTCGCTGACATGATTCCACTCGACGACGACCGCCCCGACCCGGACGCGCTGCTGGCGCAAATGCAGGAGCAGGAGCGCAAGGCAGCGCGCGGCAAGCTGCGCATCTACTTCGGCGCTTCGGCTGGCGTCGGCAAGACCTGCGCCATGCTGTCGGCTGCCCGCAAATTGCAGGCGGCCGGGCAGGAGGTGCTGGTTGGCGTCATCGAGACCCACGGCCGCAGCGAAACGGCGGCGCTGGTGGAAGACCTGCCGCTGCTGCCGTTGCGCGCAGTCGCCTATCGTGGCAAGAACCTGAGTGAATTCGACATCGACGCCGCGCTGGCCCGCCGCCCGCCGCTGATCCTGATCGACGAACTGGCGCACTCCAACGCGCCAGGGTCGCGCCATCCAAAGCGCTGGCAGGACGTGGAAGAACTGCTGGACGCCGGCATTAATGTTTTCAGCACCGTCAACGTGCAGCACCTGGAAAGCCTGAACGACGTGGTGGGCGGCATTACGGGCATCCAGGTCAATGAAACCGTGCCGGACACAGTATTCGACGCCGCCGACGAGGTGGTGCTGGTCGATATTCCCGCTGACGAACTGCTGGCGCGCCTGAAGGGCGGCAAGGTTTATCACGCCCAGCAGGCCGAGCGCGCCGCGCAAAACTTCTTCCGCAAGGGGAACCTGATCGCGCTGCGCGAACTGGCTTTGCGCCGCACCGCCGACCGCATCGAAGACGACGTGCGCGCCTACCGCGTCGAACAGTCGATCGACGCCATCTGGAAGACCGGCGCCTCGCTGCTGGCGCTGGTGGGGCCGCGGCCCGGCTGCGAACAGGTCGTGCGCAGTGCCGCGCGCCTGGCAGGCCAGCTTGGCACGCAATGGCACGCCATCTATGTCGAAACCCCGGCGCTGCAACGCTTGCCCGCCGGCGAACGTGAGCGCGTGCTGAAGATGCTCAAGCTGGCACAAGACCTTGGCGCCACCACTGCCGTGCTCTCCGGCAGCAATATCGCGGCCGCGGCAGCCGACTATGCGCGCAGCCACAACCTGTCCAAGATTGCGATGGGCCGCGCGCACCGCAGCTGGCCATGGCGCCGGTCGCATATCCGCAGCCTGGCAGCATACGCGCCGGATATCGACCTGATTGAAGTATCCGGCAGCGAACGCGATGCAATGCCAGCGGCCTCCACGGCCAGCCATGCAGCGCCGGATGATGCCGAAGAGGATGCGCTGCGCTTCAGGCGCCGTGCCGGGGGCTACGGGGTGGCCGCCGCCGCCAGTGTCGGCATGGCCTTGCTGGCTACGCCGCTGCTGCCTTACTTTGACCTGGCCAATATCGCCATGCTGTTCCTGCTCGTGGTGCTGCTGGTGGCAGTACGCTACGGCCGCGGCCCGTCCGTACTGGCGACCTGTGTCAGCGTGGCTTGCTTCGACTTCTTCTTTGTGGCGCCACGCTTCAGCTTTGCGATCTCGGACCTGCAATACACCATCACCTTCGCCGTGATGCTGGCGGTGGGCCTGATCACAGGCCACCTGACTGCGGGCCTGCGTTTCCAGGCCCGCGTTGCCTCATACCGCGAAGGCCGCTCCCGCGCATTGTACGAATTTGCGCGCGAACTATCGGGCGCGCTGCAGACGGAGCAAGTGTTTGAAACCACCGCGCGCTTTGTGCAATCGACCTTCAATGCCCGGGCCACGCTGCTGGTGCCCGATGCCGAAGGGCGCCTGCACCTGCCTCCCGGCGTGGATGCGGCTCCGGCAGTGGACCTGGGCGTGGCGCAGTGGGCCTTCGACCACGCCGAAAGTGCAGGACACGGCACCGGCACGCTGCCGGCCAGCCCGTTCTTCTATATGCCTCTGGTGGCACCGATGCGCACCCGTGGCGTGCTGGCGATCGAGCCGGCGAAGCGCAGGTGGATACTGATTCCCGAGCAGCGGCAGCACCTCGACACTTTCGCCGCGCTCGCCGCCATTGCACTGGAACGCGTGCATTATGTTGAAGTGGCGCAGGAAGCGCTGGTCAATATGGAATCGGAGCGCTTGCGCAATTCGCTGCTGGCCGCACTGTCGCATGACCTGCGCACGCCTTTAACTTCCCTGGTCGGTTTGTCGGAATCGCTGGCAGGTTCGCGCCCGGCGCTTACGGCATCCCAGCTGGAACTTGCAAATTCGCTGCACAACGAAGCGCTGCGCATGAGCGCATTGGTGGCCAACCTGCTCGATATGGCGCGCATCGAAAGCGGAGAACTGAAATTCAACCTGCAATGGCAGCCGCTGGAAGAAGTGGTCGGCAGCTCATTGCGCTCCAGCAGCCTGCAACTGCGGGAGCATAAGGTCAGCACGCAGTTATCGCTCGATCTGCCCCTGCTGCGCTTCGACGCCATGCTGATCGAACGCGTGCTGTGCAACCTGCTGGAAAACGCTGCCAAATACACGCCATCGGGATCGTCGATTGTGATCTACGCAGTGCAGCGCGGAGAATTCGTACGCGTGATGGTGTACGATAACGGCCCGGGGTTGCCGCGCGGGCGCGAAGAAGCGATCTTTGAAAAATTTACCCGAGGCGAAAAGGAATCGGCCATGCCGGGCGTTGGCCTGGGGTTGGCGATCTGCCGCGCCATCGTCGAAGCCCACGGCGGCACCATTGCAGCGGACAAATCACCTCTCGGCGGCGCCGCCTTCGTCTTCACGCTGCCGGTCGGCATGCCGCCGCAGCCGCCTGAAATCGAGGAAGAATGAACACGCAACAGACTGAGATAGTCCCCACTGCCTTGCTGGTGGAGGACGAACCGCAGATCCGCCGCTTCGTGCGCGCTGCGCTGGAAGAAGAGGGCTGGCACGTGCACGAATCGGCCAGCATGCAGCGCGGCCTGATCGACGCCGGCACGCGCCGTCCGGACCTGGTGATCCTCGACCTCGGCCTGCCGGATGGCGACGGCATCGATTTCATTGCCGACTTGCGCAAATGGTCGAACGTGCCGGTCATTGTGCTGTCCGCGCGTGTCAACGAAGCCGACAAGATCAAGGCGCTGGACGCAGGCGCCGACGATTACCTGAGCAAGCCTTTCGGCACCGGCGAGCTGTTGGCCCGCGTACGTGCTACGTTGCGCCGACAGCGGCAGCCACAAGCCGACAGCGCCGGCCAGGTGCAATTCGGCGAAGTGGTAGTGGATCTGCCGAATCGCCGCGTCAGCAAACGCGGCGAGCACGTGCACCTGACGCCGACCGAATACCGCCTGCTGTCCGTGCTGGTCGCCAACGCCGGCCGCGTGATGACCGCTCCGCAGCTGCTGCGCGCCGTATGGGGGCCGGCGCAATCCGACAACAGCCATTACCTGCGCATCTACATGGGCCACCTGCGCCACAAGCTGGAAGATGACCCCGCCCAGCCGCAATACCTGCTGACCGAAACCGCCGTCGGCTACCGCCTGCAATTGGGGTGAATGGCCGAGCTCGTGTCACACTTGGGGTGTGACCCCATGGTGTGACACGGGCTGGGCTGTTGCTGCTTACTTGCTGAGGGTGCGCATGGCGCGTTCGAGGCCTTCGATGGTGATGGGGAACATGCGGTTCTGCATGATCTGGCGGATCACGGTGATCGATTGGCGGTATTGCCACAGGCCTTCCGGCTCGGGGTTGAGCCAGACGAATTTGGGGAAGTGCGTCGTGAAGCGGCCCAGCCATTCGGCGCCGGCTTCTTCGTTGTTGTATTCGACCGAGCCGCCGGGCTGCAGCACTTCGTAGGGACTCATGGTGGCGTCGCCGACGAAAATCAGTTTCGTGTCGGGCGGGTATTTGCGCAGCACGTCCCAGGTGGCGAAGCGTTCGGCGTTGCGGCGGCGGTTGCTGCGCCACAGGTAGTCGTACACGCAGTTGTGGAAGTAGTAGAACTCCATGTTCTTGAACTCGGTCTTGGCGGCCGAGAACAGTTCTTCCGCGCGTTCGATGTGGTCGTCCATCGTGCCGCCGACGTCCATCAGCATCAGTACCTTGACGTTGTTCTTGCGCTCGGGCTGCATCTTGATGTCGAGGTAGCCGGCGTTGTTGGCGGTGGCGCGGATAGTCTGGTCGAGGGCCAGTTCTTCCGCCGCGCCTTCGCGGGCGAACTTGCGCAGGCGGCGCAGGGCGACCTTGATGTTGCGCGTGCCCAGTTCGCGGTCGCCGTCGTAATCCTTGTAGGTGCGTTGCTCCCACACTTTCACTGCCGTGCGGTTGCCGCCCTTGCCGCCGATGCGGATGCCTTCCGGGTTGGTGCCGCCGTTGCCGAACGGTGAGGTGCCGCCGCTGCCGATCCATTTGCTGCCGCCTTCGTGGCGTTCCTTCTGCTCTTTCAGCAGTTCGTTGAGGCGGTCCATCAGCTTGTCGTAGCCGAATTTTTCCAGTGCGGCGATCTGCTCGGGCGTCAGCTCGCGCTTCATGCGCTGCACCAGCCAGTCGAGCGGTATCTCTTTGGTGGTGTCAAAGACGGTGTTGATGCCTTTGAAGTACTGGCCGAAGGCGCGGTCGAACTTGTCGTAGTTGGCCTCGTCCTTCACCAGGCATAGGCGGCTCATGTAGTAGAAGTCGTCCAGCGAGGGTTCCAGCACCTGCTTTTGCATGGCTTCCAGCAGCGTGAGGAATTCCTTGATCGTGACGGGGATCTTGGCGTCTTTCAGCGTGAAGAAGAAGTCGATCAGCATCTCAGGCCCTCCGCGCCAGCAGGTAGCGCAGCTGCGCTTTCACTTCCGGCCATTCGCCGCGCACGATGCTGTACATGACTGTGTCGCGCACGGTGCCGTCGCGCCGCATGGCGTGGTGGCGCAGCACGCCATCCTTTTTCGCGCCCAGGCGTTCGATGGCGGCCTGCGAGGCGTGGTTGAAGTTATCGGTGCGGAAGCCGACCACGGCGCAGCCCAGCGTTTCGAAGGCGTGCGCCAGCAACAGCAGCTTGCACGTCGTGTTGACGTGGGTGCGCTGCACGCTGCGGCGGTACCACGTGTAGCCGATTTCTGCGCGGTCGATGGCGGGCACGATGTCGTGGTAGCTGGTGGTGCCGAGCACCGTGCCGCTCGCCGCTTCCACCACGGCGAAAGCCAGGCGGGAAGGGCGCATTTCGAGTGCGGTGGCGATGTAGGCTTCTACCTTGTCTGGCTCCGGCACGGAGGTGATGCGCAGCTTCCACAGCTCGCCGTCCTGCGCGGCTGCGCGCAGGGCGTCGGCGTGCTGCTGGCCGAGCGGCTCCAGGCGCAGGCCGTTGGCTTCCAGCGTGACCGGGGTTGGAGCTTCCATCAGCGGTTGGTCCTCGACATGAACACCAGGCGTTCGAACAGGTGCACGTCCTGTTCGTTTTTCAGCAGGGCGCCATGCAGCGGCGGGACGGCGGCTTTCTGGTCCTTGCCGCGCAGGACTTCCGGCGGGATGTCTTCTGCCATCAGGAGCTTCAGCCAGTCCAGGAATTCGCTGGTGGATGGCTTTTTCTTCAGGCCCGGCACGTCGCGCACTTCGTAGAAGGTTTGCAGGGCGGTGGCCAGCAGTTCCTGCTTCAGGTGCGGGTAGTGGACTTTGACGATGGCTTCCATCGTGTCCTTGTCCGGGAATTTGATGTAGTGGAAGAAGCAGCGGCGCAGGAAGGCGTCCGGCAGCTCTTTCTCGTTATTGGAAGTGATGATCACCAGCGGGCGGTGCTTGGCGGTCACCATTTCGCGCGTCTCGTAGACGTAGAACTCCATGCGGTCCAGTTCGCGCAGCAGGTCGTTCGGGAATTCGATGTCGGCCTTGTCGATCTCGTCGATCAGCAGCACCACCGGTTCCGGTGCGGTAAAGGCTTGCCACAGCACGCCTTTGACGATGTAGTTGTGGATGTCGCGTACGCGCTCGTCGCCCAGCTGGGAGTCGCGCAGGCGCGACACGGCGTCGTATTCGTACAGGCCTTGCTGGGCCTTGGTGGTGGATTTGATATGCCACTGCATCAGCGGCATATCGAGCGCGGCGGCGACTTCTTCCGCCAGCATGGTCTTGCCGGTGCCCGGCTCGCCCTTGATCAGCAGGGGGCGCTGCAGGGTCAGGGCGGCATTGACGGCCAGTTTCAGGTCATTGGTGGCGACGTAGTTGTCGGAGCCTTCAAATCGTTGCGGTGCGTGCATGGTAAATACTTCCGGTGAGGGTATCACCGGAAGTATATGCCAGAGCGGCTTACGGTGTGCAGCTCCCTGCGGCTGGCCAGGCGCTCACGCCATCGATTGCGACCGGCGCCGGCAGCGGGGCCTTGAAGCCGTTCTTCTCGCATGGCACCACCCAGAACTGCCTGGTGGTGGCCGGGAAGCCGTAGGCGGCTACCTGGGCGGAGGCGGTGGCGCTGAATTTGATGCCCCACATGTCGAAGAAATTGCGCTGGTCACGGCCCGTGATGAAGGACGCCACCACCAGCATGCTGTCTTCGGCGGTAATCGATTGCACGGTGCTGCGGTTGGCATAGCCGGCATCGGTGAAGCCCAGTTTGGCACGCTCGGCGCTCCAGGTGGCGTCGCTGCCCAGCGCCTTGGACAGAAGGCGGTCGTGCAGGTAGAACAGGCGGTACAGGTCCCAGCCATTGTCGCCGAAGCTGCTGCTGTTATCCATCGCGAGCTGCCAGTAGAACATCAAGCGGCCCCACAGCAGGTCGTCGTTGAACCACATGTTGGCTTTCACGTGGCCCGACGGATCCGATTGCTTCTGGGCGGCTTGCAGCAGGTCGAAGGTGGTCTTCTGCTGCAGGTCGCGGCCGTATTGCTTGGCAGTCGGGTTGTCGCGGTTGTAGTGCAGCCATTTGTGGACCGGGAAGATATTGTTCGACACTTCGGTCGACTGGCTGCCGTACATCTTCAGGCGGCCGCGCTGCAGGTTGTGGCCCACTTCGTGCGACTCGCCCCAGCCCAGCGGCGAGAAGTTGCCGTAACTGTCGATTGGCTGGCCGGAGCACATATAGCCGCAGTTTGCCCGGTCGGCATTGAAGTGCTGCACGCCGCCCAGGCCGTGGATATCCCAGTTCGTGCAGTCCCAGCCCTTGTTCTGGCAGAAGGTCGTGACGGCGGCCGGCAGGGCCAGCTCGCGGCCATTGAAGGCGGCCAGGTTGTAGATGTCCTTGTACATGTAAATGTCAAAGTCACTGAGCAGCTTGCCGACGTTGTCGCCGTAGTCGGTGAGGGTCTCGCGCATCTTCTCCGTGGTGGAGTGGATCTGGAACTCCGGCGTCATGATTTCAGACCAGCCGATCGCGCTGCTGCGTACTGCGCTGGCGAAGGTGCCGGCGCTTTCCGGCCCGGTGTAAACCGCCTGCTGGCCAACGCCGGTGAATTGCAGTGCGACGTTCAGCGGCGTATCGGTTTCCTGCATGCGAACGTAGATGATGCCGCCGGTCGGGCTGCTCAACTTGAGCGTCTGTCCCGCTGCGAGCGGAATCTCGTTACCCCACAGGAATTGCGGGCGGTCATACTGCTTGTCGAAGATGTGGGCGGAGCCATCGCGCAGCTGGTTCACGAATACCGTGACCTTGGCCGCACTGGTGTCGCTGCGGGTCACGCTGAAGGTTTTGCCGGGCAGTGCGTAGGCGGCAGAAGTGGTGGTGAATGCCACCTTGCGCGTGGCGAAGCTGCGGCTGACCGTGGTCTCTGCCGTGCTGCCGGACAGGGACGGGAAGCTGCTGCCCTGCAGGTTCATGGCCGGCTGGATGTCGCGGCTGTTTGCCAGTGCGTGGTCGGCGAACAGCGCTTGCAGGAAGGCGTTGACCGGCGTGGTGGCCTTGCTCATCGGGTAGCTGGTGTGGTTGCGGAAGTAGTCGCCCAGCAGCACCAGATACTTCAGGAGCTTTGGCGCATCCGCATCAAACGGCCGCTTGCCGGAAGTCTCGACGCGTGCGATCCAGGATTGCAGCTGTTCCGCCCCTTGGAAGAACTCGGTCTTCAGCGCAGGGACAGCCGGGCAGTGACGGTCATCTTCGCACTGCCCCAGGTTGAAGCTGTAGTCGGCTGCCGCCAGGTGGTCGACCACGCGGCTGATCGATTGCATCGGCTTCAGCGCGCCGGGCTGGGCGGCGATCATGGCTTCCTTGTTGGCCCAGTTGGCGCTGTCCTTGTCAAAGTAGTTGCCGGCATAAGGGAGTGGCGCCTGGCCCAGCAGGTCGGCGATTTGCGGCAGGCCGCCGTCGCCCCAGCTTCCAGTGTGCTGGTACAGCAGGGGTTTGCCGGCCGCCAGCCACTTATTCAGGTAGGCCAGCAGGGCGGCGTTGTTATCGGCCAGCGTGGTGCCTGCGCTGCCGACCAGCAGCAACTGGCTGTTCTGGGTGCAGGTTGCCAGCTGGTTGTCGTCGGCGCAGGCAGTCACGGTCCAGTTCGGGAACTGGGTCTTAAACCACGCCTTCAAGGCAGTCTGTTCGCCGGACGAATAGCGCAGCAGGGTGATTTCGCGTGCGGCGCCGATGTCTTTCTGCTGGCCGAGCAGCAGCCAGGACAGCAGGCGGCGCGTCGGGGCCACCATGGCAGGGAAGTCGCCGCCGATCACGTTGGCGCCAAAGGCGGCTACGCGCGCGCCCTGTACCTTGCCGGCGATCGCCAGGCTTTCGCCGCCGCTGCCCACCACCAATGGGTAGGTGCGTGCCGATTCGCGCGTCGCTTGCGGGACCAGCAACTGGCTGTTGGCCCCAGGCGCGTAGGCGATGGCTTCACCGCCCCAGACCTGGGCCAGCAAATCCGCCTGTTCGGTTTCGCGCAGGGAGAATTCGGCTTTGATTGCTTTCAGCAGTTCGACGTTGCTGTCGTTCAGCTTGCTCACGTCGCCACTTGGCAGGGCGGCGTCCAGCGCGGCTTTCGAATCAGGGCTGGTTTGGCCTGGTGGTGTGATGGGACCGGAGTCGCCGGGCTTGTCGCCGCCGCCACCGCCGCAAGCGGTGAGCAGCATGGCGAGAGCCATGGTCGCCAGCAATGGCCGGCGTCGTTCAGACAGGTAAAAAGGCATGGTAAAAGTGAGCGCAAAACAAGTAGTTAAATTTGGCTGGCAAATTTACCATTAATTGCCACATGGAAACTATCGCTATTTGCTTTCACTGTGCAAAAAAGCGGAAGGCATACAACAGATTCGCGAAACTCATGTGAAAGAAGTGCCTATTGACAGATCCATCTTATGGACGATTGGCCAACTTCTAAGGTAAAATCGCAGGTTGAGGGCGCAAAGGAGCGGTTTTGTTGCGCAATGCAGTGTCCGATTTCAACTGACTAAAGCCCACACCTATGAAAAAAATCTTCGCACTCCTCGCGCTGACCGCAGTTGCGCAGGCAGCCGTAGCCGCGGACATCGTCGGCGACGCCAAGAACGCAAAAGGCAAGATCGAGATGTGCATCGGTTGCCACGCAATTCCAGGCTACAAAGCTACCTTCCCCGAAGTTTTCCAGGTGCCGATGATCGGCGGCCAATCTGCCAAATACATTGAAAACGCGCTCAAGGGCTACCAGAAGGGTGAGCGTAAGCACCCGACCATGAAGGGTATCGCTGCCAGCCTGTCCGACCAGGACATCGCCGATATCGCCGCGTTCTACTCCCAGCAGAAATAAGGCCCTCGACCATGAAAAAACTGATTATTGCTCTGTTCTGCTCCGCAGTTTCGTTCAGCGCCCTGGCTGGCGGCAACATCGAAAACGGCAAGGCCCTGACTGAAAAATACAGCTGCGCTGCCTGCCACGGCAAGGACTACAACTCCCCGATCGACCCGAGCTATCCTAAGCTGGCAGGCCAGCACAAGGATTACCTGCAGCATGCGCTGACCGCTTACAAGCGCGGCGACGCACCGAACGGCCGCTCCAACGCAATCATGACCGGCCAGGTCAAGCCACTGACCAACAAGGACATCCAGGACATCGCCGCTTACCTGCACTCGCTGCCAGGTTCGCTGGTCCTGAAGCGCTGATCCAGCGCTGCTTGAAGAGAAGCCCGCCACGTGCGGGCTTTTTCATTTTTAACCCACGGTTGGCGGTTTTCGTCACACCGCCAATCCACGCCGCCGCGCCGCTGTTAAGCTTTCCCCAACTTTCTGGGGGAGACGATGGCTTACAAGCTGAATATCAATGGCGTGGCCCGCACGGCCGACGTTGAAGGCGATACGCCGCTGCTGTGGGTGCTGCGCGATACGCTGGGGATGACCGGCACCAAATACGGCTGCGGCGCCGGTGTTTGCGGCGCCTGCACGGTGCACATCGATGGCCAGGTGGTGCGCAGCTGCGTGATGCCGGTCAGCGCGGTCGGCAAGGGCAAGGTGCGGACCATCGAGGCGCTGTCGCCGGATCGCTCGCATGCTTTGCAGCAGGCCTGGATCGCAGAACAGGTGCCGCAGTGCGGCTACTGCCAGTCGGGCATGCTGATGGCGGCTGCGGCGCTGCTCAAATCCCATCCCAAGCCGAGCGACGCCCAGATCGAGGAAGCCATGACGAACCTGTGCCGCTGCGGCACCTACCCGCGCGTGCGGCGCGCTATCAAGCGTGCGGCGGGCATGAAGGTGGAGGAGGTGGCATGAGCAATCGTCGCGACTTCCTGAAGACGCTTGCTGCCGGGGGCCTGCTGGTGGCAGTCGGCCCGGTCACCGCCGTGGCGGCGGCCGATGCCCCTGGCGCGGCGCCGGTTCCCCCGCCGCCGGGCTGGGTGCGCATCGCGCCGGATGGCAGCGTCACCATCCTTTCCAACACGAGCGAGATAGGGCAGGGCACCGGTACCGCCATCGCGCAGCTGCTGGCCGATGAAATGGACCTGGACTGGAAATCCGTGCGCATCGAAATGGCGCCGGTCGAGAAACAGTTCATCAACGCCGGCTGGGGCGAGTACGCGACCTACGGCAGCGGCGGCGTAGCGCGCCAGTTCCAGCAATTGCGCAAGGCCGGCGCCCAGGCGCGCGCCATGCTGGTGGGTGCGGCAGCGGCGGAGTGGAAGGTTCCGGCCGCCGAATGCGATACCCAGCCCGGCGCCGTGCTGCACAAGCCCACCGGCCGCACACTGCCGTACGCGAAACTGGTGCAGCAGGCCGCGCAACAGCCGGTACCGGCCGATCCGCCGCTGATGCCGAAGGAACGCTGGCGCCACATGGGCAAGGACGTGGCCCGCCTCGACCTGCCAGCCAAGACCGATGGCAGCGCGGTGTACGGCATCGACGTGAAAGTGCCCGGCATGCTGTATGCCGCGATCGTGCAATGCCCTCACTTCGGCGGCAAGCTGGCGGGCGTCGATCCGCAGCCGGCGCTGGCCAGGCGCGGCGTGAAAAAAGTGGTGCGGCTGCCGGACGCTGTGGCGGTAGTGGCCGACAGCTATTGGCGCGCGCAGCAAGCGCTCAACGTGCTCAAGCCGGATTGGGACCTCGCCGCTGCCAGCAAACAATCCAGCGCCCCGTACCGCGACACGTTGCGCGAGGCCGTGCAAAAAGAAGGTGAGCTCGTGGTGCCGCGCAATGGCAAGGCAGAAGAAATCAGTGCCGCGCACGAAGCTGGCGTGGCCAAGGCGGCGTCCTGGCTCGAGCGGACTTACACCGTGCCGCTGCTGGCGCATGCCACCTTGGAGCCGATGAACGGCACCGCCAGCGTCAAGGACGGCAAGGCGGAGCTGTGGCTGCCGACGCAAGCACAGGATACGGCGCGCACCTACGTCTCCCAGGCGCTCGGCATCGCTCCCGAAGCCGTCACCATCCACACAACGCTAAGCGGCGGTGGTTTCGGCCGCCGCATCGAAGCCGATTTTGCCGTGCAGGCAGCCTTGATTGCGAAGGAGGCCGGAGTACCGGTCAAGCTGCTGTGGAGCCGCGAAGAAGACATGCGCCACGGCTACCATCGCCCGGCAGCAGTCCTGCGCCTGCGCGCCGGCTTCGACACCACCGGCGCGCTGAGCGTCGTGCGCCTGGACAGCGCGAGCGACACCCTGTTCAACTACTCGCGCTTCGGCGCCGACAAGCAGTACGCCAAGCCTTTCGACCGCAGCGCTGTCGGCGTGCTGCTCACCCGCTACTACGGCCTGCCCGGCTTCGTCCACCGCACCAACACCGTCGACGCCGGCGTGCCGCTCGGCTACTGGCGTTCGGTTGCGGCGTCGCAGAACATTTTCGCCACCGAGTCGTTCGTCGACGAGCTGGCCGCGCGTGCCGGGCAGGATCCGCTGGATTACCGGCGCAGCCTGATGAAGCCCGGCAGCCGCGAACGCGCCGTGCTCGACCAACTGGAAGCTAGTTCCGGCTGGCGCGGCGACAGGCGGCCGGGCCATCACTGCGGGATGGCCTTCACCTGGGCCAACGGCACCTATATCGGGCAGGTAGTCGAACTGTCGGTCGACGCGGGATCGCGCGTCAAGCTGCATCGCGTCACCACAGTGCTCGATTGCGGCATCACCGTTAATCCGCGCAATGTGCGTGGGCAGATGGAGGGCGGCATCATCTTCGCGTTGACAGCAGCCTTCTACGGCGAAATCACGGTCAAGGATGGCGCGGTGGAGCAGTCGAATTTCACCGATTACAAACTGCTGTCGCTGGCTGAAACGCCGGAGATCAAAGTCGTGATCATCGACAGCAACGAGGCCCCCGGCGGAGTCGGAGAGGAAGCGGTCGGCCCGTTGGCGCCGGCCCTTGCGAATGCCTTGTTCGCCGCCACCGGCAAGCGCTACACCGATTTGCCATTAATCAAAGCAGGGCTGCGCTTGCAATGATTGGATAGTTTCTATGCGGCATCCATGGTCTATGCTGAGGTAAGGATAGATGCGTGGAGGAAATTAACATGGAAACTTCGACAATCTATGTCAGCCATTCTCTGCCGCCGCGGGGCTTGCAGCGGCGCGTTGACAAGGCGCTGGGCCGGGTAGGAGGATTGCCGGCCAGCTTGCGCCAGGCCAGCCAGCATATGGTGGCGATCGAGTTGCGCGATGAGGCTTTCTGCTGGCCTTGCGTATTGCAGCGCGTGGGCAGCCGAGCCGCCCTGGCAGGGCTTGCGCTGCGGCTGGCGTCAGCGTTTGGCTCCAGTCATGCGGTCGTGGCGCCGCGTGGTGGTCCAGGTGCCGGCGCCGCATGGGAGGACTTTGCCGCCGATGCCACGCTGGCTGAAATGCTGTCGCACCTGGAAGTTTGCGCCGGTTCCTGCATCCACCTGCTGCCTGATGGCCACTTGGCCGCACCGCCGGACGCGCGCCTGGCAGGCGGCTATTGCGTGTTCCGGAACCCGGCATAAATATTTATCGCTTCGCGATTATTGGATAGTTTCCGCGGGGAACTGGTGGTCTATGATGCCCGTATCGTAAATCGCGGAGGTGCCGAGAATGGTCTACTTGCTTACTGCATTGCTGGCTGGTGTGGCAGTGCTGATGCTGTGCCTGATCGCCCGGCTGGGACGCAAATCGCAAGCCTTGCTGGCGGCCACGCTGCCATGGCTGATCAATGTCGCCCCGGCGCTGGCGGCAGGCTCGGACCATTTGATGCGTTCAGTGATTTTTGCGGCTGTCGCCAGCCCGCTGGTGTTTGCCCTGATCTGGCACATGCCGATCGTCCGCGTGGACGAAGTGTGATGGCTTACTTTACCGCGTTCTGCATGGCCGCCCTGGCCGTCTGGCAAACGCGGTCGGTAAGCCGGAACCGGGCGGTCATGGGGCTGTTTGCTACTTCCGGGATCATGCTGGCGCTGGCCGCAATTGTCTGGCAGCTTACCCAAACCATGTCCGACGTTCGTTATGCACTGGTGCTGGCAGCCGGATTTGGCCTGGCGGGCGCCGCCCGCTTGATCCTCAAATCCGGCGCTTGACCGCTTCCACGTAGGCAGCGCCGTCCGGCGGCACGCCCCGACGCTGGGAATTCCAGATCATCTCGCCGAGGCATTCCATGATTTCATGGTGCGCAGCGTGTTCGGTGCCAAGCTTGCGCGCCAGGCCGACGAAGGCTTCGCGTATGCCGCGCGGCTGGTCGATCGACAGCTGTTCGGTGATCGAGAGGTGCATCGACAGGTGCAGGAAGGGGTTGGCTTCGCTGCCCTCCACGGAGTAGTCGCGCGCAATGGCTGCTTCAACATCCTTCAGCTGGTCGTGGTACTCGGGGTGCGCCATGATCCAGTCCCGGGCGATCAGCTCGATCGGATCCATGATTTCATTGGCGTTGGCTTTGCGGTAGACGTCGCAGAAGAAGCGGCGAACGTCGTGGGAAGACGGGGTAAACATGCCGCCATTGTACCTTGCGGCGCGCTGGTGTACCCTGCAGCCCCTTTTTGCTGTTTTTTTGATAATGCCGATTTTCCTGCCGTTCTACTTCGTCGATCACGCGCTCTATGAAGGGGCGCCCAAGGTGCCTGCCGCGATCGTGCTGCCGGTGAAGGTGGAGGGAATCGACTGCTACGCGCAGCTCGACACCGGCGCTCCCGGCGCAGTGATCTGGCACAGCAAAGGCAAGGCGGACGCGCCGCGCAAGGACGTGACGGTCGAACTGGCCGGGCTGCGCCGCAGCGCCAGTGCGGATGCCGCCAACCTGGCCTTGCTGGAGCAGGGGCGCTGCACCAGCGACCTGATTGCCACCATCGGCAATGAGTTCTTTGAACTGGGCACGCTGGAACTTGACCTGGCCGGTTCTCGCTATCGCTGGCAGCAGGGCGCTGCGCTGCAGGGGGCGCCGGATGCGCAAGCGATGCGTTATGTGCGCTGGGGCGGGTCCGGCGGCCATCCGCTGGTGACGGTGCGCGTGGCAGGCGGGGCACCGCAAGAAGCATTGCTGGACACTGGCTCCGCCGCGTTCGGCATCAATGGCCATTCGGCACTTGCCTGGCAAGGGCTGACTGGAGGCGCGCCGCTGCGCGACGAGCGGCGCTTTTCGGTCAACGCGTGGGGACGCCAGGTGCCATGTGTCATGGGAACAGTGGCGCGGACGCTGGAGATCGGCGACAGCATCAAGCTTCCGCGCTTCCAGGGGGGATATTGCGAAGGCCTGGGCTTTGAGCCCGACGAACCCCTGGCAGGCGTGGTGGGGCTGCACTACATGCTTGGCAAGGTGCTGGTCATCGACTACGTCTCGCAGCGCTGGGCCTTGCGGCAGCCGTAAAAAAAGCCGCCCTTGCGGGCAGCTTCTTCATTCCTTCGTCACCAGTTCCGTCGTCGGCGGCGTCACCGCTGGCTGCTGCGGCTTGTCGCCGCTGCGCTGTCCACGCTGGCCGTGCGGCTGGCGCAGGTAGCGCGAGGAGTGGCGGCGGTCGCCATGCGCTGGCCAGGTCAGGAAGCGCGATAGCTCCTGCAAGGCGCGCTGGTAGACTTCGCGCTTGAATTCGATCACCACGTCCAGCGGAACCCAGTAATCGTGCCAACGCCAGGCGTCGAACTCGGGATGGTCGGTCAGGCGCAGGTTCACGTCATTGTCGCGCGCACACATGCGCAACAGGAACCAGATCTGCTTCTGGCCACGGTAATGGCCGCGGATTTCCCGCTTGATGAAGTGATCAGGCACCTCGTAACGCAACCAGTCGCGCGTGCGGCCGATAATCTTGACGTGCTCCGGACGCAGTCCGATTTCCTCTTCGAGCTCGCGATACATTGCTTGCTCCGGCGTTTCACCGTACTTGATCCCGCCCTGCGGGAACTGCCACGAGTGCTCGCGCACCCGCTTGCCCCACCACACCTCGTTATGCGAGTTGAGCAGGATGATGCCGACGTTGGGGCGAAACCCTTCACGATCGAGCATATTGCACCTCAAACTTTCTGTGGCCGAGGCGTCCTCTTATATTTTTGACTACAAATCCAACTGCAATAGCGCTCTTTGTATAAAGTTTGGACGCATCGGGCCAGCTAATCCTTTAAAATTAGGTCGATTATAACTCTCTCTTTTTAAAAAGAATTCACCGATATGCGTGCATCTCGTTTTTTTATTTCAACCCTCAAGGAAGCTCCATCTGACGCGGAGATCGTCAGCCACCAGTTGATGATGCGCGCGGGCATGATCAAACGCCTCGGTTCCGGCATTTATACCTATATGCCGATGGGCCTGAAAGTGATCCGGAAAGTCGAAGCGATTGTTCGCGAAGAGATGAATAATGCCGGCGCCATTGAGCTGCTGATGCCTCTGGTACAGCCTGCGGAACTGTGGCAGGAAACCGGCCGTTGGGACAAGATGGGCCCGGAGCTGCTGCGCGTCAAAGACCGCCACGGCCGCGACTTCGCGATCCAGCCGACTTCCGAAGAAGTGATCACCGACGTGGTGCGTAGCGAGATTAAATCCTACCGCCAGATTCCGTTGAATTTTTACCACATCCAGACCAAGTTCCGCGACGAACGCCGCCCACGCTTTGGCCTGATGCGCGGCCGCGAGTTCACCATGAAGGATGCGTATTCCTTCGACCGCGACCTGGAAGGCATGCAGAAGTCGTACAAGATCATGTTCGACGCCTACACCCGCATCTTCACCCGCTTCGGCCTGAAGTTCCGCGCTGTGGCAGCCGACAACGGCGCCATCGGCGGCACCGGTTCGCATGAATTCCACGTGATCGCCTCCACCGGCGAAGACGCGCTGGTGTACTGCCCGACCTCCGACTACGCGGCCAATATGGAAGCGGCGGAAGCGGTTGCCACCGGCACCCGTGCCGCTGCCGGCGCCGCCCTGGCCAAGACTTCGACCCCGAAGGCGTCCAAGTGCGAAGACGTGGCCAAGCTGCTGGGCATCGACCTGAAACAGACCGTCAAGACCATCGCCCTGACCGCCGACAAGGAAGACGGCAGCAAGCAGCACTTCATGCTGCTGCTGCGCGGCGACCATGAGCTGAACGAAATCAAGGCAAGCAAAGTGCCTGGCCTGGCGCAGAACCGCTTCTCGACTGAAGCGGAAATCCTGGAAGTCTACGGCTGCAAGCCTGGCTACCTGGGCCCGATCGGCACCAAGGGTCCTGTGACCGTGGTGGCCGACCGCACCGTGGCGCTGATGTCGGACTTCGTGACCGGCGCAAACGAAGAGGATTACCACTTCACCGGCGCCAACTGGGGCCGCGACATGGCGGAACCTGCCCTGGTGGCCGACCTGCGCAATGTGGTCGAAGGCGATGCTTCGCCGGACGGCAAGGGCGTGCTGGCGATCGAGCGCGGCATCGAAGTGGGCCACGTGTTCCAGCTGGGCACCGCTTACTCGGAATCGATGCTGGCCACCTTCCTGGACGAGAACCAGAAGCCAGCCCCGCTGCAAATGGGCTGCTACGGCATCGGCATCACCCGTATCCTGGGCGCCGCCATCGAGCAGAACTTCGACGACAAGGGCATCATCTGGCCGACTTCCCTGGCGCCGTTCGAACTGGTGCTGTGCCCGATGGGCATGGACCGTTCGGAGCTGGTGAAAGCCGAAACCGAGAAGCTGTACAACGCGGCCCTGGAAGCCGGCATCGACGTCATCCTGGATGACCGCGGCCAGCGCCCAGGCGCCATGTTCGCCGATTGGGAACTGATCGGCGTGCCGCACCGCGTGGTGATCGGCGAGCGTGGCCTGAAGGAAGGCAACCTGGAGTACCAGGGCCGCCGCGACACCGAAGCGACTGCCGTTCCGGTGGCCGATGCCCTGGCCTTCATCAAGGGCAAAATCCAGAAGTGATCGCCATGGCAAGGCATTTGCCAAAGCAGGGACGTGACCGCCGCCGCTGGTGGGCGCGTCCCTTGCGCTGGTGGCATACGCTGGCTTTCGCCAGCGGCGTGCTGTGCGCGCCGTTCGGCTTTGCCGGCAACCAGAAAGAGGAGGCGCTGGCCGACAGCGTGCGGCTGGCGCTGTCCAACGCCATCATGGATGCGCGGCCGCCCAAGCCGGTGTTCCTGAATCCCACCGACCGTGTGCAGTACGACGCCTGGTATGCCGCCATGTCGGACCGCCTGAAGCGCAAGCTGCCGGATGAGTTCACGCGCCGCGAATTCCTCGAAACCGCCTGGTACGAGGCGCGCCGCGCCGGCCTGGACCCTGGCCTGGTGCTGGGGCTGATCCAGGTGGAATCGGCTTATCGCAAGTACGCGGTGTCGATTGTCGGCGCGCGTGGCTATATGCAGGTGATGCCGTTCTGGACCAATGTGATCGGCGACCGTGACCGCTCCAAGCTGTTCAATATGCAGACCAACCTGCGCTACGGCTGCTCGATCCTGCGCATGTATATCGATATGGAACAGGGCAACCTCTACCTCGCCCTCGGCCGCTACAACGGCAGCCGCGGCAAGCCGGAGTATCCGAACGCGGTGCTGGCGGCGTGGAACAAATGGAAGCTTTGAAGTCTGGAGCCCAGGCATTAGAATTGGCGATTTTATAACGCCTGTTATTTCGCTATGGGTTCTTCGTCACTGCAGCTCCGCTTCAAACTTTGGGGCGCCTGTATTGCCAGCTTTCTTATCACCCTGGTCCTCCATCACCTCATCCTGGAAAGGACTGGACTGAGCATCTTTTCCTTCCAGTTGTATGCCTTGATACCGGTGGGCGCAGCCGTGGTCGGGTGTTGTGCGGTGTCGGGGTATGTGTTGTCGCCCCACCGGGTGCAGCGTTACGGTGACAGCGTCGACTTTGCTTTTCTGATCCTGATCTGCCTCGCCGTGCAATTCGCGGTCGAAATGAGTCCTTATCTGGCATGGATGTTCAGCCATGGCATGGCGGCGCCAGACATCGCGCCGGGTAAATACTTTGCATTGAAAATCACCCACGCCGAATACACCTTCTCGGACCGGTACAACCCGACCAAGAGCGTGACACCGGCCAGTGTCGGCCAATTCGGCTGGTTCCTGCTGTTGCCACGCTTCGCTTTCCTGTTGGTGGTTGCGCGGCTTGCATGGGGAACTCACGCCCGCACCCAATCGACGTATGACTGAGTTCACGCGCGCGTGACATTCCGTGCATATGTGCGAGGGCTGCGGCGCTTACACTTTGCGCCTTTCCCTCACACAGGTGCGCACCTATGCAAATCAACAAGTTCCTGGTTTCCCTGGCCTGCCTGGCCTTTGCCGGCAATGCCGCGGCATTGTCCTGTGACGAGCAGCTCGGCAAGGCGAAGGCCGCCGAACTGGTCAAGCAATGCAAGAACGTCTCTCCCGCCACGCGCCCGCCGTGCAATGCCGCAAACAGCTGCGAACTGATCACGGATGAAATCAAGCGTGGCTGCAAAATCCTGGGCGATGATGCGCCTGCGTATTGCCCTCCCGTCCCGACCGAACTCGTGAAGGGCAAGCTGGTCGGGGGCGGGGGCCTGGACAATTATGCGTTGCGCATCCGCACCGAGGACGGCAAGGTGATCGAAGCCTATTGCACTACCCATTGCGGCGACTGGTTCACCGAGCCCGACAAGAACGACGTCGTTACGCTGAAACCGAAGTTGCGCGGCAAGCCGGTGAGCGCCCGCGTCGCCACTGAACGCAATAACGGCCGCATTGCCGGGCCAGACGATAACGACCAGCTGGTATTCCTCAAGAGTGCCACCATCGGCGGCATCTAACGCGGCAGCAAAAGCGCGCTGGCGCTGACCATCGCGAACAGCAGGGCGCCCAGCGGCAGCAGGCCGTAATGCAGGAAGGGCGCCACCAGTTGCGTGGCGCCTGCAACGCAGGCAAAGGACAGGAACATCAACAGGCCGGCGCCTTTGCCGGCGTCGTCCCCGGCCGCATGCAGCGCGCCGCCCATGGTGGCGGGGCCACGCAGGCCAAGACCGGCGCAGAACAGCGCCGCCAGCACGGCCAGCACTACCAGGCCGCGCGTGCCTGCCAGGCCTGCCAGGGCCATTCCCATCAAGCCGGCGCCGGCCAGGAACTGCAGCAGCGTCCCGGCACGCACCAGCCATTGCTGGCCAAGCTGCTTCACCATCCGCACCGCGGCCGAGGCGCCAACCATAAAGGCCAGCACGCCACAGATCTGCAGGATGGCGAATGCCTCGATCCCGAGGCCGAGGGCGTGCGTGACCAGCACCGGCGCGCTGGCAACGTACATCAGCAGTGCGCCGAACATGACTGCGTAGCTCATGGCATAGCGCAAGTAGAGGCGGTTTCGCAAGAGCGGGGCATAGCCGCGCCGGCGGGACGCGCTGGCCGGAAGCGCGGGCGCCGGCGCGCGGCCGACGATGCGTGCGACCATCGGCAGCAGCAGGAGCGACAGGGCTGCGATCAGCCAGAACGTGGTGCGCCAGTCGGCATACAGCACGATCGCGGCGCCGGCCACCGGGCCCAGCGCCGGAATGGTGGATTCGGCCATGGCGACCATGGCCAGTGCCTTCACGGCATCGGCCTCGTTGAAGCGCCGCCGTATCAGCGCCGGCACGGCAACGGTAGCGGCGCCGGCGCCCAGTCCTTGCAGCAGCCGTCCAGCCAGCATCCAGTCGATTCCCGGCGCCATGGCGCAAACCAGGCTGCCGCCGCCAAGCAGGGCGGTGCCGGCCACGATGGTGCGGCGGTCGCCGAAATGGTCGGCCGCCCAGCCCCAGGCAAGCTGCGACAGGGCCAGCGCCGCCATGAACAGCGCCATGGTTGCCTGCGCGGAGGGGATGGACGCGCCCAGTTCCGCCGCCATGACCGGAATCGCCGGCAAGTAAAGGTCCGAGGCCAGCAGGCCCAAAGCGGTCAGGCTGGCAAGGGGGATGGCTAGGCGGTGCAGTGCCTGCATAGCGGCCGGCTAGTGTTTCGCAGGCGCCGAGCGCCAGATGAACATGGGTAGCAACGCTCCTCCCGCGATCACCATCAGCGCAGCACTGCCGAAGGTGATGAGCGCTGCATCCTCCACATTGCCCCTGGCCGTGAACTGGATGGCGGCAGCGGCAACGGCGTGGCTGGCGAACTGCAGCAGCGATAGTCCGGCAGTCGCTTGCTGGCCGGCCGCATTCAGCGCTCCCGCAGCCAGCGGCATTGTGACGGCAGAGAAGCCAGCGTACAGGAACACCCAGCAGCCGAGCAGGTAGTAGTAGGGATCGATCTCGCTCTCCAAGTTACGCCAGACGATGACAAGGCCGGCGGAAAAGACCATGACGGCGAGGCCGAACGTGACCTGTTGTCTTGCCGGCGTGTCCTGGTTGCTGAACGACTGCATCAGCATGAGCGCAGCGCCGACCGCTTGCAGCAAAGCGGTGCGGCTCGCGCCCAAGCGCAGGTCCAGCGAAACCATGATAGGCAGGCTGGTGACGCCGGCCATGATGGCGCCAAAGCACAAGGCGTGGCATGCGGTATAGCGAAGGTAAGTGAAGTTTCCGATCAACTCCCCATACTGGAATTTGTCGCCCGGTTTGTTGGGTGCGGCCGGGGCGGACGCCAGCAGGACGAGCACCAGCAGGCCCGCCGCAACCGCCAGCCAGGAAATCAATCGCCAGCTCGCACACAGTACGAATATCGCCCCGATCAGCGGCGCCAGGACCGGGACCGCGCCATCGGCCAGCAGGCGCAGCTTGCGGCTCGAATGGGCACGCATCAGCAGCGGCAGCATGGACGCTGCAGTACCGGCGCCAAGGCCTTGCAGGACGCGTCCGGCCTGCAGTTCCCACATTGCGCCGGCCAGCGCGCAGGTGGCGCTGCCGGCTGCAAGCATCAGGGCGCCGGCCACCAGTACCATGCGCTTGCCGAAGGCATTGGCGGCCCAGGCGGACAGCAAGTGGGACGATGCCAGGGCTGCCATATACACGGCAAACAGGGACTGGGTGGCGGGCAGGGAAAGTCCGAACTCCTTGCCGAGCGCCGGCATGGCCGGCAGCATAGCGTCGAAGGCCAGCGGTCCAAGGGCGGCCAGGCAGGCGATCGTCAGGACGGTGTGTTGGCGTGGATGCATAAAAAATAAAAGCCCCGAGCGCGTGGCGTCGGGGCTCCTCGAATGGCTGCAACAGCCAGAAGCAGCTTATTTCAGGTGGTCGGAAATCAGCTTGGTCATTTCAAACATGGAAACCTGGGCTTTGCCGCCGAAGACAGCTTTCAGCTTGTCGTCCGCATTGATCATGCGGCGGTTTGCGGCGTCCTGCAGGTTCAGTTTCTTGATGTAGTCCCAGACTTTCTTGGTCACTTCAGTGCGCGGCAGTGGTGCGGAACCGACTACGGCGGACAGTGCGCTCGATGGTGTCATCGCCTTCATGAAGGCTGCGTTAGGCTTACGTGCTGCTGGTGCTGCGGCTTTCTTTGCTGCTGGCTTGGCGGCTGCCTTGGCCGGCGCAGCTTTTTTTGCTGCTGGCTTGGCGGCGGCTTTCTTTGCTGCTGGTGCTGCTTTCTTGGCTGTTGCCATATTCGAGCCTCCTTAACAAACAAATGGAAAATTGCGCAATACTATCGCACGGCTAATATTGGCGGGGGTTTGCAGCTTGTGCAAGTGTTTTTGTGGGTTTTTTAGGGGAAACAAGACTTAAACACAAAAAAAGCCGCCCGAAGGCGGCTTTTTGCGGCTTGCCGGGGCTTAGCGCAGGCCCGGCATCATGCCTTTCATCGACCGCATCATCTTCATCATGCCGCCGCCGGACAGCTTTTTCATCATGGTCTGCATCTGGTCGAACTGGGCCAGCATGCGGTTTACTTCCTGCACCTGGACGCCGGCGCCGGCCGCGATACGGCGCTTGCGCGCCGCCTTGATCAATTCCGGCTTGGCGCGTTCCTGAGGGGTCATCGAGTCGATGATGCCGACCATGCGGCGCACCTGCTTTTCAGCCTGGTCCATGTTGGCGCCGGCGGCAGCCTGCTGGAACTGGGCCGGCAGCTTGTCGAGCAGGCCGGACATGCCGCCCATTTTCTTCATCTGCGCCAGCTGGGCCTTGAAGTCGTTCATGTCGAACTTGCCGCCCGACTTGACCTTGGCTGCCAGGTCGGCTGCCGCCTTGGCGTCGACGTTCTTCTGCGCTTCTTCGACCAGGGCCAGGATGTCGCCCATGCCCAGGATGCGGTTGGCCATGCGCTGCGGGTCGAAGGCTTCCAGGCCGTCCAGTTTTTCGGACACGCCGGCGAACTTGATCGGCTTGCCGGTAATGTGGCGCACAGACAGCGCCGCACCGCCGCGCGAATCGCCATCGAGCTTGGTCAGCACCACGCCGGTCAGCGGCAGGGCGTCATTGAAGGCCTTGGCGGTGTTGATGGCGTCCTGGCCCAGCATTGCGTCGACCACGAACAGGGTCTCGATCGGCTTGACCGCGCCGTGCACGGCGGCGATCTCTTTCATCATCTCTTCGTCGATGCCGAGGCGGCCGGCGGTGTCGATGATCAGCACGTCGTGGTGGTGCTTCTTGGCCCAGTCCAGCGCTGCCAGTGCGATGTCGACCGGCTTGTCCTGCGCGGTGGAAGGGAAGAAGTCGGCGCCGACCTGGCCGGTCACCGATTGCAGCTGGGCGATAGCGGCAGGACGGTAAACGTCGGCCGATACGGTCAGCACTTTCTTTTTCTTCTGCTCTTTCAGGTATTTGGCCAGCTTGCCGACGGTGGTGGTCTTGCCCACACCCTGCAAGCCCGCCATCAGGATGATGGCCGGCGGCTGCTGGGCGAAGGACAGCTGCGACGCTTCCGCACCGAGGTCCGCGCCCATCAGGGCGCCCAGTTCGCGCTGCACCACGCCGACCAGGGCCTGGCCCGGGGTCAGCGAGGAAATCACTTCTTCGCCGAGGGCTTTTTCCTTGACCTTGGCGATGAATTCGCGCACGGCCGGCAGGGCGACGTCGGCCTCCAGCAGCGCCATGCGCACTTCGCGCAGCATTTCGGCGGTGTTGGATTCGGTCAGGCGGGCCTCGCCGCGCATCG
>JBCNOP010000260.1:0-6925 GCA_039593775.1 Pseudoduganella sp.
AGCGGCTGATATAGCTCACCAGCTGCGCTACCGAAAACACCATGGTGCGGGTATTGCCAGCCTGGTAGCGCTTGCCGTTCACTTCCAGCCACATGTCGAGGTTTTGCGGATCGGGCACTTCATCGGCGGTCACCAGCCACGGGCCGATGGGGCCGAAGGTGTCGCAGCCCTTACCCTTGTCCCACTGGCCGCCGCGCTCGAGCTGGTATTCGCGCTCGGACAGGTCGTTGACTACGCAATAGCCGGCCACATAATCCAGCGCTTCGCCGGCTTCCACATAGCGGGCACGCGTCCCGATCACCACGCCCAGTTCCACTTCCCAGTCGCTCTTGACGGACTCGCGCGGCAGCACCACCGCATCGTTGCAGCCGATAATGGCGCTGGTGGCCTTGGTGAACAGGACCGGTTCGGACGGCACATCCATGCCCGATTCAGCCGCGTGGTCGGAATAGTTCAATCCCACGCAAATCATCTTGCCGATGTCCGCCACAACCGGCGCCATGCGCACTGCGCCCTCCACTGCCGGCAAGCGGGCCGGATCGACCGATGCCAGCTTGTCCAGCGCGGCCCGGCCGAGATGATCGGAAGTCAGGTCAGGCAACAGGCCAGACAGGTCGCGCAGCACGCCGCTTGCGTCAAGCAGGCCCGGTTTTTCAAAGCCCTTGGGGCCGAATCGCAGCAATTTCATGGTTTTCCTTCATACGCCAAGTCAAAAAGTTCGGTGGGCGGTCAGGCTGCCTGCGGCGTCGGCGCATGCCGATCAACCAGGCGATGCCTGACCAGGTCCTGCCACAGGCCATCCGGAAGTTGCTGTGCAAACCAGGCGGTGTTCTGCAACAACTGCTCAGGGCTATGGGCGCCGGCCACGCAAGACACTACCGCCGGATGGGCCATGGGGAATTGCAATGCGGCGGCCTGGATCGGCACGGAATGTTCGCGGCAGACTGCCTCGATGGCTTCAACGCGGGCGATGATGGGCGCCGGCGCGTCTTCGTAGTTGAATTTCCGGGTGCCTGCCAGAATGCCGGAGTTGAATGGCCCGCCAATTACGATGCCGATGCCGCGTTCGGCGCATTTGTCCAGCAACGGCCGCCGAGCCGCCTGTTCCAGCAAGGTGTAACGCCCCGCCAGCAGTGCGCAGTCGATATCGCAAGCGTCGATCGCATCGGCAACCACTTGCCATTCGTTGACGCCAAGGCCAATGGCGCCAACGCTGCCACCTTCCCGCAACTGGGTCAGCGCGCGGAAGCCGCCGCCGTGGGTCAACTGCTTCCAGTAATGGTTGTGCAGGGTTCCGTGCGTGGCCTGGCCTATGTCGTGCACGTAGAGGATGTCGATCCGGTCCAGGCACAGGCGCCTGAGGCTATCCTGGTGCGAACGCATGATGCCGTCGTAGGTATAGTCGAAATGTGGCCGGAACGGCAAAGGCTGCGCCCAGCCGTTTTCGCCGGGCTGCACGCCGGCGTCCAGCTTCATCAGGCGTCCTGCCTTGGTGCTGACCACAAAGCTGTCGCGCTCACGTTCGCGCAGGGCATCGCCCAGCCGGCGTTCAGACAGCGTGTAGCCGTAATATGGCGCGGTATCGAAATAGCGGATGCCCGCTTCCCACGCTGCATCGACGATGGCCCGCGCTTCAGTGTCGCTCATGGACTGGTACAAGCCGCCAAGCTGGGCGCAGCCCAGCCCCATGGCGCTCAATTCGACGCTACTGCGCGGCAGCTTGCGCTTATCGCTGGCGACGGCCATGTCACGCCTGCTTCAGGGGAAAGCATCCCGGGCCGGATGGCTCGAACTGCTTGTAGGTCAGGATGAATTCCTGGTGGCCCAGGGCTTCCGAGCAGCTTTGTTCGCCGTTCGCCACGCGCGCCACCAGGTCGACGATCTCGCTGCCAACCTGCTGCAGGGACGCCTCGCCGGTGAGGATGCGGCCCGCGTTGACGTCCATGTCTTCGGACAGCCGTTCGTAAGTCGACGGGTTGGCGCAGACCTTGATCACGGGCGAAATCGCCGAACCCACCACGGAGCCGCGCCCGGTGGTGAACAGCGTCAGGTGGGCGCCGCAGGCGATCAGTTCGACAATCTCCGCATTGTCCGAAATATTCGGGAAGCCGAAGCGCACTTCACCATCCGGGACCACGTCCAGCAGGTACAATCCGCCGCCTGCAGGCTGGTCGCCTGGTTTCAGGATGCCGCTGATCGGCGATGCGCCGCTCTTGGCATAGGCGCCCAGCGATTTTTCTTCCAGTGTCGTCAGGCCACCGTCCGCGTTACCGGGAGCGAAGCTGCCGTGGCCCAGTACCGTGTAATAGCGCGCCGCCTTGTCCACACAAGCGACGATGGCGTCGCCCAGTTCCGGTGTGGCAGCGCGCCGCTTCATGTGGAATTCGCAGCCGACCAGTTCACCGGTTTCCTCGAAAATGCAGGCGGCGCCGGCAGCCGCCAGCTGGTCGAACGCCACGCCAACGGCGGGGTTGGCAGTAATGCCGCTGGTGCTGTCCGAGCCGCCGCAGATGGTGGCGACCACCAGTTCACTCGCCGCCATCGGCACACGCTGTTGCGGCGCCAGCGCGTCCAGCGCCCAGCGCACCCATTCCACGCCGTCCGCCACGCTGGTGCGCGTGCCGCGGTTCTGCTGGATGGTGATGGTGTGGACCGGCCGGCCGCTCGCGGCGGCCTCCGCCTCCAGGCTGCTGCGGTCGAAGCTTTCGCAGCCCAGCGAAACGATCAGCGCCGCGCCCACGTTGGGATGGGTGACCAGGCGCTTCATCACTTTGTCGGCATATTCGTTCGGGTAGCAGCCCGGGAAACCGATCAGGTGCACCTCCTGCCCGGGGAAGGCGTTGACGACCAGGCGCGCCACGTGATGGGCACATTCAACGGTGTAGGCAACGGCGACGATATTGCGGATGCCCTTGCGGCCATCGGCGCGCAGGTAACCCGACAGTGAAGGCATGGCGGTACTCATGTCAGTGGCTGCTTCCGATAAAGGCATGGGCATCCGGGCCCAGGGTGTAGGTAGGGATGTAATCGCTGGCCAGGTTGTGCGTGTGGAGCATGGAGCCCTGTGCAACGGCGGCAGTGACGCTGCCAATCAGCGCGCCGTAGCGGAGCACCTTGTCGCCCGGATGCAGCGCGGAACGCGCCACCTTGTAGCCCAAGGGAATAGCTTCCGGCACGGTCACCTCGGCGCCGTCGATCGTCACGGTTTCGCCGGCAGCCAGCGCGGTGCGCGCGATCAGGCAATTGTCTTCGGGCGACATGAGCAGCAGCCGCGATGCGCTGGGCGGCAATGGGGCGGACATGGCAGTTCCCTTTCAGTCCATGTGGAAAACGGGCGCCATCATGGCCCAGTGCTCGCCATCGGCGCGGCTGGCAAGCGGCAGTTGGCAAGGGCCGCACAAGTTCCACCAGCGCTGGGTTTCCCGGTCGGCCGCGATCCTCTTCATGTCCGCATCGAAATCGACGCCGTGGTATTCCCAATAGCCGAACAGGAGGTTTTCCGGTTCGCGCAAGAAAATCGTGTAATTGCGTACATTGGCCTGCTGCAGGGTCGCCAGCACCTGCGGCCAGACTGCCGCATGCAGCGTCTTGTACTCTGCGATCTTGTCGGCGGCAATGCCGATCACCATTCCCATTCGTTGCATGCCACGGCTCCTGTGTACGTCATATATTTCATCCAATGCAGCTTGCGACGATTGTGCAAGCGGTGGCACTGCACGGGCAATTGCGAAAATCACCAATAAATGGAACGATATTTCGCACGGCTGGGTAGAACCTTCCTGGCTTGAAGTGGAATTCACTGGCATCCACTCTCGAAAGGAGCTGCCATGAAGACCCGATCCCCGTTCTGCGGAACGATGGCGGCCGGCATCACGGCCATTATTTTCATAGGGGCAATTCTTACGGCCTGCGGCGGCGGTTACGGCGGCGGCAGCGACTACATGCCTCCACCGCCAGTGCAGCAAGCGCCGGTGCTGGCAGGCTTCAAGAGCACAAGCCTGGTCGTGGACAGCGCCACGGCCGGCGTTGCCAACACCGATGCAAAGCTCATTAATGCATGGGGCATCGCCTTCAACCCGGCCGGCTTCGTCTGGGTTGCCAACAACGGCAGCGCCACCTCGACGCTGTACGACGGCAACGGTGTGCCGCAAACGCTGGTCGTGGCGACGCAAGCCAGTCCCACCGGGATCGTCTTCAACGGTTCACAGGATTTCAAGATCACGCTGGGCGGAGTAACAGCCGCCAGCCCCTTCGTCTTTGCGAGCGAAGGCGGCGTGATCGCGGGCTGGTCGCCATCGGTCAGCCTCAACGCGGTGGTCAAAGTATTCGACGGCAGTTCGGCCAACAAGGTTTACAAAGGCCTGGCCACCGCCAGCTACCTGGGCCTGAACTACCTGTACGCCGCCGACTTTCACAATAATGCGATCGACGTCTTCGACCGCAATTTCGCCCCGGCCGTGTTGCCCGGCTCATTCAAGGATCCCGGTCTGCCGGCGGGCTATGCCGCCTTCAACGTACAAGCGATCGGCGACCGCATCTACGTCGCCTACGCCAAGCGCCCCGCCACGGGCGACGACGAACAGTCCGGCGCAGGGCTGGGAGTCGTCAGCGTGTTCGACACCGGTGGCACTTTCATCAAGCAGCTTGCTTACGGCGGCGCGCTGAACGCACCGTGGGGCCTGGCAATGGCACCGGCCAATTTCGGGGCCGCCAGCAATATGCTGCTGGTGGCCAATTTCGGCGATGGCAAGGTCAACGCCTACAATCCCGGCACCGGCGCCTTTGCAGGCACCCTGGCGAAAGGCGATGGAACGCCTATCGTGATCGATGGCCTGTGGGGCATCGCGTTTGGGCCTGGCATCAACAGCCAGCCAACCAACACCCTGTTCTTCACTGCCGGACCTTCCGACGAGAAGCATGGGCTGTACGGCCGCATCGACATGCAGTAAGCATGTCCTGCCCTCAGCGCACTGGAATGCCGGCGGCAGGCGAATCGAGCTGCAAGGCAATCACGGTATCGATCGGATCGCGCGCGCCTTGTGGCACCGTGATTGCCAGGCTATCGGCGGACTGGCTGAATTCAGCCTTTCCACCGCCAAGCAGCGTTGCGCGCAGAACCTTGGCTGGAATCGCCGGCAGCACAAGCTTCTCATTCGGCCATTTCATCACGTGGAGGTAGATCGTGTTGCCGCTGCGCGTGGAGCTGCCGTATTCGCCCGGCAGGAAGGGACCGCCACGCGTGCCGTAAATGCTCTTGCCATACTTATCGAGCCAGCCGCCGATCTCACGCAGGCGCTGCGCCTGCTCCGGATCGATCCGGCCATCCGGCGCAGGGCCCACATTCAACAGCAGGTTGCCGTCACGCCCTGCCACATTCGCCAGCAGCTGGATGTAATGCTTTAACGGCTTCGGCTGCATATTCGGCTGGTAGCCCCAGGCCCCTGCGATCGTCGTGCACAGCTCCCACGGATGGCTGTCGTCATAATCGCCCAGCGCGCCGTCGCCTTCGCGCGAATGGAAGTCCTCCGGCATGTCGGCGCGGCCGTTGACCAGGACTTGCGGCTGCAACTGGCGCATTTTCGCGTAGACCTGCTCCGAGCCCCAGCGGAAGCCGCCTCTGTAGTGCTTGCCCGGGTCACGCTTTTTCCATCCCACGCCCCATTCCGCGCCATCCCAGTCGCCGCCGAAGTTCAGCCAGTCTGCCTCGCCCCCGTCGAACCACAGCACGTCGATCTTCCCGTAATTGGACATCAGGCGTTCAACTTGCCGGTGGTACTGCGCGCGCATGGCTTCCGCGTTTTCGCGCTGCAGGTCAGGGAAAAAGAAGCCAGGATAACGCCAGTCCAGCGGCGAGTAGTACAGGCCCACACCCAGGCCGGCTTTGCGCACCGCCTTCACATAGTCGGCAACGAAATCCCGATGCGCCGCGCTGTTGACGCTCGAGAAAGGGTTATCGCCGTCGGCGAACATCGCGAAACCGTCATGGTGGCGCGAGGTCATGACCATATACTTCATGCCGGCCGCCTTGGCCAATTGCGCCCACTCGTCCGGATTGAATTTGTCGGGCTTGAACTGGTCGGCCAGCTTGGCATACTCCCCCACCGGGATCTTTTCATTCCATTGCACCCATTCGCCGCGGCCCGGTATGGCATACAGGCCCCAGTGGATGAACATGCCGAATCGAGCCTGCCGCCACCAGTCGATGCGGGACTCCTTGGCCGCCTGGCCGGACTGCGGGCCGGCCGCGGGTTGCGCCATTGCCGGAATCGAAGGAATCGTGATCGATGCTGCCAGCAACAGTCCCGCTGTCGTTGCGTGCACGCGGTGAAGAACTGATTTCATAGCGGCCTTTCAGAAAAGATGCCGGCAAGTTTGCTGGCGGTGCCGCAGGCATGGCAATTGCAAAACTCACCAATGACGGGAACAATATTTCACAGGAAGCCCAGGGAACCCGCACCTGATATCATGGCGAGGATGTGCCTTATGTGAGCGTAGTACCCATGCCTGAAACCACCCAACCCGCCACCGCCCCATCCTTCATCGCGCAAATCTGCCAGCCATTCCTGCGCGACCGCCTAATGCACCTGCTGCTGGCCGTCGCCATCGTGCTCTCGGTGCTGTCACCGCATCCACTGGCCGAATACCGCACCTGGGTCGACTGGAAGACCATCATTACGCTGGCCGGCATGCTGCTGCTCACCACCGGCATCGAAGCGAGCGGCTACCTGGAACACCTGGGCCGCATCATCATCAACCGTTTGCAGCAGGAACGCGTTCTGGCAATCTTCCTGGTGTCGGCGTCCACCGTGCTGTCGACGGTGCTGACCAACGATATCGCGCTCTTCATCGTCGTTCCCCTGACTGTCGGCCTGTCCAGCATCGGCGGGCTGCCGATCGGCCGCCTGGTGATCTTCGAAGCGCTGGC
>JBCNOP010000261.1:0-6900 GCA_039593775.1 Pseudoduganella sp.
TGCAGGCGCCGCATGAGGGGGCGCCACGCCACCGCCTGCTGTTCCGCAGCGGCCAGCTCGGTGCCGCAGCCTTCACCCTGCCTTCGGGCGACATCATCGTGACCGACAGCCTGGTGCTGGCTATGCCTGACGATGGCGCGGTGCTGGCAGTACTGGCGCATGAACTGGGCCACCAGCAGCAGCGCCACATGCTGCGCCGCCTGGTGCAGGAAGCGATGCTGCCGGCCGCCGCCGGCGTGGTCCTGGGCGATACGGGCTGGCTGGTTTCCAGCATGGCGGCGCGGGCGCCGCAACTGGAATGGCCGCAACAGGCCGAAATCGCAGCCGACAATTATGCTGCCGACCTGCTGGAACATAACGGCCTGTCGCTGCGCCTGCTGACCGAAGTGCAGGACGCACTCAGTGGCGCAAGCGGCGCCACCGGCACCCCCGGCGCCGAGCGCGCCTATCTCGCAATCCATCCGCCATGCGCGGAACGCCTGGCGCAACAGCGCGAACGCAGCGCTCTTTAAGCGCCCCTGCCTTCAATGTATGATGGGCGCGCGGCCGCGCAGGCCAACTATTCACTAAGGAGACCTGGATGAAACTGAAAAGCATCGGCAAGGCCGCGGCCATCGTGGCGCTGGCAAGTTTGGCAGCGGCTGGAGGCGCGCAGGCGCAGGAGGTGGTGCGCTTGGGGAACCTGAAGTTCGCCCACTACGGCGCCGTCTCCTATATTAAAGAGATCGCGCCGAAATGCGGCATCAAGGTCGAAGAGCGCGTGTTCGCCAAGGGCCTGGACGTGATGTCCGCCGTGCTGGCCGGTGAGCTTGACGTGGGAGCCACCGCTTCGGAGGCGGCGATCTCGGGCCGCGCCGGCGGTGCGCCGATCTATGTGGTGGCCGGCTTTGCCAAGGGCGGCGCGCGCCTGGTGGGCCGCAGCGACCTGAATATCAAGTCAGTCAAGGACCTGAAGGGCAAGAAAGTCGGCGTGACGCGCGGCGGCATCCAGGAAGTACTGCTGCTGGCGGAACTGCAGCAGGCCGGCCTGACCGTCTCCGAACAGCCGGGCAAGGACGTGCAGACCGTGCTGCTGGCCTATGCGGATTTGAACCAGGCCCTGCTCGGCAAGCATATCGACGCCATGATGCAGTCGGAGCCGCAATCTTCGCAGGCCATCAACAAAGGCTACGGCACCGAAGTCCTCAAGCCTTACGACACCCCGATCGGCGAGCCAATCCGCACCATGGTGATGACCGAGAAGTTCTACAAAGAGCGCCGCCCGGTGGCCGAGAAGTTCATGCGCTGCTTCGTGGAGGCGACCAAGACCTTCATCGACCAGCCGGCCGTTGCGGAAAAATATGTGCGCGAGACTGTCTTCAAGGGCCAGATCACCAGCGACGATTTCCAGGATGCGATCGGCAATTCGCCGTATTCGTATGACATCACGCCGGAGCACATCCAGGTCACCACCGACATCATGGCCAAGACCGGCGTCGGCAAGATGGCCAAGCCGCCGGTGGCCAGGGATTGGGTCAAGACCGACCTGCTGGAGCAAGCCAAGAAATCGCTGGGCGTCAAATGAAGCTGGCCGCGCGCGACGTTGGCATCGGCCTGATCGTGCCGGCAGCACTGGTGCTGGCCTGGCACCTGGTGACCTACAACGGCTGGGTCAACCCGCAGGCGCTGCCATCGCCGGAAGCGGTGGCGCGCAAGTGGGTCGAATACCTGCTGCCACTGCAGCCCTATGACGGCAATGGCAGCTGGCTGGCCTGGGCCTTTTCCGGTGAATTGATCCATGATGCCATCGGCAGCATGGGCCGCGTGCTGGCCGGCTTTGCCATCGGCGCCGGCCTGGCGCTGCCACTGGGCCTGGCCATGGGGGCCAGCGCCCACGCCTACCGCCTGTTCAATGTGCTGGTGCAGATCATCCGCCCGGTGCCGCCGATTGCCTACATCCCGCTGTCGATGCTGTGGTTCGGGCTGGGCAACCCGCCGGCCATCTTCCTGATTTCGCTGGGCGCATTCTTCCCGGTGCTGATCAACACCATCTCCGGCGTGCGCCAGGTGGACGGCATCTACCTGCGCGCGGCGCGCAACCTGGGCGCCTCCGGCCCCACCATGTTCCTGCGCGTGATCCTGCCGGCGGCCGTGCCGTCCATCCTGGCCGGCGTGCGCATCGGCATCGGCACCGCCTTCATCGTGGTGATCGTGGCGGAAATGGTGGCGGTGAATAACGGCCTTGGCTTCCGCATCAGCGAGGCGCGCGAGTACTTCTGGTCGGACAAGATCATTGCCGGCATGATCACCATCGGCCTGCTTGGCCTGGCGATCGACGTCGCCATGGACCGCCTGAACAACCACCTGCTGCGCTGGCACCGCGGCTTGGAGAGCTGAAATGAGTGCGGCACATATTGAAGTGAGGGGCGTCAGCAAGGTATTCGGCACCTCGGTGGTGGCGCTGCAGGACATCAACCTGGAGATTCCGCGCGGCCAGTTCGTCTGCCTGCTGGGGCCTTCGGGCTGCGGCAAGTCGACGCTGCTGAACGCCATTGCCGGCTTTTCGCCGCCGACCAGCGGCAGCATCATCGCCGACGGCAAGCCGGTGGCCGACCCGGGGCCGGAGCGCGGCATGGTGTTCCAGGAGTACGCGCTGTTCCCGTGGATGACGGTAGCCGACAACGTGGCCTTTGGGCTTGAAATCAAGGGCATGCCGAAGGGCGACATCGCCGCCACGGTCGACCGGCTGCTCAAGACCCTGTCGTTGCAGGACTTCCGCAACCGCTTCCCGAAAGACCTGTCGGGCGGCATGCGGCAGCGGGTGGCGATTGCGCGTGTGCTGGCGCTCGATTCGCCGATCATGCTGATGGACGAGCCCTTCGGCGCGCTCGATGCGCTGACCCGGCGCAACCTGCAGGACGAACTGCTGCGCATCTGGGCCGAACTGAAAAAGACCATCATCTTCGTCACCCACAGCATCGAGGAAGCGATCTACCTGGCCGACCGCATCGTGGTCATGACGTACCGCCCCGGCACGGTCAAGCGCGACATCCTGGTCGACATGCCGCGCCTGCGCGATCCGTCGGCGCCGGAATTCAATGCCCTGAAGCGCGAGCTGGGGCAGCTGGTGATGGAAGAACAACAACGGCACCATAACGACGAGTTGCGCGCTGCTGCTGTCGACTAACGGCAGTGTTAAACTTACCGGATGCAAACTTACTTCCTGCTCGCAGCAACGCTGCTTTACCTGATTTGTGGTTTCCTCCCGTCGCGTAAATCCGTGCCGATCGCCGCACTGACGGCCGGCGCGTGGCTGCTGCACGGTGCGGCGTTGTGGGTCGACGTGATGGTGCCCGGCTCGCTGCGCATCGGTTTTGCCACCATGCTGTCGTCGGCGCTGTGGATTTCGGTCGGCGCCTACTGGCTGGAGAACCAGAACTTCCCGCTGGACGGGCTGCGCCGCATCGTGATGCCGGTGGCCGCACTGGCGGTGGCGCTGCAGGCCGGCTTCCCCGGTTCGCTGGTGCCGACGGCCGGCCGCTCGGTCATGCTCGGCTGGCACATCGCCATCGCCACGCTGGCCTACAGCACGCTGACCATCGCCGCCTTCCACGCTGTGCTGATGGCGCTGCAGGAGTCGCGCCTGCACACGCGCAGCGACAGGCCGGGCTTTTTTGCCACGGCGCTGGACCAGCTGCCGGCCCTGCTGACGATGGAAAAGCTTCTGTTCCGCCTGATCGGCTTTGGCTTCGTTCTGCTCAGCCTGACCGTCCTGTCGGGCATCGTGTTCAGCGAAGAATTGTTTGGCCGGGCGCTGAAGTGGGACCATAAGTCGGTCTTCACCCTGCTGTCCTGGGTCCTGTTCGCCGCCTTGCTGGCCGGCCGTCATTTCCGCGGCTGGCGCGGCAAGACGGCCCTCAGCTTCACGCTGGCGGGCTTTGCGACCCTGCTGCTGGCCTATGTCGGCAGCCGTTTTGTACTGGAAGTGGTTTTACATCGAGGTTTGGCATGACACGTATCCTGTTCTGGCTGGCGCTGGTGTTCCTGGTGGTCGCCGCCATTCGCAGCAAATTGCGCAAGATGAGCGGCCCGCAGCAAGGCGGCCAATCGCCTGCGCCGCAGCAGCCGCGCGCGGCCGATCCGCAGCAGGCTGAGAAGATGCTGCAATGCGCCCATTGCGGCGTGCATTTCCCTGCTTCCGAAAACGTGCCCGCCAACGGCCGTGACTACTGCTGCGCGGCACACGCCCCGCATTAAGCCTCAGCGTGTTCGCCCGTCTCCACACCCTGTCGGCCGCCTCGCGCGACACCTTCTGGCGCTCGCTGAAGGCGCTGGGCGCGACCCGTATCGTCATTGCCGCGCTTCTGCTGCTGTACTTCAGCGCCGGCAAGTCCTTTGCCGAGCTGTCAGTGCAGGTATGCACCGTCTACCTGCTGACGGCCATCGCGATGCAGGTGCTGGCCTTGCGCTGGCGCCGCCACTTCATGCTGCAGCTGATGTCGCAGGTCGCTTGCGACCTGACCTGCATTTCGCTGCTTTACCTTGCGGCCGGCGGCTTGCGCTCCGGACTGGGCATCCTGTACCTGTTCCCGCTGGCCGGCTGCGCCATCCTGGCGCCGCTGGTGCTGGCGCTGTTCAGCGCTTCACTGGCCACCCTGTTCATGCTGGCCCACAGCACCTATCTCGCCATCGCCGGAGAAGACTCGCTGGTGCTGCAGGCCGGTTTGTACGGCGTTGCCTGGTTTGCCGTGGTGCTGGTGGTGAACCGCATGGCGGCGCGCCTGATCGGCCAGGAAGAACTGGCGGCCCAGCGCGGTATCGAAATCGGCGTGCAGCAGGCTGTCAACCGCCTGGTGATTGCCCATTCGGCCGACGGCATCCTGGTGGTGGGGGCGGATGGCACTATCCATATGAGTAATCCGGCCGCGCAGCAAATGCTGGGTGGTCCGGCGCAGATGCTGGACGGTGCGGCCCTGCAGCCGATTGCAGTTGCCTATGAAGCCTGGCGCGGCGATCCGCAGCAAGCCAGCGCCTTCATCACCATCAAGCCCTTCGAGGACCCGGCGCAGGACGACACGGTGGCCGCCTGGAATTCGCGGCGCGACGTGGCACTGCACCTGAAACTGCGCTTTGCCGCCGCTGATACCAGCGGCCTGGATGTTGAACGCAATGTGATCTTCCTGGAAGACGTGACCGGCATCGAGGAAAAGGCGCAGCAGCTCAAGCTGGCCTCGATGGGGCGCCTGACGGCCAGCATCGCGCATGAAGTGCGCAATCCGCTATCGGCCATCGGCCACGCCAACTCGCTGCTGGAAGAAGACCTGCAAACACCGGTGCACAAGCGCCTGCTGAAGATCATCAGCGACAACGTGGCGCGCGTGAACCGCATGGTGGAAGACATCCTGCAACTGTCGCGCAAAGCGCAAAGCCATCATGAACCGATGGAACTGGAAGCCTTCCTCAACGAATTGAAGGTGGAGTTCGACGAAACCCATAAGCTGGACCGCAAGATCGTCTGCCTGGGCGGCATGCGCGAGGTGATGGTACGCTTCGACCCGCTGCATTTGCGCGAAGTGCTGATCAACCTGCTCAACAACGCAGTACGCTATGCCAGCGGCACGCCGGCCAGCATCCGCGTCTTCATCGTGCAGGTGCCCGGCCGGCCGCTTGAACTGCACGTGCAGGACGATGGTCCCGGCATTTCGCCGCAGGTGCGGGCCCACCTGTTCGAGCCGTTTTATACAACATCAAGCAAGGGAACGGGCCTGGGCCTGTATCTGGCGCGGGAATTGTGCTTGAATAACGAAGCCATGCTGGATTACGAGCACCGTTTCGAAGCCAGCGTGACTGAGGGCGGCGCGCGCAAGTCGAGCGGCCGCTTTGTAATTACATTTGCGAAAAACACATGACTTCTCCACGTGTCCTGGTCGTTGACGATGAAGCCGACCTGCGCGAATTGCTGGAAATTACCTTGGTGAAGATGGGGCTGGACGTGGACAGCACCGAGACCCTTCAGCAAGCGCGCCAGCTCTTTGCCGAAAAAGATTATCAACTGGTGCTGACCGATATGCGCCTGCCCGACGGCCTGGGGCTGGACCTGGTGCGCGATGTGGCGGCCAGCGGCAAGAATATCCCGATTGCGGTCGTGACGGCCTTCGGCAGTGCCGAGAATGCCGTGGTGGCGCTGAAGGCGGGCGCTTTCGACTACGTGAGCAAGCCAGTGCAGCTGGAACAGCTGCGCGTGCTGGTGCAGTCGGCCTTGAAGGTGAGCGAGCCGGCGCCAGCCGCCGCCCCGGCGCGCGGCCAGCAGCAAAGCCGGTTGCGCGGCAGTTCGGCCGCAATCCAGGCCCTGCGCGCCCAGATTGCCCGGCTGGCGCGTTCGATGGCGCCGATTGCCATCAATGGCGAGTCGGGCAGCGGCAAGGAACTGGCGGCGCGTGAAATCCACGCCCAGAGCTCGCGCGCGGACAAGCCTTTCATTGCCGTCAACTGCGGTGCCATCCCGGAAGCCCTGATGGAGGCCGAGTTCTTCGGCTACCGCAAGGGCGCCTTCACTGGCGCAGCCGACGAGCGCGATGGCTTCTTCCAGGCGGCCAACGGCGGCACCCTGATGCTGGACGAGGTGGCCGACCTGCCGCTGGCGATGCAGGTCAAGCTGCTGCGCGCGATCCAGGAGCGGCGCGTGCGCAAGATCGGCGCCACGGCCGAGGAGCCGGTCGACGTGCGGATCATCTCCGCCACCCACAAGAACCTGGAAAAGCTGGTGGAGGAGGGCCTGTTCCGGCAGGACTTGTTCTACCGCCTGAACGTGATCGAGCTGCGCCTGGCGCCGTTGCGCGAGCGGCTCGACGACCTGGATGAACTGGTCGAGGCCATCCTGGCGCGGCTGGGCAGCTTCGAGCACAAGGTGGTGCTGGCGCC
>JBCNOP010000262.1:0-6861 GCA_039593775.1 Pseudoduganella sp.
CTTATGGCAAGGGCATCATCACCATCCGCGATGCGGCTGAGCTCAAAGAGTTGTCGGAAGAGCAGCGTGCGCGCATGACCGTGATCAAGGACGGCAAGGCGGTGACTGACCTGAACATCCAGGAGGGCGTGCCAACCTTTGAAAGCATCAAGGAGGCGTTTGCCGAGCCGGTTGTCTATATGATTGACCGCTATGTGGTGGGTGGTTTCTACCGCGTGCATGGGGAGAAGGGGCCGGACCAGAACCTGAACGCGCCGGGCTCGCAGTTTGTGCCGCTGGCGTTTGCGCAGCAGCATGCGGTGCCGGATGTGAAGGCTAAGCCGGGGACTGCGGCGCCGAATCGCTTTTACGTTTATGGCGTGGTGGCGCGGCTGGCATTGCTGGCGGCTTCGCTGGAGATGGAGCGCACTGATCCGGATCCAGAGGTCTACTAAACCCGGTAAACCAGTGTCAGACCCGCAGGGTCTGACACTTATGGCGCGGCGGCCGCAGGCCGGGTGTCCGACCCTGCGGGCCAGACACCGAATTTCCGGTTTTCGGCTAGAATCAGTTGTTACATTTTTGGACTAATCCATGAAAATCGCCTTCCTCGCCGACCCGCTGTCCAGCTTCAAGATCTACAAGGACTCCACCTTCGCCATGATGGCCGAGGCGGCGCGCCGAGGGCATGAGGTGTATGCCTTCCAGCAGCGCCACATGGCGCTCAAGGAAGGCAAGGTTACGGCCCACGTCTCGCGCATCGAGCTGACCGGCGACGCCAAGAACTGGTACAAGGCCGAGCCATCGGAAGACACCAGCCTGGCTGCTTTCGACGCGGTCATCCAGCGCAAGGATCCGCCGTTCGACATGGAGTACGTCTACGGCACCTACCTGCTGCAACTGGCGGAGCAACAGGGCGCGAAAGTCTTCAACAAGCCTTCCGCCATCCGCGACCATAACGAAAAGCTGTCCATCGCCCAGTTCTCGCAATTCACTGCGCCAACGCTGGTGACCAGCGACGAGACCCGCCTGCGCGACTTTCAGGCCGAACATGGCGACGTAATCCTGAAGCCGCTGGACGGCATGGGCGGCGCCGGCATCTTCCGCGTGAAGGCCGATGGCCTGAACCTGGGCTCTATCATCGAAACCCTGACCCAGCTTGGCACCCGCACCATCATGGCGCAGCGCTACATCCCCGACATCGTGAAGGGTGACAAGCGCATCCTGCTGATCGACGGCAAACCGGTGCCTTACTGCCTGGCGCGCATCCCGCAAGCGGGCGAGGTGCGCGGCAACCTGGCCGCCGGCGGCACCGGCGTGGCGCAGCCGCTGTCGCAGCGCGACCGCGAAATCGCCGAGGCCCTGGGTCCGGAATTGGCTTCGCGCGGCCTCTTGCTGGTAGGATTAGACGTGATCGGCGATTACCTCACCGAGGTCAACGTCACCAGCCCGACCTGCTTCCAGGAGATCACCCAGCAGACTGGCTTCCAGGTCGCGTCCGTGTTCATCGATGCGGTGGAAGCCCGGGCAGGCAAGCAAGGATAAACATGGTAGGGATTTTATTGATGACACACGCGCCGCTGGGCCAGGCTTTCCTGGCTGCCGCAGCGCACGTGTTCCGCGCCCCGGTCGAAAAACTGGAGGCGATCGACGTGGTGGCAGACCAGGACCTGAACGAAGTGCAGCAGTTGGCGCGTGAAGCCATCAAGCGCCTCGACACAGGTGCCGGCGTGCTGGTCATGACCGACATCAAAGGCGGCACGCCCGCCAATTGCTGTAACAAGCTGGCCGATGCGGGCCAGGTCGAGGTGGTTGCGGGCATCAGCCTTCCCATGCTGCTGCGCGCCATCACCTACCGTACCGATACGCTGGACGTAGTAGTGGAAATGGCCCTGGCCGGCGCGCAGAATGGCGCGGTCAAGGTCGATAACCGTATCCGAGTCAACTAAGCTAAAACTAAAACATGATTCAGCAAGAACTTGAAATTATCAACAAGCTCGGATTGCATGCACGTGCTTCTGCAAAATTCACCCAACTGGCAGCCAAATTCCAGAGCGATGTCTGGCTGTCGCGTAACGGTCGCCGCATCAACGCCAAGTCCATCATGGGCGTGATGATGCTGGCTGCTGGCAAGGGCGCCAAAGTCCTGCTGGAAGCGGACGGCGCCGATGAACAGGATTGCATCAACGCCCTGGCCGCACTGGTCAACGACAAGTTCGGCGAAGGCGAGTAAATGCGGGACGGCAGCCCGATGGCATCGTTCTCCCTCCACGGAATTCCGGTTTCGCGAGGCATCGCGATCGGCCGCGCGCATATCCTTGCGCCGGCGGCACTCGATGTAAAGCATTACCTGATCTCCGAGGAGCACGTGGAAGCAGAGGTGCGGCGCCTGCAGTCGGCGCTTGCTGCCGTGCACCGCGAGCTGCAGACGCTGTGGAATGAGCTGCCGAAGGATGCCCCGACGGAGCTGGGCGCCTTCATCGATGTCCACGCGCTGATCCTGTCGGACCCGATGATTTCCGAAGCGCCGCTGGACATCATCCGCAGCCGCCACTACAACGCCGAGTGGGCGCTGCTGACCCAGATCGACGAGCTGTCGGCGCAGTTCGACGAAATCGAAGACCCTTACCTGCGCGAGCGCAAGGCCGATATCCAGCAGGTCGCCGAGCGGGTGCTGAAAGTCCTGATGGGCAGCGAACCGCTGCTGCCGAAACAGGCCGAACTCGAAGGCGATGAATTCCTGGCGCAGATGATCGTGGTGGCCCACGATATTTCGCCGGCCGATATGCTGAAGTTCCGCGACCGTTCCTTCATCGGCTTTGTGACCGATGTGGGCGGCCAGAACTCGCACACCGCCATCGTGGCGCGTTCGCTCGATATTCCGGCCGCTGTCGGCATGTCGCAGGCTTCGACCTTGATCCAGCAGGACGACTGGGTAATCATCGACGGCGATGCCGGCGTGGTGATCGTTACCCCAAGCGCGCAAGTGCTGGAGCAGTACCGCGAGCGGCAACTGGCCGCGATGCGCGCCCGCAAGAAGCTGGGCAAGCTGAAGAAGACCCCGGCCGTAACCAGGGACGGCACGCAGATCGCCTTGATGGCGAACATCGAGTTGCCTGAGGATTGCGAGCACGCGATGGAATCGGGCGCCAATGGTGTTGGCCTGTTCCGTTCCGAATTCCTGTTCATGGGCCGCGATGGCGACATGCCGTCCGAGGACGAGCAATACGAGCAGTACACCAAAGCCGTGCTGGCCATGAAAGGCCGTCCGGTGACGATCCGCACGCTGGACATCGGCGCCGACAAGCCGCTGGACCAGATGGAGCACACCGCGCTCAATCCGGCACTGGGCTTGCGCGCCATCCGCTACTGCCTGGCGGAGCCGCAGATCTTCCTGACGCAATTGCGCGCCATCCTGCGCGCCTCGGTGCACGGCAAGGTGCGTATCCTGATCCCGATGATGGCGCACGCCTTCGAGATCGAGCAATCGCTGGCCATGATCAAGCGAGCCAAGGCGCAGCTAGACGAACGAGGGGAGAAGTATGACCCCGAAGTCAAGGTCGGCGCCATGATCGAAATCCCGGCTGCCGCGCTGGCGTTGCCGATGTTCGTCAAGAAGATGGACTTCCTGTCCATCGGCACCAATGACCTGATCCAGTACACGCTGGCGATCGACCGCGTCGATTACGAAGTGGCGCACCTGTACGATCCGCTGCACCCGGCGATCCTGCAACTGATCGCGATGACCATCGCTGCCGGCCACAAGGCGGGCATCGAAGTCGCCGTGTGCGGCGAGATGGCGGGCGATGCCAAGATGACCCGCCTGTTGCTGGGCATGGGCTTGCGCGAATTCTCGATGCACCCGTCGCAGCTGCTGGCGGTGAAGCAGGAAATCCTGAACAGCGACCTGGAACAGATTGCACCGCAGATGCGCAAGATCATGCGCAGCATGGACCCGGAAACGATTGCCGACGCAGTCAACGCCCTGCAAGCCCTGTAACACCAACTCTCGCATCACAACTTAACTACAACCGGATTCACATGCCTTCGATTGGAATCGTCTCGCCGCAGACAATGCACTTTGCGGAACCCCTTCAGCTACAGAGCGGAGCGTCCCTGCGCGACTATATGCTGATGTACGAGACCTATGGCACGCTGAATGCGGACAAGTCCAATGCTGTGCTGGTGTGCCACGCGCTGAATGCCTCGCACCACGTGGCCGGCTATTACGCCGACAATCCGAAGAACGTGGGCTGGTGGGACAATATGGTCGGTCCCGGCAAGCCGCTCGATACCGACAAGTTCTTCGTCATCGGCATCAACAACCTGGGCTCCTGTTTTGGCTCGACCGGCCCGATGCACATCAACCCGGAAACCGGCAAGCCTTATGGCGCAGCCTTCCCGGTGGTCACGGTGGAAGACTGGGTGGCCGCGCAGGCGCGCCTGGCCGACCAGCTGGGCATCCAGCAGTTTGCCGCCGTGATGGGCGGCTCGCTGGGCGGCATGCAGGCGCTGGCCTGGTCCATCATGTATCCGGAACGCCTGCGCCACTGCCTGGTGATCGCTTCCACGCCCAAGCTCTCGGCGCAGAACATCGCCTTCAACGACGTGGCGCGCCAGGCCATCCTGTCCGACCCGGACTACCATGGCGGCGATTTCTACGAACACAGCGTGGTGCCGAAAAACGGCCTGAAAGTGGCGCGCATGATCGGCCACATCACCTATCTGTCGGACGACGACATGGCCGAGAAGTTCGGCCGCAAGTTGCGCGACATCGCGGCAAGCGGCGATTACAAATTCGGCTTCGGCATCGACTTCGAGATCGAGTCCTACCTGCGTTACCAGGGGGACAAGTTTGCGGAATACTTCGACGCCAATACCTACCTGCTGATCACCAAGGCGCTCGACTACTTCGACCCGGCCCGCAAGTTCGATGGCGATTTGACCAGGACCCTGGCCGGAACCAAGGCCAAGTTCTTCCTCGCTTCCTTCACCACCGACTGGCGCTTCTCGCCGGAGCGCAGCCGCGAGATCGTGCAGGCGCTGCTGGCCAACCGGCGCGAGGTGACCTACGCCGAGATCGACGCGCCGCACGGCCACGACGCCTTCCTGCTCGAGGATTCGCGCTATATGAACATGGTGCGCGCCTATTACGAGCAAGTGTGGAAAGAAACGAACAAGGAACAAGCAGCATGACTTTCGATGACCTGAGCAGCGCCCGTCCCGACCTGGCCTTCATTGCACACTGGGTGCGTGAGGGCGCCCACGTGCTGGACGTGGGCTGCGGCGATGGCGTGATGATGGATTACCTGCAGACCGGCAAGCGCTGCACCGGCTACGGCCTGGAACTCGCGGATGAGCAGGTGCTGGCCTCGACCCAGCGCGGCGTGCGCGTGATCCAGCAGGACTTCGAGAACGGCCTGGGCATCTTCGGCGACAACTCCTTCGATACTGTGCTGTGCCTGTCCTCGCTGCAGATGATGAAACACGTGGAAGACCTGCTGCGCGACATCGTGCGCGTTGGCCGCGAAGCCATCGTGTCCTTCCCTAATTTCGCTTACTGGCCGCACCGCGTGGCGCTGCTGAAAGGGCGCATGCCGGTCTCCAAATCGCTGCCATACCAATGGCACGACACGCCGAACGTGCGCTGCGCTACCATCTACGACTTCCAGGAACTGGCGGAAGAGGTGGGGCTGGAAGTGATCGAATGCGTGGCGCTGGCGGAGGGCAAGACCGTCTCCGTGCTGCCTAACCTGCGCGGCGATCTGGCCGTGTTCCGCCTACGGAAAAAGCAATCCAGTTAAGCTGTGTTATCTTAAAGCCATGAAGAAGTTCAAGCTCACCCTTATTGCGCTGGCGCTGGCCGCCGGCACCGTGTCGGCCCAGCAGCAGGCGCCGATGAACCCCAAAGCTGACGGTATCCCCGTCACCAAGCTGTCGCGCCTGCGCGTCTTTGCCGATGAGCAGGAAATGGACCAGCAGTCCAAGCTGCAGTACTCCCAACTGCTGAATGAAGCCAAGCAGAAGGAAGCGCTGGTGCCGGAGTCCGACCCGCAGGTCAAGCGCCTGCGCGCGATTGCCGCCCGCATCGTGCCCAATGCCCAGCGCTGGAACCCGTCCGCCGCCAACTGGCAGTGGGAAGTCAACCTGCTCAATTCTGACCAGGTCAACGCCTTCTGCATGCCGGGCGGCCGTATCGCCTTCTTTACCGGCATCCTGACCAAGCTGAACCTGACCGACGATGAAGTGGCGATGGTGATGGGACACGAAATTGCCCACGCCCTGCGCGAACACGCCCGCAAGCGCGCTGTCCAGTCGACCGCCGTGTCGCTGGCCAGCAGGCTGGGTGGCGCGGTGCTGTCGTCCTACCTCGGCATCGACCCACGCATCACCGATGCCGGGGCGAATGTGGCCGGCCAGCTGACCGTGATGAAGTTCTCGCGCGGCGATGAGACGGAATCCGACCTGGTCGGCATCGACCTCGCGGCCCGCGCCGGCTACGATCCGCGCGCCGGTATCGCGCTGTGGCAGAAGATGGGTGCCGTCAATGCGCAGCAGCCGATGGAATTCCTGTCCACCCACCCGAGCGGCAATTCCCGCATCCAGGACATGCAGAAGCAGATGCCGCTGGTGCTGCCGGTTTATGCCCGCGTGCGCGGCCTGGATGTGAACAAGCTGCCGCCTTACCAGACGTCCCCGCTGCCCAAGTCCTGAGATGTCGCGCCCGAAGCAAGCCTCGGGCGCGCCGCCATTGCCGATGCGCGATGGCGTCACGCCCAGCTACCTGTGGCTGCCGGAGGGCGACTGGCCGGACATGATCACCTTCATGTCCGCCAACTATCCTGCTGTGACGGAAGCCCAGTGGCGTGAGCGCATGGCGCG
>JBCNOP010000263.1:0-6818 GCA_039593775.1 Pseudoduganella sp.
TTCAAGCAGGTGGCGGTGGACCAGTCCTCCGACAATATCCGCCACTTCAACCTGCGCAAATACCTGGACGAAGTGCTGCTGTCATTGCAGCCCAAGCTCAAAGGCAAGCCGATTGCCGTCAACGTCGACTGCCCCCCGGACATCCACTGCGAAAGCTTCCCCGGCGCCGTTTCGCAGATCGTCACCAATATGGTGGTGAACTCGCTGGTGCACGGCTTCGAAGAAGGGCAGAAAGGCACCATCCACATCACCGGCAAGCTCGATGGCGACCACGTGCTGTTCGACTACAGCGACGATGGCGTCGGCATGGATTCGGCCACGCTGCAGCAGCTGTTCGACCCCTTCTTCACCACCAAGCGCGGCTCCGGCGGCAGCGGCCTTGGCGCACACATCCTGTACAACCTGGTGACCGGCCCGCTGGGTGGCACGGTGAAGGTCGTCAGCTCGCCCGGCATGGGCCTGCACTACCACCTGCGCTTCCCGCGCGACCAGCGCAAGCAGGCGGCATAAGATGAGGCTCGCGATTTTTGCTGTCGGCAGTAAAGAGCGCGACGCCGAGGCGGCGTCCATCAGCTCAATTCGGGGTCACAATTCGGGGTCAGGTCTGTCATTTGGACACGCAGCGCGCACCTTTGACAAAAATCAAAACGGGGCGAATCACCACATTGTGGATCCGCCCCGCCTCGAAGTTTTTCGATGTTTTGATATTTATCAAACGTCGTTCGCAGCTGTCCAAATGACAGACCTGACCCCGAATTTTAGTCGGGGAAACGTTCGTTGATGGCGAGCGCCTTGTCGATGTTCTGCACCATCAGTTCCACATACTTGGGATCGAGGTGCTTGCCCGCCACTTCGCGCATATGCGCCAGTACTTGCTCCACCGGCCAGGCATCCTTGTAGCAGCGCTTGTGCATCAGGGCGTCGAACACGTCGGCCACGGCGACGATGCGGGCGTATTCGTGGATGTCCTGGCCCTTCAGCCCTTGCGGGTAGCCGCTGCCGTCGAATTTTTCGTGATGCTGGTGGGCGATCACCGCGGCAGCTTTCAGGATCGGGCGCTGCGAGCCGTCCAGGATCGACAGGCCGACCGCCGGGTGCTGTTTCATGATCTCCCATTCAGCCGGATCGAGCTTGCCGGGTTTGAGCAGCACCGAATCGGGCGTGGCAATCTTGCCGATGTCGTGCATCGGCGCCGCGTGTTTCAGCACCGCGGTTTCTTCTTCCGGCATGCCGGCCGCAGTGGCCAGCAGGTGGCAGAATTCGGCCATGCGGCGCACGTGGTTGCCCGCTTCGTTGGAGCGCGATTCGACCACGTCGCCCAGGCGCATGATCAGCTCGGCCTGGGTGTCGGTGATTTCCTGCGTCAGCAGGATATTGTCGAAGGCGATCGCTACGCCGCTGCAGAAGATCTCCAGCAGCTTCTGGTCGATCTCGGAAATCTCTTCCACGCCCTTCAGCACCAGCAGCGAGGCCTTGCCGCTGCTGTTCGGGAAGTAGCCGACGAAGGTGTCGCCGGTCATGCGCGAGATGCGGTTGCGTTCCGCGTCCTTGAGCTGGGCCAGCAGTTCCGGCGTCAGCAGGCTGTCTTCTTCCTGGCCGATCTGGGCCAGCACTTCGTAATCGGTTTCGCCGCTGACGGCGCTGGCGCCGCGCAGGCGCACCAGCATGCTTTGCTCCAGGCGCAGCAGCGCCACCACCTGCTGCAGCAGGCCGTTGGCGAAGTCTTTCAGGTTGCGCGCCTGGAAGATGTGGGCCGAGGCGGCAATTACGCGCTCCAGGCCTTCGCGGTAATGCATCTGCTGCTGGCGTGCTTCTTCCACCTTCATGATGTCGCGGTAGGCGCGCAGTGCGGCGAAGGTGGTGGTAAACAGCTTGGTGCGATCGAGCTCGGTCTTTTCCTTGTAATCGTTGATGTCGTAATCGACGATCACGCGTTCTTCCGGCGCCTGGCCGGGCTGGCCGGTGCGCAGCACGATGCGGGTGAACTGGTTGTCGAGGTCTTGGCGCATCCAGCGCGCTACTTCCAGGCCGGAGTCTTCGCGCTCCATCACCACGTCGAGGAAGACCAGGGCGATGTCTTTTTCCCTGGCCAGCACTTCTTTCGCCTCTGCGCCGCTGTATGCATGCAGGAAAGTCAGGCCGCGGCCTTCCAGGCGAAACCGGCTCAGTGTGAGTTTGGTGATGTCGTGGATATCGGGTTCGTCATCAACCAGCAGGATTCGCCACGGCGCGAGTTTAGGCGTAGCAGAAGTCAAGAAAGACATATTGGCAAATTCCAAATGTGACACACAGTCCTGGGTGATGCGCAATTTTTAGGCGCATCAAAATGATTGTAGTCCTACCCATTGTTATTAACAACAGGCAATACTGGATGAGCTAAATCTTTACAACATCTACTGCGTCGCCGTAACGCTTTTGACAGCGCTCGCACCAGAAAGTACGGCGCTGGGTGAGCCCGAGGTAGGCCCGGTGCAGCTTGATATTACATCGCGGGCAAACGGCACGGTTGTGTACCTGCCAATGCTTTTTCAGTTCAAATGCCAGCTTCCATGCCTTGAACTCAAAACTATATTGGCGCGCCTGCTTGACCAATTCACGCAACTTTCCCTGCGGCAATTTACTTACCATTGAGAGAGGGTGTATGTGTAATCGAAACAATACTTCGTTTTTAATAATATTGCCAACGCCCGCAAAAATATCCTGGTCGAGCAAGACATCGCAGGCGAAGCGTTCGGAATTCTCCCGCAGTTTTTTCAGCGCCAGGCGCGGGCTCCACTGTTCTGACATGACGTCGCCGCGCCAATCGTAGGCCCGCGCCAGTTCGCCCTCCACCATCTTGACCGAACAGGAATAGAAGTTCAGCTCGCCGCCTTCTTCAAATTGCAGCGACAGCCGCGGCGCGGCGCCTTCCTTGCGTTCGTCGATGCGGTAACTGCCGAACAGCAGGAAGTGCACGCGCAGCGTGTACAGCGGCAGCTCGATCAGGAAGTGCTTGCCCCAGCTGCGCAGTGAGAGGATGGGCTGGCCGGGCAGCTCGTCGAACGGGATCAGTTTGCTGTTGCCGCTGGCGGCGGAAATGGTGCGGCCTTCAAACGCGCGCACTTGCTCGGCGAGGATGACAATCGATGGGCCTTCAGGCATGGCAGCCTCCTTTCTGCCCAGTCTCCCGCCCCGGCGCCGGCCGCGCCGTGCGCGCACGCACAATGCCGCTTGCGGCGCGCATGTGGATAGTCACGATGTTGTCATTTTCCCTTCCTAGAATGGCGGGCAGTTTCTACTACCCCCACTTTTGGAAAGCGTCATGGAACACAAAATCGATCACGACGACATCGGCTACAACGATACCCCGAACGAGCACTTCAGCAACATCCTCGACCAGCGCATCAGCCGCCGCAACCTGCTGCGCGGTTCGGTAGCGTCTGCCATCTCGGTGATGATGGGCTCGGCCACCCTGACTGCCTGCGGCGGCGGCGGCGATGCTGCGCCGGTGGTCACCAAGCCGGAAGTGCCGGAAAAACTGCTGGGCTTTACTGCCGTGGGCAAGAGCCTGGCTGACGTCGTGACCGTGCCGGCCGGCTATACCGCCACCGTGATTTACGCGCTGGGCGATCCGTTGACCGCGTCCGCCACCGCCTTTAAGAACGACGGCAGCGATGCCGACTTCGAAAACCGCGCCGGCGACCACCACGACGGCATGGAATTCTTCGGCCTGGACAGCGCCGGCAAGCCTTCGGCCAGCGGCAACGACCGCGGCCTGCTGGCCATCAACCACGAAGCGACCACCAACGAAAAACTGTCGTCGTTCTTCATCCACGCCAACGGCGGCACCAACACACTACCGCGCCCGGCTGCGGAAATCGACCGCGAGACCGCGCTGCACGGCATCTCCGTGGTGGAAGTGCGCAAGACCGCCGGCAAGTGGGAATATGTCAAGGATTCTGCCTTCAACCGCCGCGTTACCTGCCTGACTGACTGCGACCTGAGTGGTCCGGTCAAGGGCAATGCCCTGGTGAAAACCAAGTACTCGCCGGACGGCAGCAAGATCCGCGGCACCCTGAACAACTGCGGCACCGGCCGCACACCATGGGGCTCCTTCGTCTCCGGCGAAGAAAACTGGAGCGGCTACTTCACCCGCAGCGCGACCGACGATGCGGCACGCGGCAACGACAAGAGCGTCGCTGCGCTCAAGCGCTATGGCCGCAGCCAGGGCGCCGCATCGCGCCACGGCTGGGAATCGGGCGGCGCCGATGACAAGTACGCACGCTGGAACAACTCCAAGCTGGGCGTCTCGCTCGATGGCACCGACGACTACCGCAATGAGATGAACGGCATGGGCTACATCGTGGAAGCCGATCCGTACAACAAGAGCAAGAACCTGCGCAAGCGCACCGCGCTGGGCCGCTACGCCCACGAAAGCGCCGCCTTCGGCAAGACCGTGGCCGGCCAGCCGCTGGCCGTGTACATGGGCGACGATTCGCGCAACGAGTACATCTACAAATTCGTCTCGGCCGCGACCTGGAGCGATGCCGACGCCACCCCGGCCGACCTGCTGGCCACCGGCGACAAATACCTCGACTCGGGCAAGCTGTTCGTGGCCAAGTTCGCCGCGGACGGCAGCGGCACCTGGATCGAGCTGAACATCAGCAATGCCGCGATTGCCGGCTACGCGACGTACAAGTTCGCCGACCAGGCCGACGTGCTGGTCAACGCGCGCCTGGCGGCCGACGCCGTGGGTGCCACCAAGATGGACCGCCCGGAATGGTGCTCGGTCAACCCGGCCAACGGCGAGGTCTACTTCACCCTGACCAACAACAGCTCGCGCACCGTACCGGATGGCCCGAATCCGCGCACCTATGAAGACATCAAGGGCGCGTCGAGCAAACAGACCGGCAACGTGAACGGTCACATCCTGCGCGTCAAGGAAAAGGATGGCAACGCCTCCGCCGCCTTCACCTGGGACGTCTACCTGTTCGGCGCGCAATCGGACGCCAACCCAAGCCTGGTCAACCTGTCCAGCCTGACTGCCGACCAGGACTTCTCCAGCCCGGACGGCCTGGCCTTCTCGCGCGCTACCGGCATTTGCTGGATCCAGACCGACGACGGCGCCTACACCGACGTCACCAATTGCATGATGCTGGCTGGCCTGCCGGGCCAGGTAGGCGACGGCAAGAAAGTCACGCTGGCTTACGGCAGCACCAATGTCGACACCTTCGTCGGCAAGGCGCCGACTGCCGACACGCTGAAGCGCTTCCTGGTCGGCCCGGTCGACTGCGAACTGACCGGCATCACCGAAACGCCGGATGGCAAGACGCTGTTCGTCAACATCCAGCACCCGGGCGAAGGCACGGCCGGCGCCAACATCGGCGACCCAAGCAAGTACACCAGCCAATGGCCGGGCAACGCCGGCTACGGCGCCGGCAAGCGCCCACGCTCGGCCACGATCGCCATCACCAAGAATGACGGTGGCCGTATCGGTAGCTGATTGTAAGCATTTGTCTGAAAAGAATGGGCCCTGGGTATCGGGCCCGTTTTTTTTGTCAGGAATTGTTTCAGTTGCAGCAAGAGGGCGGCGCAGGAGTATATTGAAGGTTACCAAGGAAAGGAAACCGATCATGAAACTGAAACGTCAAACCCGCTTTTGGATCGCTGCGGCTTTGTTGCTGGCTGCTGCCGGCGCCGCTTCGGCAGGCGATGTCACCGTCAAGTACCAGGATCCCGACAAGTTCTCCGACGTGCCGTTCTTTGAGCCGGACCGAGACCAGGTGTTGAAAGAGCTGACGGCCCACTTCGAGCAGTTGGCCAGGCAGCTGCCGGCCAACCAGCAGCTGTCCATTACGGTCACCGATATCGACCTAGCTGGCCGGGTCGAGCCGCGCCGCCGCTCGATGCAGGATATCCGCATCCTGCGCGGCGGGGCCGATTGGCCGACCATGCAATTGCAGTACACGCTGCAACAGGATGGCAAGGTAATTGCCAGCGGCAGCGACCGCCTCAGCAATATGCTTTACCTCGACCAGATGAACCGCTATGCCGGCTCCGATTCGCTGCGCTATGAAAAGCCGATGGTCGATGACTGGTTCAGGAAAAACTTCGGCGCGCCGGCCCAGCTCAGCAGCAAGTAAGCGGGGCGCTCAGTCGATCCAGTTCACGCGGCTGAACTTGGCGCGGAAGTCGTCCGGCATTGGCACCACCTGGCTGTGCCGGTAGTTGTAGAACACGAAGCCTTGCTTTGCCATGGCCACCAGCGTGCCATCGGCCGGGCGGGTGATGCGGAAGATCACATCGCCGCCATACTTGTTGAAATCCATCACGCCCACCTCGAACAGCAACTGGTCGCGCGCATGCGCTTCGGCGCGGTAGGTGGTGGCCAGGTCGGTGACGATGATGCCGGTGCCGTCGGCTTCGGTTTCCTGCACGCCAAACTCGAACAGGAAGCGCGCCCGCGCTTCCGAGATCATGGAAATCATCGAATCGTTGCCGAGATGGTTGGCGCCGTTGATGTCGGTGACGCGTACCGTCAGCTGGGTCGAAAAGCAGAATTGGTCTTCCGGGAACGCAAGCGTCAGTCTGGCCATGTCTTTCGTGGGCAAGTGGGAAAGCGCCCATTGTAGCGCGCCTTCGCCGCTTGCTTCGCGCTGCTAGGGTTTGCGGATGATCTGGTATACCTTGCCGCTTTCGCTCAGCATGTACAGCTCGCCTGCCGCATCTTGCCCGAAGCTCGGGATCTTGCCGATATCGCCCACCGCCCAGTCCTTGCTTTCGCTGACAGCGCCGTTGGCGTACAGGAAGCTCTTCAGGAAGCCCTTGCAGTAATCCGA
>JBCNOP010000264.1:0-6757 GCA_039593775.1 Pseudoduganella sp.
GCACGCATGTCGGCCAGGACGGCGTCGATGCCGACCTTGTCGATTACGCGCAGACCGGCGTTAGACAGACGCAGGGAGACCCAGCGGTTTTCAGATTCAACAAAAATACGACGGTTCTGCAGGTTTGGCAGGAAACGACGCTTGGTTTTGTTGTTTGCGTGGGAAACGTTGTTGCCGACCATCGGCTTCTTCCCAGTAACTTGGCAAACACGTGCCATGGCACACTCCTTGAATTACTTCCGAAATTGGAAAAACAAGAGTATATGGAAATTTCCCAAGATTTTCAAGCACTTGCGAAAAACAATTGTGTCACGCGAAAACGAAAAATTTAACAATTAGATTTGACCATGTTCTGCGAAGGAATGCACCTGGTGTCCAGCCACGACAAAATGGTCCAGGATGCGGATATCCACCAGGGCCAGCGCCTGTACCAGCGCCCTCGTCAGCAGGACATCGGACTCGCTTGGCGCCGGCGATCCGGAGGGGTGGTTATGGGCCAGCATGACGGCGGCGGCGTTGCGCGCCAGGGCTTCCCGCACGACTTCGCGGGGATAAACGCTGGTATGGGTGAGGGTGCCGCGAAACAATTCGCAGGCCTCGATCAGGCGGTTTTTTACGTCCAGGAAGAGGACATGGAAGGATTCATAGGGCTGGCCGGCCAGTGACAGGCGCAGGAAGTCTTTCACTGCGTGCGGCGAAGAAAGCTCCTCGCCGGAAGCCATTTCTTCGGAAATCGCGCGGCGTGCCAGTTCGACAACGGCCTGCAGTTGGGCGTACTTGGCGGCGCCCAACCCGGGCACGGACGTGAAATCGGCGCGGCTGGCATGGATCAGGGCGCGCAGTGAGCCGAAACGCCCCAGCAGGTCAGTCGCCAGCGCCACCGCGTCCTTGCCGGGAATGCCCACCCGCAGGAAGATCGCCAGCAGTTCGGCGTCAGACAGGGCTTGCGGCCCCGCTTTTAACAAGCGCTCGCGTGGGCGCAGCTGTTCCGGCCAGTCTGAAATTGCCATGGTCACCTCCGTCGCCCATTATCTGGCGCGGGCGGGGAGGACAATTTGCGCTGGGTCAGGTTTTGCTCAGTCACGGGCCGGCCGCCGCGCCGTGCGCCGCGCGATGGCTTACAATAGAGGTTTGCCCGTCACCAGAGTTGTTTCCATGTCTAACGTTGTCACTGCTTCGGCTTACCTCACCCTGCATTACCGCCTCGCCTCCATGGATGGCACCAATATCGTTTCCACCTTCGACGGCAACCCTGCCACCTTGATGCTGGGCCAGGGCCAGTTGGCGCCGAACCTGGAAGCGCTGCTGATCGGCCTGCCAGAAGGCACGCACAAGGTATTCGAGTTGGCGCCGGGCGAAGGTTTCGGCCCGCGCAATCCGGACCTGGTGCAAGCCGTGTCCCGTGCTACGCTGGAAGAAAATTCGGATCCGGACAATGAATACAAGATCGGCGACCTGGTCGACTTCAACGCGCCAAAAGGCGGCCGCTTTGCCGGCGTGCTGCGCGAACTGCGCGACGACGTTGCCATCTTCGACTTCAACCACCCGCTGGCGGGCCAGCCAGTGAAGTTTGAAGTGAACCTTATCTCTGTGCTGTAAAAAGAACATGGAAAAAGAAATCCTCCTTGCCCAGCCTCGCGGTTTCTGCGCCGGCGTTGACCGCGCCATCGAGATCGTGGAACGCGCACTGCAGCAGTTCGGCGCGCCGATCTACGTGCGCCACGAGATCGTGCACAACGCGTACGTCGTGGAAGACTTGCGCGCCAAGGGTGCCATCTTCATCGAAGAACTGGATGATGTCCCGGCCGGCAACACCCTGGTGTTCTCCGCCCACGGCGTGTCCAAAGCCGTGCGTGCCGAAGCGGAAGCGCGCGGCCTGTCGATCTTCGACGCCACCTGCCCGCTGGTGACCAAGGTTCACGTGGAAGTGGCCAAGATGCGCAAGCAAGGCTGCGAGATCATCATGATCGGCCACGAAGGCCATCCGGAAGTCGAAGGCACCATGGGCCAGGCGGAAGAGGGCATGCACCTGGTCGAAACGGTGGAAGACGTGGCCCGCCTGCAGGTGAAAAATCCCGACCAGCTGGCCTATGTGTCGCAAACGACACTTTCCGTGGATGATACGGCACAAATCATCGAGGCCCTGAAGGCAAAATACCCGAATATTATTGAGCCGAAAAAAGGCGACATCTGCTACGCCACCACCAACCGCCAGGAAGCCGTGAAATTCATGGCGCCGCAGGTGGAAGTGGTGATCGTGGTCGGCTCGCCGAACAGCTCCAACTCGAACCGCCTGCGCGAGGTGGCTGAGAAGAAGGGCACCCCGGCCTATATGGTGGACAACGCTTCCCAGATCAATCCAGCCTGGCTGGAAGGCAAGCTGCGCGTGGGCGTGACCGCAGGCGCGTCGGCGCCGGAAGTGCTGGTTGAAGCGGTCATCAACCGCCTGAAGGAACTGGGCGCAAAGAGCGTCCGTACCCTGGAAGGCGTGGAAGAAGCCGTGACTTTCCCGCTGCCGAAAGGCCTGGATGGCGGAAAAAACAACGGGACCCATTGATAATTTTGTAGAATGCGGATTTTCCGCGATTAGTTTTTCGGAAACCTCGCTATCATGGCGAACGCTTCCAAAACGGCGGCACCACGAGGGCAACCTTGGGTGCCGTTTTTTATAGTTATTAAGGGCATACGATGGATACCTTTATCCAACAAATTCTTAACGGCCTGGTGCTGGGTAGTATGTATGCGCTGGTCGCCCTCGGTTATACGATGGTGTACGGCGTGCTGAACCTGATTAACTTCGCCCACGGCGACGTGCTGATGATCGGCGCGATGATCGGCCTCTCCATCCTGAATTTGCTGGGGGTGTACGCTCCAGGCCTGCCGGGATACGTGCAGCTTGGTATTGCCATCATTGGCGCCATCCCGGCGTGCATGATCGTCAATATCCTGATTGAGCGCATCGCCTACCGCCGCCTGCGCAATGCACCTCGCCTCGCTCCGCTGATTACTGCCATCGGCGTTTCCTACCTGCTGCAGACCTTCGCCATGATGATCTGGGGCCGCAACCCGCTGCCATTCCCGCAGCTGCTGCCGACTGACCCGATCATGGTCGGCGGCGCCGTGATCACCGTGACCCAGGTTCTGCTGCTGGTGCTGGCTGCCGTGTCGATGTTCGGCCTGGTGATGCTGGTTGAGCGCACCCGCATGGGCCGCGCCATGCGCGCCGTAGCGGAAAACCCGCGCGTAGCAGGCCTGATGGGCGTGGACTCGAACAAGATCATCGTCGCCACTTTCGCCATCGGTGCGGCACTGGCTGCCGTAGCGGGCGTGATGTGGGGCGCGAACTATGCCTCCATCCAGTTTGCGATGGGCTTCATGCCGGGCCTGAAAGCCTTCTGCGCGGCCGTGCTGGGCGGTATCGGCAATATCTACGGTGCCATGATCGGCGGCATCGTGCTGGGGATTATCGAAGCGCTGGGCGCTGGCTACATCGGTGAACTCACCGGCGGTTTCCTGGGGTCGCACTACCAGGACATCTTCGCCTTCATCGTGCTGATCCTGGTGTTGACGGTGCGTCCGTCCGGCATCATGGGCGAACGCGTGGCCGACCGCGCCTGATGGGGATTTGCATATGCTGACTTTCGACATTCAAAAGAACCCAAAGCAGGCCTACATCAGCATGGCGCTGCTGCTGGCCGCGCTGATTATCTTCCCGTTCGCTGCCGCACCATTTGGCAATTCGTGGGTGCGTATCGCCGACCTGGCGCTGCTGTATATCATGCTGGCCGTTGGCCTGAATATTGTGGTGGGTTTCGCCGGCCTGCTGGACCTGGGCTACATCGCGTTCTATGCGGTGGGCGCCTACATGACCGGCCTGCTGGCGTCGCCGCAGTTCGCGACCGTGCTGGAATCGCTGATCAATATGAACCCGGCCGTCGGCGAAGCGCTGGCTGCGATGCTGGGCGAAGATATCCGCACCAACGGCATCCACTTGTCGGTATGGGTGATCGTGCCAATGGCGGCCGCCTTGGCGGGCCTCTTTGGCGCGCTGCTTGGCGCACCGACCCTGAAGCTGCGCGGCGACTACCTGGCCATCGTGACGCTGGGCTTTGGTGAGATTATCCGAATCTTCATGAACAACCTGAACGATCCGGTCAACATCACCAATGGCCCGCAAGGCATCAACCTGATCGACCCGATCCGCGTGTTTGGCGTGAACCTGGCAGGCGAGCAGGGCTCGCGCGCCACCGTGTTCATCGGCAGCTTCTCGATGCCTTCGGTGAACGCCTACTACTTCCTGTTCCTGGTGCTGACCATCGCCACCGTGTTCGTGACGACCCGCCTGCAGCATTCCCGCCTGGGCCGTGCCTGGGTGGCGATACGCGAAGATGAAATCGCAGCCAAGGCCATGGGCATCAATACCCGCAACGTGAAGCTGCTGGCGTTCTCGATGGGGGCAACTTTCGGCGGCGTGGCCGGTGCCATGTTTGCTTCCTTCCAGGGCTTCGTGTCGCCGGAATCTTTCTCGCTGACCGAGTCGATCGCTGTGCTGGCGATGGTGGTGCTGGGCGGTATTGGCCACATTCCTGGCGTGGTGCTGGGCGGCGCACTGCTTGCAGCGCTGCCGGAGATCCTGCGCCACGTGGTGGAACCGCTGCAAATGAAGCTGTTCGGCAAGGTGCTGATCGAATCCGAAGTGCTGCGCCAGTTGCTGTACGGCCTGGCGATGGTGGTGATCATGCTGACCCGTCCTGCGGGCCTGTGGCCGTCGCCCAAGCATGAAGAGCGTCCGGATGCGGATTCTGACTCCAAAGGCCAGTCCACCGGCGTAATGGCAGCATGAGGTTAGTAGAGATGAACGAACAAGTAATCCTGAATATCGAAGGCGTCAACAAACGCTTCGGCGGCCTGCAGGCGCTGACCGACGTGCGCATCAAGATCAACAAAGGGCAGATCTACGGCCTGATCGGCCCGAACGGCGCCGGCAAGACCACCTTTTTCAATGTGATCACCGGCTTGTACCAGCCGGATACGGGCACTTTCGAACTGGCCGGCAAGCCGTACTCGCCATCGGCCCCGCATGCGGTGGCAAAGGCAGGCATCGCCCGTACCTTCCAGAACATCCGCCTGTTTGGCGAAATGACCGCGCTGGAAAACGTCATGGTGGGCCGCCACGTGCGCTCGCACCAGGGCGTGTTCGGCGCGATCTTCCGCCACAAGGCAGCGCGGGAAGAGGAGGCGGCAATCCGCAAGCGCGCGCAGGAACTGCTGGACTTCGTCGGCATCGGCCAGTTTGCCAGCCGTACCTCCAAATACCTGTCGTATGGCGACCAGCGCCGCCTGGAAATCGCCCGCGCGCTGGCGACCGATCCGCAGTTGCTGGCGCTGGACGAACCAGCTGCCGGCATGAACGCGACCGAAAAGCTGGCATTGCGCGAGCTGCTGGTCAAGATCAAGAACGAAGGCAAGACCGTGCTGCTGATCGAGCACGATGTGAAGCTGATGATGGGCCTGTGCGACCGTATCAGCGTGCTGGAATACGGCAAGCTGATTGCCGAAGGCTTGCCAGCCGAGATTCAAAGCAATAAAGCAGTGATTGAAGCCTATCTGGGAGGAGCGCACTGATGGGCGCCAATGTTCTGAAAGTTTCGGGCCTGAAGGTCGCGTATGGCGGCATCAAGGCAGTCAAAGGCATCGACCTGGAGGTCAACGACGGCGAGCTGGTAACGCTGATCGGCGCCAATGGCGCCGGCAAGACCACCACGCTGAAGGCAATCACCGGCACCCTGCCGCCATGCAAAGTGGAGGGCACTGTAGCCTATATGGGCGAGTCGCTGAAAGGCTCGCAGTCCTTCCACCTGGTGGAGAAGAAGCTGGCCATGGTGCCGGAAGGACGCGGCGTATTCACCCGCATGACCATCACCGAAAACCTGATGATGGGCGCCTACACCATGAACGACAAGGCCGCGATCGCAGCCGATATCGAGAAGTGGTTCGGTGTATTCCCGCGCCTGAAAGAGCGCGCGACGCAGCTGGCTGGCACCCTGTCCGGCGGCGAACAGCAGATGCTGGCCATGGCGCGCGCGCTGATGTGCCACCCGCACCTGCTGCTGCTGGACGAGCCTTCGATGGGCCTTTCGCCGATCATGGTCGAAAAGATCTTTGAAGTGATCCGCGACGTGCACAAGCAGGGCATCACCATCTTGTTGGTGGAGCAGAACGCCAAGCTGGCGCTGCAAGCCGCCAACCGCGGCTACGTGATGGAATCGGGCTCGGTCACCATGAGCGGCAACGCGGAAGACATGCTGCACGACCCGCGCGTCAAGGCCGCCTACCTCGGCGAGTAATACTGCCGGGCCCGTGTCACACCGTGGGGTCAGGCCCTTGGGTGTGACACGGGCCCGGCCGTTTACGCGAGCAGAGCGGCGAAGCGCTCGATGTCGACGTTGCCGCCGCTGATCAGCACACCTACGCGCTTGCCGCGCAAGGCTTCCTTCATCTTGCGCGCCGCGGCGAAGCCCAGGCAACCGGTCGGTTCCACCACGATCTTCATGCGCGAAGCGAAGAAGCGCATCGCATCCACCAGTTCCGCATCGCTGACAGTCAGGATGTCGTCCACGTCGCGCTTGATGATGGGGAAGGTCAGCGAGCCAAGGTGCTGGGTCTGCGCGCCATCGGCAATCGTCTTTGGCGTGTCGATGTGCACAATCGAGCCGCTGCGGAATGATTGCTGGCCGTCGTTGCCCGCTTCCGGCTC